>NZ_JBHNYN010000004.1:0-408352 GCF_054960695.1 Vibrio sp. PSi01
TAACGAGTGCGGTATCGGGCTTTCGTGTTTCTATGCTAGGTAAACCTGAATGATGGGCCAGTTTACTTTTAATCGCGCATGTTCAAAATTAGAACCGCAGCTAATGCCAAAAACGCTGTCATCATTAGGAATACGTCGTTGTAGGCCATGATTGCGGCGTCACGTTGCATGGTTCCTAACAGGCTAGCCTGAGCTTGTTGCATTGCTGTTGCGGCATCGCTTCCTGATTGGATAAAGAACGCTTGTTGATCTTTGAGTGTTTGCCAACCTAATTGACTAACAGAAGGCAGTGATTCCTTAATATGAGCCAAATGCTCACGTGTTTTATTATCAAGTAGCGTCGCAATAATCGCGATACTAAAAGCACCACCTAAGTTACGCATCACATTGGTTAAGGTCGAAGCATCAGGTGTATCCATTTTACTGATGTTCTTCATCGCAACCAAAGACAGTGGAACCATAATAAATGGGCTGCCAATCGCGCGTAGAACCATCGATAGAATCAGCTGCTGACCACCAAAATCGATTGTCATGTGTGTGTTTACGTAACAACTTAAACCAAACATTGCGAAACCGAAGGTCACTAGGTATTTAGGTTTAATTATCTGTGTGAGCTTAGGTACAATCGGGAAAATCAGTAGCTGTGGAAACCCCATCCACATGAGCACCTGACCAATTTCCATCGCGTTATACTGTTGTATTTGTGTTAAGTACAATGGCAAAACATAAATGGACCCGAGTAACGCCATTCCTAAAATCAGGTAGGCGATACACGACATGGCAAATTGAGCATCCCGCAATAGCCGCAAATTAACCAAGGGCTTTTTGTGTTGGAGTTCGTTTATCACGAAGTAAACCAGACTCACCGCCGACACAATACTCAAGCCAATGATGAAACTTGAGCTGAACCACTCCTCGCGGTTACCTTCTTCCAGCACCACTTCTAAGCAACCCAATCCGAGTGCCATGGTGGCGATACCAAACCAATCGGCCTTTTTAAGGGTACCAAGATCGAGTTTTTCATCGTCTAAGCCATAGCGGATCATGGTGATCACGAGTAGGGCTGGCGGAATGTTGATGTAGAAAATATAGTGCCAAGAGAAGTTCTCCGTCAGCCAACCACCAAATGTCGGGCCGATCGATGGAGCAAAGGTCGCGGTTACACCAAACAATGCCATACCCACAGCCCGTTTGTTAACCGGCAGTAACTGAATCACCAATGAGAATGCGAGCGGGATTAAAGCACCACCACTGAAGCCTTGCATCGCACGGAACACGATCATCGAGGTCATATTCCAAGAAAATGAACACAGCAAAGATGAAATGGTGAAGATAGCCGTCGTCCACGTTATGTAACGGCGTTTACCGAGCGCTTTAGAAAGCCAACCACTGAGTGGGATAGCGATCATCTCTGCAACTAGGTAAGACGTAGAGATCCAAGAGCTTTCATCCAAAGTGGCAGATAGTGCGCCTTGAATGTCTTTAAGAGACGAGTTGGTGATCTGAATATCTAAGATCGCCATGAACGCGCCAACTAGCCCGCCAAATAGGGCAATCCAATGGCGAGTGGATACCTCGTGATCATCATTAGTTTGGGTGACAACACCAGCGTTGCTCATGGTCTAGCCTCGTTTGTCTATGGTCGCTACCACAGATAAACCAGGAAGAAGACGACCTTTTAACCCTTGCTGATCTGGAATCGTAATTTTTACTGGGACACGTTGAACAATCTTGGTGAAGTTACCCGTTGCATTCTCTGGTGGAAGCAGCGCGAATTTAGCACCAGTAGCAGGGGAGAAGCTATCGACCACGCCCTCAAGCGGCTGACCCGGAAAAGCGTCTAGCTCTACTTCAACTGTTTGACCTTTGTGTATACCACTGAGTTGTGTCTCTTTGAAGTTGGCTTCAATCCACACTTGATTATTTGGCACTAAACTCATCAACGGTGCTCCAGCTTGAATCAACAAACCTTCACGCACACTGCGTTTACCAATAACACCGTCGGTAGGAGCGTACACTTTAGTATAATCAAGGTTTAACTGTGCTTGTTCTCTTTGTGCTTGAGCTTCTGTTACCGATGCATTGGCTTGCTCTATCTCACTCGCAATTACAATTAACTGATCATTGGTCGCAACGAGATTAGCTTTTGCTTCTTCCAAATCGGCTTGGGTCACTTTTTGTTGTGCTACCATGCTGTCGACTTCATCTTGAGAGGCGTAATTGCGTTTTAATAGGCTACGAGAACGAACTACTTGTTGAGTCGCACGTTCGTATTCAGCTTGTGCGGAATCAACACGGCTTTCAGCTTGGTTTATTTTGCTACGTTGTAACGTCTGTTGTGCTACAAGGTTTTTCACATCGGATTGAACGACAGATAAATGGGCACTGGCCTGAGCAAGAGCCGATTGGTAATCACGGTCATCAATTTGCACCAACAAATCACCAGCTTTTACCGATTGGTTGTCACTCACGTAAGACTTTACAATATAGCCTGAGACTTTAGGGCTAATGTTAGTAATGTCGCCTTGAAGGTAGGCATTGTCGGTTGATTCAAAGTACTGACCATAACCGTACCAATATCCCGCGCCTGCTAAACCCAATGACAGCATGATCGCAGTGGCAATAAGCGGAGCTTTTTTACGTCTTGTTTTGCTTACTGTGTGCGAAGCGTTGTTTTTCTCTGTCATTTCTTTTTTTCATTTTGTTTTTATTTAGATGTAACGAATTGTAAATGAATATCATTAATTGATAAGATAGGAAAAAAGAGAAACACTGTTGCAAAAATTTTATTAATGATAGTTTTAGGAATACGTGATGGACTTAAATGCTGTAACTGTTTTTACACAAGTTGTTGATTGTGGGAGTTTTACGCAGGCTGCTGAAACACTTAACATGACTAAGTCGACCGTAAGCCGAAAATTGGCAGAGTTAGAACAGCATTTAGGTGTGAGGTTGATCACTCGATCGACCAGAAGTTTGCTGCTAACACCAGAGGGAGAACGATTTTATCAATCAAGTATTCAAATGCATGAAATCATGAGCCAAGCCGAACTCGAAGTATCCGCAAATCAAGATCTGATTCGTGGCCCTTTAAATGTGGTACTCCCCGTCGAACTAGGTCACCAAGTGTTGGCTAAATATATACACAGTTTCTTGAAAGAACATCCAAATGTCACATTGAATTTAGAGCTGACGAATCGCGAAGTTGATATCATTTCGGAAGGTATCGACCTTTACGCGCAAATTGGTGAGCTAGTGGATTCAAGTTTGGTTTCTCGATATCTGACAACATCAAAACGTGTACTGGTAGCGAGTCCTGAATATTTAGAACAGTTTGGTGATATCAAAACTCCTACAGATCTAAAGTCACCATTTAGGTTGATTGAAGTCGTTAACAAAGCAGCACGCTTACCTAAATGGCATTTGCAGCTGGAGGATGGAGAGTCGATTTTGATAGAGTTGCCGTGTCAGTTGAGGGTAAACACGATTACAGCCTGCCTTACTGCTTGTGTCGATGGGTTGGGGATAGCCGTTTTACCGGAGTTCATCTGTCGAGATCACTTTCAAACAGGCAAATTAGTACGACTATTGCCTGAGTATGACATGCCTGAGGTATCCGTGAGTTTGGTGTATGCAGACAGGCAGTTGATGCCAAAACGCAAGAAAGTCTTTATCGATTACCTATTAACAGCCTTTCAAAATAGAGTTAACGAAAGAACTGAATAAAGGCATATTGTATTGGAAGCAACAAAAGTAATCGGCTGCTTAACTCTAGCTATCTAGATATTCGGGTTAACTCATTAACAATGCTTAACAGCGCTCACAGAAAAACGAACTTTCTAACAAGTCCGTTTTTCTGTTTCTGATGACTCAATGTGGTTGTAAGCCAAATTTTAAATTAGCTCTTTTTCTCTGTGTACTCTAGCTTGTAGAAGTGAGCTTCACTTTGTCCATTTGTAAATTGGTTATATACGCCAGCTTTGAAGTAGCTTAATAGGTGGCGCCAATAATCAATATCCTGCTCAACTTTACGTTCACCGTTTACGTCAACAATGAGTTTCTTATCACCAACGATTAGGTCAAATGCTGTTGGTTTGCCTTCTGGCGCTTTACCTAAGTCGAACTGAGAATATGCTACGTCTGATTTGCACATTTCCTTATCTTTGTTCTTCTTACCAAACGTTCCTTTACAAATGACAGCGTTGTTTTTAACGATTGCCCAGAAATGCCCTTCAATACCATTATTGTCACGTTTCCACACAACACGCAGCAAAGGGTGAGGGACATTGTGAGTACCGAGGTTATCTAGGCCTTTGTTGTGTACTTGTAGAAAAGTAATCTCGTCTTGTTTAGAGTCTGAGTTCTTCATCGACTCTTCAGGGTTTATGATCTCCACTTCCGAACTCAATATGTATGTTTCATTTGCTAAGTCTGTGCGGAAGTTCTCCTGAACGCGTAGCTCGTTACGCAGGTGGTCATTTTTCATGGTAAAGACTAGCGCTTCACTTTCTTTGTCGACATAGAAATTGTTGTTCACTATGCCGTCGTAGTTATTATCGAGTGCAAAATAGCCTTTGTTGCCTTTCTTTCCGTTAGGATCTGAAATTTGAAGTTCAGATTCTGACAAAACATTTTGGTATTGAGAGTAATTAGAAGGTTCGCCTAAAGCTCCTTCTGGGTTCGAAAACTGAACATTAGCCGTTGCCGCAGAAGAAAAAGCAAGAAGGGCGTAGCAAGCGAGTAGGGTCTTATTCATCAAAAATATCTCTTTTGTATTATTATCGGTCAATATTGATATTGATATCACTTTTGAGGTTTATGTGAAAATATCTGTGTTTGAAATTGTGGTCGGTATCCAATTTTCTTGCACAAAAATAGAGAGAATTAGGTCTCGATAGGGATTGATGCTTGAAAGCCAAAAGGTGGATTTTTGCTTTAGTTAAATCGTGGTTGAGATAAGTGAGGTTATAGAGCCTGTTAAACGGAATATTTTGCAAAGAAAAATGGAATGTACAGTAAGTATCATTTTAATGAGTTAAACTAGATAATTGTGTACTTATTGTCGTTATCGGGCGGATGGAGGGGACTATACTGGACTCATACCTAATCAGAGGAACCACCATGAAAACACTCATTAAATCAGTATTGGCACTTAGTATCTTAACAGCTGGCTCGGCTCAGGCATTCGAATTAACGAGTAATGATATTCAAGACGGTCACCCAATGGCGAAGACGTTTGAATACTCAAGTTGGGGTTGTAACGGCGATAACCTATCACCACAATTGATGTGGAAAGATGCTCCAGCAGGAACCAAAAGCTTTGCAATCACGGCTTATGATCCAGATGCTCCGACTGAAAGTGGTTTCTGGCACTGGGTAGCGTTTGATATTCCAGCAACAGTGAGCGAGCTACCTCGTGGTGTCGACATCTCTAAAATGGGTGGCAAAGAAGGCCGCATAGATTATGGAACGGTAGGTTTCGGTGGCGCTTGTCCTCCTGAAAAAGATGGCATGCACCGCTACCAGTTCACGGTTTGGGCATTGCCAACGGATAAGCTCAACTTAGACGAAAACACGCCGTCGGCTGTGGTTGGATTCACGTTGAACAGCATGGCTCTAGACAAAGCGAAACTGACGGCAACTTATACACGTTAATAGCTTTATACACGTTAATAGCTTTATACACGTTGATAATTTACACACGCTAATAAAGCGACCAGTTATTGATGCGATAGCTGGTCGTTGATAATAAGTAAACAAGGGGATGAGATGAATCATCAATATCAAGTGACGATCTTTCGTGCAGAGCAGTTACAAAAGCTGCGTAATGTGAGGATTCTATATCCTAGTATCATTCAGATCATTACAGGCAGTAAGCGCCTGTTTTGGAAAGATTCAGCTGCAGAAATCTCACATTCTGAGCTGCTGTTGTGTGAGGCATCAGCGTCATTAAGTTTTGAGAATATGCCTCACAAAGGACGTTTCTTGTCGCGAGTATTCAGCTTTCAATTCCAACCTTCTCAAGGGATGCTTGATTTAAGTGAGGAACGCTCGAATGATCTGGGGCTGCCGACAGTACAAGCGGACAGAAGCTTACAAGACTCACTCAACGCTCTGTTTTCTTTTGATAGACAAAGCATGAGTAAAGAGACCCAACAGTTTTGGTTGCAGGGCTTATACCAGCAATTAGCCGAAAAAGGGGTATTGCATCGATTGTTTGCCAGTGCCAACGTTTCGTTTAGCCAAAAGCTCAGTCATTACCTTTCTCATTCACCTGATGAGAAACATCCGCTAGAGTCGGTAGCGGAACGCTTTGCGATGAGCCGTGCCACGCTTATCCGTAAATTGAAACTTGAAGGAATGCAATATCGTGAGGTACTGGCTGAAGTTCGGTTGAGTCATGCGCTTTATCTGATGCAAAACGGACAGCAGAATGTTGCTGTGTTGGCTCAATCTTGCGGTTACCAATCAGAAGGTCGTTTTAGTCAGCGCTTTAAAGGCAAATTTGGTTTGTCGCCAAGCGAATACATCAAGACAGTCGTCAGCAATAGAGTCGCGAGCAATAAAGTCGCGACGCCATAACCATTCGGTTTGTCCTAAACGCTCACTTTCTTATCTCGTGCTGCCAATGCCGCAAAAATCGTGCACGCGAAAGCAACAGATGCGATCAGCAGAATGGGAACACTCCAAGAATCGGTTTGAGCATGAAGCTTACCCACTAGCGTTGGGCCTGTTGCCGCTAAAGCATAACCAATTCCTTGAGCCATACCAGACAACGAAGCCGCTTGACTGCTATTCGATGTTCTCAGGCCAACAAAAGAGAGCGCGATAATAAACGTAGAGCAGTTGGCTAATCCAAAGAGTCCCACCCAAAAGATTGCAAACTCAGGCAAATACAACAGCCCAATTAATCCAAGAAATACACTCGAAGTACAAAGCGTGATGAGCCATTGTTGGTTATCGCTTTTACCTAAGAACGGCAGTAACAGCAATCCCGGAACCATGGTCGAAAATTGTAGAAATCCATAAATGTAGCCCGCGTCGATTTCGCTGTAGCCAAGGTCGTTCAAGATCTGTGGAAGCCAGCCTGCCAAAGAATAGAAGGTAAATGAGTTAAGCCCAAGAGCTAGTGTCACTTGCCATGCAACGCTACTCTTGATCATCTTCTGCATCGGAATAGGCTTTTCTTGATACTTGTTATTGGTTGCTGAAGAAGAGCGCTTTCTGATCTTAGGCAACCAAATCATCAAAGCTAATATTGGGAATATTAGGTTCATTAACAGTGCTAATTGCCAACCCGTAATCGTGAATAAGGTTAGATTCGAAAACGGCACCATCAAACTTGAGCCTAACGTCGAACCGATGCCCATCGTAAAAATGTACAAAGAAGTGACTGTCGCAATACGAGTAGGGAAGCTAATTTTCACTACTACGGGCAACAACACATTACCAATCGCGATACCAAGTCCAATCATTACTGTGCCGATGTATAACGTCGGAATTGCTCCAAAAGAACGCAGTGTAATACCCGTAGTGATCAAAACTAAGCCTAAGAGCAAGCTTGGTTCTAGACCAATTCGTTCGGATATTTTGGTGACTAATGGTGAAAATAAGGCAAAAGTTAACAGTGGCAAAGCTGTTAAGAAGCCAGCAGCCGACGACGTAAGGTTGAGGCCTTCCATAACCTGAGAAAGCACAGGAGCTAAGCTCGTAAAAGGCCCACGCAGGTTAAGTGCTAGAAATAGAATCCCTAACATGACGAAAATGCTATTACGAAGAGAGACGCTCATAGGTTGTTCTACTGTTTGCTTATGAGAAGAAAAGCTAGCCTACAGGTCATTGAATGATTACACAAATACCGTTTAAATAGGTTTACTAATGATTGAACGTGCGCAGTACGCGCTTTACCAGAGAAGGTCACCCATGACTGAATTGAATATCGATAAACTCATCTCACATTTCCCATTACTTCAACAAGTGATTGCATTGGAAGAAGTGGTTTGGTTTAACCCAAATGTGACGACTCTGGAGCGCGGTTTACCTTATGTGGGATTGGGCGAGCAAGATATTCATGATGCGAGTTTGAGGTTACAAAGGTTTGCCCCTTATCTGGCGAAGGCATTTCCTGAAACTCATGTGACGAATGGCATCATCGAATCTGAGCTTATCGATATCCCTGCAATGAAGTTGGCATTAGAAACTCATTATCAGCAGCCAATAAAAGGGCGTTTGATGATGAAGAAAGACAGCCATTTGCCGATTTCAGGTTCAATCAAAGCGCGCGGAGGTATTTATGAAGTACTAACGCATGCCGAGAAGCTTGCGATTGAAGCCGGGTTACTGTGTGAGAGCGATGACTACAGTAAGTTGCTCGAACCTGAGTTTCGTAACTTCTTCCAACAATACAGCATTGCGGTAGGTTCAACGGGTAACCTAGGTATGTCGATCGGTATCATGAGTGCCAAATTGGGCTTTACGGTCTCTGTTCACATGTCGGCAGACGCGAGAGCTTGGAAGAAAAGTAAACTGCGAGAGCACGGTGTTAACGTAGTCGAGTATCAACAAGATTATGGCGTTGCAGTAGAACAAGGACGGAAAGAGGCAGAACAAGATCCTCGATGCTTTTTCATTGATGATGAAAACTCACAAACACTGTTCCTTGGTTACTCTGTCGCAGGAGAAAGGCTTAAGCAGCAATTCGAGTTACAGGGGATTGTGGTTAATGAACAGCATCCTTTGTTTGTTTACTTGCCATGTGGAGTAGGTGGTGGCCCCGGTGGTGTCGCATTTGGATTGAAAATGGCTTTTGGTGATCACGTGCACTGTATTTTTGCTGAGCCGACTCATTCGCCTTGCATGTTGCTCGGTGTTCACTCGGGTTTGCATGATGAGATCGCAGTGCAAGATCTGGGGATAGACAATCTAACTGCTGCAGACGGTTTAGCGGTGGGGCGTGCTTCTGGCTTTGTTGGTCGTGCGATGGAGCGTTTGCTTGATGGTTACTACACATTAACCGACGAGCACATGTATCAATTACTAAGTGAACTGAATCAAGCCGAGGGGATTCAACTAGAGCCTTCAGCACTCGCGGGCATGCCGGGCGTGATTCATGTTGAGCAAAATAGCGAATACCTTGCTCGTCTACAAATTGATGAGTCGACGCTAGCGAATGCAACGCATCTTGTGTGGGCAACTGGCGGAGGCATGGTGCCGAAAGAAGAAATGGCCGCTTACTTGGAAAAATTGTCGGTTTAGCCCTAAAGCGTTTATAAGCTCGCTGTTTGTTGATGCTTAGCTGTTACAAATATAAGCATTTAAAAAGATCAGTCATGATAGAAGAGTGTTGTTTATCGGTTGAACGCACTCTTTGTTACTCCTAAATCCAGTCGTTATTCAAACAATAACTTGCGCAGATCGTTATCCGAAACACATATTTTATAAATTAGGCTTCTTAGGTGTTCTAACTATCAGTTAGGTTGAGTGGCATTCAACTTGATAGGGATTTAGCAATGCAAACGGATAAAGTGATGCAGACAAGACACATAAACACACCAGAAAAATTACTCCAGCGTTTAGATGCGATTGGGGAGTCTTTGGAAGCATCGGGTAAGGCTCATGCTTTACTGGGATTGGGCTCCGTAGGTATTGAAACGGAGCGACTTGATCAGTATTCAGATGTCGATTTTTTCGCGATAGTACAAACGGGACATAAGCAGTATTTCTTAGACAGCTTGCATTGGCTATCTGATATTCACCCAATCGACTACGCAGTGAGAAACACCGTCGATGGCTATAAAGTCTTATACGCTGACGGAATCTTTTGCGAATTTGCGGTGTTTGAATCCCATGAGTTAGCGCATATTCCATTTGCTGAAGGGCGCATTGTTTGGCAGCAACCTGAATTTGATACGCAGTGTTGTGTTCCACCAGTAAAAGGGGAGGCACACGCAAACTCTCAAGAGTGGATCATTGGTGAGGCACTAACCAATCTTTATGTCGGCATGTCTCGTTATAACCGAGGCGAAAAGCTGTCGGGCAGTCGGTTCGTTCAATCTTACGCACTCGATCGTTTGATCGATCTTGTGGATCAAACTGAACAATCTGAGCCTGAATTCGTTGATGAGTTTATGTCGGATAGAAGGCTAGAAGCACGCTTTCCTAAGTTTGCTCAATTGCTACCAACCTTTACACAAGGTTACGAGCGCACGGCTGAATCGGCACTTGCCCAATTAGCATTTCTCAACACCCACTTCACGGTCAATCAAGCCATGTGTGACCGAATTACTGAACTGTGTTCCGGTAAAGATTAAGCCTATAACCTGTTAATCTTAAGACCTATTTTCCTGGTGCGCGTAAATAACAGTTGTCGCTCGTCTGTATTGTTGATAGGTTTTAACCATGAAATTTAATTCTGCTTCAACTTCAACTTCAACTTCAATTTTCTTTTGGTGGTGCTCTCAATAGAGCAGCACGGAATACTTACATTCTTTAGCTGCTGGACGGTAGCTAAGAATGTCATCAAAAATGTCGCCTCTTTTTATCTCCAGTAGCCTTTTTAACTTGGAGATACACCATGAATACCAACTCAAAAAGCCATATCGACAGCAACAATAATACTGGCAGTAAGAACAATACCAACAAGCCTGAAATCATTCTGACTGGGGATAGGGCAACTGGGCCTTTGCATTTGGGTCATTATGTCGGTTCACTTAAACAGAGAGTCTCTTTGCAGCATATTCACAACCAAACGATCTTGGTCGCTGATATGCAAGGGCTTACCGACAATGCCCATAATCCCTCGAAGGTTTCTTCCAACATTCTCAATGTAGTCGCTGACTATCTTGCGGTGGGTATCGACCCGACCAAGACCACGATTTGTCTGCAATCACAACTGCCTGTGTTAGCTGAGCTCACGATGTTCTACAGCAATCTTGTTTCTATCGCTCGTTTGGAACGTAATCCAACGGTCAAAAGCGAGATTCAAAACAAAGCATTTGGACGCTCAATTCCAGCAGGCTTTCTCACTTATCCCATATCTCAGGCGGCAGACATCACCGCTTTCAACGCAACTTTAGTACCTGTCGGCGATGACCAACTACCGATGTTAGAACAAACCAATGAGATAGTGAGGAAAATGAATTCGTTGGCGGGTAAGCCAATCTTGAATGAATGCAGGCCACTTCTCAGTAATGCATCTCGTCTCCCTAGTACTGACGGTAAAAGTAAGATGTCTAAATCGATGGGCAACGCCATTAATTTGGGTGCGACAGAGAAAGAGATCAGAGCTGCCGTTAAATCCATGTATACCGACCCAAATCACCTACGAATTGAAGACCCTGGCAAGGTAGAAGGGAATATCGTGTTCACTTATCTTGATGCTTTTCACGCAGACGCTAATTATGTCAGTCAACTAAAAGAGCATTATCAAAAAGGTGGGCTGGGCGATGGTCAAACCAAAAAAGTATTGGAGGAGTGCTTGCAAGAAATGCTTCGTCCGATTCGCGAAAGAAGATCTGAGTTGCTGAATGACAAAGCGCAACTCATCGATATTTTACGCAGTGGCACCCAAGTCTCCAGAGAAAGAACGCAAAAGGTATTGTTCGATGTGAGAGAGGTATTCGGTTTAAATATACTTTAGCATACGGGCTTAAATTATCGATAAGGTATGAGTGCTTTTACTAGCAGGTTCCGTAATTCTAGCGACTGATATGTAAATAAAGTCAATTGATTTGAATGAAGAGGGCGATTGATTTATAAAATCGCCTTTGTGATTAGTTCTTGATGTTGATATGACCAAGCACACTGTCAAAGCCATATCTTCAAGTGTTGGTAATTAAATGAAAAATAAGGCATTACTCTCCATCTCATTTTCGGTTCTGGCTTTAATGTCTGGCTGTTCAGATGTCGTTAGGAGTGAATATGCGACTTATGCGCAAGCCAAAAAAGAGCGATTATTTGATAGAGGTTGGTTACCCGACATTCTTCCTGCCTCAACTAAAAAGATTGAAGTGAACAACAACCTAGATAGCAACACATCAGATGGGCGCTTTATTATCAATGACCCTGAATTATCGGAATTTATTGCAACATTGGAACCGAATGAATCTAACAGCGAATTTCAGTTTATCAAAGGCGACAATGTTTGGGTATTCAAGGTTGGAGACGACGATTTAATTACCTATACACTTGGTAAGCTCGAAGATCCTGAAAGCAATCTGATTGAGGACTCTCATTATTAAGCTTAATAATGAGCACTAAACCCGTATACTCTTTCGAAAGCGGACTTTTCATATTTACTTGTCTTATCACTGGATGTCGTCAACTAAATAAAATACAATCGAACAATGTTTTATTGATTCATGCGTTGTCATTATGGTGAGAAACTTAACCACATTCATCGTTAGCCTGTTTTTCTTAACTGCTTGTTCGACTGCGAGTAATAACAAGCTCGAAGACAAGGCTCTGAGCAACGAAGATACTGTGTCAAAAGGTGTAGTAGAGGAAGAAAGTCATCTCGATGTCATAAAGATACATGCTGACACAAGTGTTGCGCTTTTACATGACGAGGTAGCTAGCCACGATTCTAATGTGACTTTAGACTCCAACACGCAGTCTGACTCAAAGCAAGACTCTAATTCAAATACAAATACAGAAGCTGAATCTGTCGAAAACTCTCAAGCCGATGCGAAACTGGCCTCAGAAGATAGTGTTGAAGCTGGAAGTGAAAAAGGTATCGGAAGTTACTTTTTGCGCAATAACACACCGACCCAGAAAGTGATTAAATCTCTAGAAGGCGTGACAGACGCATTGAACGTCATGACATTTGGGATATTTGCTACAGGTCACGGGTAGCGGTTACACATTAGCTCCAACTCTACAGAACAAATCAAACGATGAAAGCGAGCCATGGGTTCGCTTTTTAGATCTTACCATTCTTTTTCATTGCTCTAATTGGTTTTCGTCAACCAGTGTTCTACGAGTTTGAGTCACGAGACCGTCAACGAAAGTAGGAATTTATTCGTTATGGAAGGGACTCGCGGAATTTGCTGCACTTGACTTGTTATATGCATCAAGGGTTCTAATATTCCTCCCTAATTAAGCAATGAAATCTAATCTTACAGAGACAACCCTTATATTCATTGGTGAGCATAGTAAAATCTTTGCTGTAACGTGTATTTGGGTTTAGTTATCAATATTCTAGGGAAGAGATATGAAGAATAAGAGTCTATTTTTAAGTGTCGCGATGGTGATGTTGTCAGCTCAAGCGAACGCATCAGATGCGAGTCATGAGTCTGTGGCAGACAGTGTTATCGCTGAACAAAGAGCGAACCTGTCCGAAAATACTCAAGGGAAAGGTTTCGGTCCGCAAGCCCCTCGTGATTTGGGGTCTTTAAAGGGGACCAACGCACGTTTGTTTTCGGATGCACCAGATTCTACCGCAATGAACTTGTGTAATATTCACTTCCACAAAAACGCTGAGCACAAAGGTGGAGAGTTTACTCAATACGCCGGCAACGGTGATGGTAAGGGCTTCCAAAGTGGTTTCAAATACACAGGTAAGCTAAGTGCGGCTGAACTTAAACCATTCGATCAAAAGGTTTGTCCAAGTGACCATGGTTCTCTTCACTCGGGAGATACTATTGAGGTGCATTACGTATATTCAACGGCGCAAGTTGAACCGGGTGAAACATTGGGCGCTTGTTTTAATAATGCAATTACCAACCCGCAGCTGCGTGTAGAAACCCAAGTTTTCGTGCTAGTCAATGACGGCAAAGCTCTCGACTTCGAAGCATTAGCGAAGCACTCTAAAGTCAACGGTTTAAACCAAGCTCCAAATATTCCACAAAATACGGGGTCAGCTATTCAATACGCAGGCTCTACAACGGGCCCTGGCTATAATGAACAAGGTTCGCCGTTCCAAGTAACATGGAGCGTGAGACCACAAGTAGCGAAAGTAAACATTGCGACGGTTGGCAGCTGGTGTGAAGGCAATGACTTCAACGAAGATCACGCGCATGGAGTGAGAAACATAGTTGTAAACCCAGAGTTGTTGTCACCAATAGCGAACTAATCTTGTCACGTTGATTTGTAATCAATATTTTTCAAAGGCGAGCCACTAGGTTTGCCTTTTTATGTCTTAACGAAAAATACCTTGGTTCTTGCTTACTAGACATGCTTACTGGGTAAATTACGTGTGACACTTATTCAAAACATGCGCAGCGCGAATCGTTGTTAGTCAAAAACGTTCTTTACCAGAATCAAGGCTGCATGGTACGTTCTGGATCAATCATGCTGACTTATAAGTAAGGACAAGCCGATGTCATTGGAAGGTGCAGTTACATTCTTTATTGCCATGTTTATATTTGGTATCACTCCAGGACCTGGAGTCTTTGCCATTTTAGCTCGTGGCATGGTTCAGGGATGGCGAAAATGCATCACTCTTTCGTTAGGAATGATATGCAGTGATCTTATTTATCTTACGCTTGCCTGTTTTGGTCTCGCGACGATTGCTGAGAATTGGTCGTTTTCTTTCGAGGTGATTCGCTACGTTGGTGCCGCTTATTTGATTTACTTAGGCTACAAGATGTTTAAGAGCCTACCTGAAGTGCAAGGTTCAGCGGAGCTCGCGGCCAAGCAAAGTCAGAAATCAGAACTCGCCAGTTTTGCGCAAGGGTTTTTAATTTCGGCATCAAATCCCAAAGTAATTTTGTTCTATATTTCGTTCTTGCCAACTTTCGTTGATCTAACGGTTTTGCGTTCACAAGATATCGTCTTGGTTTCTGTTTTAGCATCTGTTGCTCTGATGTCCGGTTTAATGCTAATTGCAATGGGGGCGGGCAGAATGGCAAGTTTACTTAAAACGCCACGCGCACATAAAAGATTAAACCAAAGTGCAGGTGGAATAATGATTGCGGCTGGATCATATTTGGCGATAAATCGATAAACATGACTTTTTAAGCACGATTTTCATACAAGAAGGCGAACCAAATGGTTCGCCTTTTTTATTAGACATAGACGGATTATTAGGTATCGATCAAAGCAATTTTCATAAAAATCTAGCGCTTACAAAAACGTTTACTGACGAGATCTAAGCGTCTACGAAAATTACTTCACCAGTAAGGAAGCCATCGACTGAACGCTCGAAGGCTTTGCCTACTAATTTGCTTGGTACAGGTTCAAAGCCTGGCATCATTTCACCGTAAACATCCCATGCTTCAGCAAGAACGGTCGGGTTAATGACATTGATACGAGTATTTCTTGGCATTTCATAAGCGACACACTTTACGAAGGTGTCTATCGCACCGCTGGTGGTTGCGTCGGCAATTGCAAAAGGGATTGGTTTAACGTTCAATATGCCACTAATCAGCGTAAATGAACCACCGTCAGCGATGTACTTTTGGCCGATACGAACAAGGTTAATTTGTCCCATCATCTTGCTCATTACCGTGGTCATCCACTGTTCTTCCGTCATATCCGCAAAGGTATTGTATTCGCAGAGGCCAACGGTGTTCACAACCGCATCAAAGTGTCCAACGTTCTTGTACAGCGCTTCAATTGATTGTGGGTCAGTGATGTCAACAATATGGTCTACATCGCCAGAGCGACCCGCAGTGATAACGTTATGATTGCCTAAGCCCATTAATGCTGCTTGACCCATCTTGCCACGTGCGCCAATTAGAATGATTGTTTTCATGTTGTTCTCCGATCTGTATGTGTTTCGTTTCGATGGAAGAACTTTAACCAAATAACTAAACAAGTAGAAACAAAGCTTAATTGTGAGTGTTACTGGTTTTTCTTGTGCAGTGTTACACTCACAAAGAATCCAATTTCAGAGCGGTAGGTAAGTTTGAGCAAATTAGACCGATTAGACATAAAGCAACTCAGGGTTTTCCAAGCGCTAATACGTGAAGAGAACGCATCCAAAGCCGCCAATCAATTGGGGCTGACTCAGCAAGCTGTTAGTGAGCATTTGAAGAAACTAAGAGAAGTGTTCGACGATAGGTTATTTGTAAGGAAAACTAATGGCTTTGTCCCGACGACGTTTGCACAAGAGCTATCGATAGGAGTGGATCGTTTACTTATCGATTTCAATTTGTTGTTATCAAAGACCAACTTTGTGCCGGAGAAAGCTAACGGGACGTTTGTGATTGCGGCGACGGATTATGCCCAGCAGATCATCCTACCAAGCTTAATTGCAAAGCTAAGGGAGCAAGCGCCAAAGTTAAAGTTGATTGTGCGTGACTTCGAAATCGATAATCTGCAGGAGCTAATGGAAAGCGGTAAGGTGAACTTAGCCATCGCATTCCCTGATTACATTCCAGATAGTTATAAAGTCATTAAGCTGTTTGAAGAGAACCATGTGTGTGTTACTTCACCTCATTCATCTATCGCACAAACCACGCCTTCATTAGAAGAGGTTGCAAGTTATCCAACCATAATTGCGTCACCATCACGTCCAAACTTTAAAGGGTCGATTGACGAATGGTTTGGGAAGTTCGGATTAAAGCGCAATGTCGTAGTATCCGCCCCGTGTTTCTCGATTGTACCTATGTATTTAAACACCACTGACTCGATTGCTTTCTTACCATCCAGAGCGATAGAAGGGCTGAACCTAGTCAAACTTCCAATGGAACAATCGCCTGAGAGTTTCGATGTGATAGCCGCTTGGCACCCGAGATATAATGACGATCCGCTACAAAAATGGGTTACATCTTTATTAGAAATCGATTAGTGGGAAGAGTGTCTTTGCATCGCAACGCATCAAGGAAGGCTCTTATTGGGCTGTCTATGTGATTTGATTATGTTGTTCCTACCTGAACTGACGCTACATTAACGGGTGTTTTTGCACTTATTTATTAAGCGATATTTCTTCCCTTTAACTTGATATCCAACTACTTGATTTCCAATTAATTGACTTTTTTGAATGATTTTTCGTGTTGCACAAATGTGATCAGCATATATTTTTTATATTCTTCAGCTAAAGTTATCGGGCTTTTAACAGATAAAGGAATAGTGGTGAGCTTGAACACGAGAGAAAACGTGCGAGCTTTGGTTTCATTTTTTGAAACCTTTAGAGAAATTTTAACAAACTTGCGTCGAGACAACCGAAATGAAGAAAACAATCCTATTTGCCGTTTTTATAATGTTTGGCATTGCCGTCGCTGCGAGTATGGCGTCAACTTATTTCATCTCAAGCGAAAAAATTGATGAGATAATATTGAACAAATCTCAAGTTCAAGCTGAGTTCTTGGCTGGGAACGCTGGGTATATCTTAGAGAATTCGGACAACCCAGTTCAAGATTTACAAAAGCTGGTGGGTGAACTGAAACAGCGATCTGATGTGACTTATGCCATTGTTATTGATAGCAACGTAAGTGCTATCGCACACAGCGATAAAAATAAGCTCAATAAAGTTTATGAAGATAGTTATACCGTTGAAGGTGCAACCAAAGGCGTACAACAGTATTCGAAGTGGTACGCAGATGTTCAACAAGTGTGGGTGTTTGACATCATGGCACCTATCTACGTCAACGGTGAGCTGTACGGTACTTTTGATATCGGTATCCCTATCACAGAGGTTAGCCAAGCAACGAATGGCATTATTAGCTATCAGCTCGCTTCGATGGTTTTCATTTTTGTTGTTTGTCTCGTTGTTCTATCGTTTCTTCTGAACAAACTGATGCAGCCTCTCTTGGTACTAAAAAACACACTACGAGATATTTCTGAAGGTGATGGCGATCTATCAGTACGTCTGCCGATCAAAGGGAATGATGAAGTTGCTCAAATCTCAACGGCTTTCAATGTGTTTGTTGGTAAGGTCCACGAGATAATTACCCAAACGGTGAATACGGGTGTTGAATTAAATAGCACCGCTATTGGTCTTCGTGAGCAATCGCAGCAAGCATTGCAAAGAGGACAAGAACAGAACGAACAAACTATGTTGGTCGTGACGTCTATGAATGAAATGATTGCCACGGTCAATGAAATTGCATCTAGCGCGGCCAGTGCGGCCAGTGCGGCAAATATGGCTGCGAGTGAAACTCAAGAAGGTCATAAGACAATCGAAAAAACGTCGACTTCAATTTTGAATCTTGAAGCAGAGATGAATAGTGCTTCTGACATCATCGTGAGCCTTGCTGATAATACACAGTCCATCGGTACGATTCTTGACGTTATTCGAGGTATCTCTGAGCAAACAAACTTGCTTGCACTAAACGCTGCAATTGAAGCTGCGCGTGCTGGTGAGGCTGGCCGAGGCTTCGCTGTCGTTGCTGATGAAGTTCGTAATCTTGCGACAAAAACTGCGCAGTCTACCGATGAAATTGACAACATGATCAACCAACTTCAAACCGAAGCTAAGAACGCTGTTAGCTCGATGAGTAATAGTAAGAGCTTAATTGAAGACGGTACGACTGAAACAGAAATGGCTCGCCAAGCTTTGGAGAAAATTTCTACACAAGTTTTGGCCATTCTCGATATTAACACTCAAGTTGCCACAGCAACTGAGCAGCAATCAGCGGTGGCGAATGAAATTAATATGAACATGGATACGGTTAATAGCTCAGTCAAAAACGGTTTGAGCGCAAGTGAGAAGTTAGAGCAATCAAGCCAGCAGCTGGCAGAGTTGTCACAAGTTCTCGATCGTTATGTTGGTTCATTTAAAATCTAGACTTCCCAACATACCTCTTTAAGAGATGTGTGAGTCTCCAGTTATTGAATAGCGCTTATGTCATACATGAGCGCTATTTTTTTGCGATATGCAGACGCAGATACTCCGATAGAGCGCAACAGAAATGAAGAATGTACCTGCAGTGTAATATCGTGACAATTTAGCTCATTCAAAACAACGCGATCAAATAAGACAGCGACAACAAGGCGTTAATTTTCATCCTCTCATGCGCAAGGTCTAAAAATCGACTAAACAACAACTCTGACGCGACACATAAGGTGTCCCGCATCTCATCACGATGTATAGTTATTGATAATTCATTCAGTAATTGTATCTGTAGTTGTCAGTTGATGTGGGTGTTATGAAGAAAAACGGATTTACTTTAATGGAATTAATCATTGTGATCGTGATACTTGGAGTATTGGCCGTTACAACAGCCCCGAGGTTCCTCAATATTCAAGAGTCAGCGAGAGAAGCAGTACTTGAAGGTGTTGCGGGTGCGATGGAAGGCGTGATCACGCAGGTGACTTCTAAAGCTATTATCGCAGGGCTTGATCCTGACGCATCAAATCCAGGTGATCAGAGTAACTATGTAATCGATTTTGGTATCGGTAGCGTTGAGGTTGATTGGGGAACGCTTTGCCCAGAGAGCCGGGGAGAGTCGGGCGACAAATTGACGATGATCGACTTTATGACTTTGTCAGATGATGACAGCTTAACTTCTGATTTTGGTAATCGACACACTGTGGTCGGGTATGACTACGATTTTACCCAAGCTGAATTAGATAGTACGAACATAACTGACGCGGATCTAGAAACGCGCCAAGGTTGTTATGTTCTTTACGATTCTTTTGGTGGGCGAGTAACCGGAAATGAATGTCCTGCTGGTGGTTGTGAATGCACCGTTCGTGTAGTGAATGACGAATGTTAACCCAAATACATTAACTGACTTATAGAAATTCAATAAAAAAGCGCGTTATTGCCGAGTAGCAATAACGCGCTTTTTTGTATTAGCTTAATGGTCTATCTTAGTTTGCTATTGCTGCATCTGCTGGCGGCAAGTCACGCTTCTTAATCACGTATCGCAAGCGAATTAACATCAGCGTCGCTGAAACGCTCAATCCCGTTAGGATACCAATCCAAAAGCCTTCTTCACCCATTGCAGGTACAATGTGGTCTGTTAAGCCCAACACCATGCCCAGTGGTAGTGCCAAGCCCCAATATGAAGCGATAGCTAAGATCATCGGGATCTTAGTGTCTTTATAGCCACGCAGTGCGCCGTTAGCAGACGTTTGCAATGCATCGCTGAATTGATACATAGCTGTAAAGGTCAACAATACCGCTGCCGTTGCGCTTATCGCAGGGTCGGTGGTGTAAAGCCTAATGATCCACTCAGGGAACAGAAGGAACATCGCAACTGAAAGTAATGAAATCAACGCCGCAACCAAGATGCCGACTTTGCTGCGTTCAATTGCGCCTAGTTCGTCCTTCTCGCCTAGTGCATGTCCAACACGAATCGTAATGCCAAATGAGATACTCATAGGAATCACGTAAGTCAGGCTCGAGATGTTAAGTGCAATTTGCGCGGCTGCCACGTTCTCTGCACCAATACGGCCAATCATCAACGCGATTACCGCAAAGATACTGCCACATACCGCGATGTTCATCCCGATAGGTAAACCTAATCTTAGAAGGTGAAGCATCTCTTTTGCTTTTGGTTTAGCGTCTGCAAAACTAATAATGGTTTTGTAGTGGTGATGACCTTTAATGTAGGAATAGAGCATTCCCGACATTAACCAATACACTAAGCTTGTTGCCCAGCCACAACCCACAGCGCCCATTTCAGGGAAGCCAAACTTACCGTAAATAAGCACGTAGTTGACTGGAATATTAATCAGCAAACCTATTACCGAAATGATCATCGGTACTTTGGTGTTGTTCATACCCTCACAGAAGCCGTTTAAGGTGTAGAACAGAGCAATACCCGGTACACCAAAGGCTAGGGCGAACGCATAGTCACTGCCAATTGGAATGATCTCAGCGGCTACACCAATCCATTCTAAGATCGGTTTTGCACTCACCAAATAAGCGATGAGTAATACGCTAGAAATTAATGCCAACCAAACCATCTGGAAGAATTCAACAGAGATACTTTGAAAGTCACGTGCGCCGCGGTGGTAAGCGACAACAGGCGTTAACGCCATAATCACGCCACGCAGTAGCAGTAACACTGGGATCCAAAGGCTAGTGCCAAGTGCAATAGCGGCGAGATCGGCAGGGCTTACTTGGCCAGCCATTGTCGTATCGACAAATCCCATGGCTTGGGTAGCTATTTGAGTCAAAATGATTGGAATCGAAAGATGCATAAGCGCACCCGATTCACGAGTAAAAGGACGAAATTTCGTTAGCATGGAAGTTCACAACACCAATATAAATACACGAATGATGGCAGGATGGCCGGTGTGTATTTTAGGATGTGCCCGTTGGGCGGGCGACAATATAAACACCTTACCGTATAGGGTCAAGCATTGGATTTATAGGGGCTAATTTGCTCTGGAAGAACGCCAGATTTACATGGTGTTAGATACTGTTTCTATGTACATAACCTGATGATTTTAATGTGAATCATACTAGATAGAAAGTTTCTATATTTGCTTGTTGAATTTCAATGCGCACATCATAAGTCACTGTTATAGATGAACCAAATTTAGTACAATTGATGGCATAAGAAACTAGATAGAAATATTCTATATTTAAATGCAGAATTTTCTATCTAATAGCTGTTATAACTTAGAGGGTTTAAAGTGTCAGTTTTACTTACAGTAGTTTCAGGTTTCTTAGTTTTTGTTTTGGGACAGTTTGTTTTGAAATTAGTGCTAGAACCGATAGTTTCCTTTAAAGAGGCTCTTGGTTCACTGTCAGCATTTTGCCTAAGAAATCGTGCAAAAATTACTAATGCAAACGCTTCTCTAGATGATCAAAATGAGCTGCGCCAGATAATATCTACAATTTTATCAAAAAAAGAAGCAATCCCATTTTATTCAAAAGTGGCACGCTTGCTGAAGCTTCCTCGTGAAGTAGATTTACTTAATGCTTGCAAAAACCTAAATTTTGTCGCGTATGAGATGTGTAAAGATACAGCTACTCACAAAACAGGTACGGTAGGTTGCACACAAATTGTGTTTGAACTTCATGCAACAAGCGACTTATTAGATTTGCGCTTGGATTTTGAAACGTTATAACAAACAATTTAAGAGTGACTCCCCACGCTTGGCATTTTTGGTTTGGGTCAAGTTCAGTGATTACGGTGTCTAAGTCTAGTTTAGTGGTAGCGTGGCTCACACCTTAATTGGGCGTTATAAGTACGTTGAGTTCTCAGTATGAAATTAGATTTTAATCTTGCTACAAAAGTTGAACATGGGTACTTATTGACCCCTGAGCCAGCAAAAGGGTTGGTAGATTTTCCAGATGTCTATGATCGAGTTTGCAGTGTCATTTACCATTGTTCGATGGTATCTGGTGAGCCAGTAAAAAAGTGTATACCTTTGAGTGCAAAGGAAGCGACTCATATACGGTCAGCTTTATGTGAATTTGTTGGTCTTGAAGATTTATTGAAACAACTATATCCGACGTTGAGCAATGCGGAGTTTGCTATATATAAATCTAAGAACCCTATTCTTCACATGATAAAGTTGTTAAGAAACTATAATGTTCACATTTCGAACAGTGAACTAAGTCAGAAATCAATGAAAGTTAGGACACTCGTTGACAAGTATGGTGAATTTGATGTGACTGTTAAATTTATTTCGAACCTATCTCTTGAAAGCTTGAAGCTAATGTACAGCGCGAATCAATATAGCGACTCACAGTTAATTGGTATGATCGACATATTTGAGATTGAACAACATGAGTTTGGTGTAACAACTCTTATCTTGAAAGCTGTCATCGACTACTCTGAACACTTAGCTAAAGTGCTCAGTTCAAATCAAGTAACGTAGAAACTGTACTTATAACAAACGACTATGGCGCCAATAGCAATTTGGCGCTATCTACCCCTTACTTAACCATCACTTCTTAGATTCAAACCTAGTTACATTAGCTTCTACTGCCACAACGCCAGCAGAAACACAAATAACCCAATCCCAAGCGTGACTTTTAGAAGCAGGCCAAGAGGGGCTCCACCTTTTGGCGCTTTGTTACAACATCCCATAATCATTTCCTAATTCAATGTTGGTTTAGATCAACCTTAAACCTTTCCCTTACGGTAAGGTCAATGCATTTGTTTACCGTGAATTTCGGAAAACAAAAAGGCGAACCGTTTGGTTCGCCTTTGTTATGTTTCGCTGCTTAGCGCCGCTACGAATTAGTCTTCGTAGTTATCGATGCTTGGGCAAGAACAGATTAGGTTACGGTCGCCGTATACGTTGTCTACACGGTTAACTGTTGGCCAGTACTTCGAGTTCTTAGTTGCTTTCGATGGGAAGCAAGCCAGTTCGCGAGAGTAAGGGCGATCCCATTCTGCGCCTGAAAGGTCAACTTGTGTGTGCGGTGCGTTCACTAGAGGGTTGTTGTCTAGTGGCCATTCACCCGCTTTCACAGCTGCCATTTCGTGACGGATTGCGATCATCGCTTCACAGAAACGGTCTAGCTCTTCTAAATCTTCTGATTCAGTTGGCTCTACCATTAGTGTGCCCGCTACTGGGAAAGACATCGTAGGAGCGTGGAAACCGAAGTCCATTAGACGCTTAGCAATATCTTCTTCGCTGATACCTGTGTCTTCTTTAAGCGGACGAATATCGATAATACATTCGTGTGCTACGCGGCCGTTAGTGCCACGGTAAAGAACAGGGTAGTGAGGACGTAGTTTTTCCATCACGTAGTTCGCGTTCAGGATCGCAACTTTAGTCGCGTCTGTTAGGCCAGGTTCGCCCATCATTGCGATGTAAGCCCAAGAGATAGGTAGGATTGAAGCACTACCTAAATCTGCTGCTGATACCGCGTAGTCAGAACCTTGTACACCGTTTTCGATATGACCTGGTAGGAAAGGTGCTAGGTGCGATTTAACGCCGATAGGACCCATACCCGGACCGCCACCACCGTGTGGGATACAGAATGTTTTGTGCAGGTTCAAGTGAGATACGTCTGAACCGATGAAGCCAGGTGAAGTTAAGCCTACTTGAGCGTTCATGTTCGCGCCGTCTAGGTAAACCTGACCGCCCGCTGCGTGTACTTGTTCACACACTTCTTTCACTTGCTCTTCGTATACGCCGTGCGTAGAAGGGTAAGTGATCATGATGCTTGATAGGTTTTCTTTGTGCTTCTCAATTTTCGCTGCTAGGTCTGTCATATCGATGTTGCCATCTTCATCACACTTAACAACCACTACCTTCATTGAAACCATTGATGCTGTTGCAGGGTTAGTACCGTGCGCAGAGCTTGGAATCAGACAAACGTTACGGTGAGCTTCACCGCGGCTTGCATGGTAACGTTGAATTGCGATTAGACCTGCGTATTCGCCAGATGCACCAGAGTTAGGCTGTAGTGAGAAATCGTCGTAACCAGTGATTTCACATAGCTTCTCTTTAAGATCTTTCGCTAGCGCTGTGTAACCAGCTGCTTGCTCTAGAGGTGCGAATGGGTGAATTGAACCAAACTCAGGCCATGTTACTGGAATCATCTCAGCAGCAGCGTTCAGCTTCATCGTACAGCTGCCCAGTGGGATCATGCCGTGCGTTAGTGAGAAGTCTTTGTTCTCAAGCTGTTTTAGGTAACGCATCATTTGCGTTTCGCTGTGGTGCGTATTGAATACTGGGTGAGTTAGGAACTCTGATTCACGACGGCAGTTTTCTGGAATTGCTGCAAACTCGTTTGATGCAATGTCAGAAGATAGTGCTTGAACGTCTTCTTTCACGTCGAAGATTGCAAACAGTGAGTTCACGTCGTCGATCGTTGTAGTTTCATCTAAGCTGATACCGATTTTACCCTTGAGAAGGCGAAGGTTGATGTCTGCTGCTTGTGCTTTCGCATACAGTGCATCTGTCTTCTCTTCAGAGTTGATCGTGATGGTATCGAAGAAGCTGTTGTTTGTTAGCTCGTAACCCGCTTTAGTCAGGCCAGCCGCTAGGATAGCTGTCATGTGGTGTGTACGACGAGCAATAGTGCGTAGGCCTTCTGCACCGTGGTAAACCGCGTAGAAAGACGCCATGTTTGCTAGAAGTGCTTGAGCTGTACAGATGTTCGATGTCGCTTTCTCGCGGCGGATGTGTTGCTCACGAGTTTGCATTGCCATACGTAGTGCTTGGTTACCGTGAGTATCGATAGATACACCGATTACACGACCTGGCATTGTACGCTTATGCTTTTCACGAGTACCCATGAATGCAGCGTGTGGACCGCCGTAACCCATAGGAACGCCGAAACGTTGCGCTGAACCGATGACTACGTCTGCGCCCATTTCGCCAGCTGGCTTGAGTAGAGCTGAAGCAAGTAGGTCAGTAGCAACTGTTACCAGTGTTTTGTTAGCTTGAGCTTTAGCAATGATGTCTGTTAAGTCGCGAACTTCACCCGTTGTACTCGGGTATTGAAGAAGCGCACCAAATACGTCTTGCTCAGGAAGTGTTTCAAGAGCGCCAACCATTACTTCAAAACCGATGTACTCAGCACGAGTTTTAACAACTTCTAGTGTTTGAGGGTGAACATCGTCAGCAACGAAGAATACTTTGCTCTTGCTTTTGCCAGCACGCTTACACAGTGTCATTGCTTCGCCAGCCGCTGTCGCTTCATCAAGAAGGGATGCGTTCGCGATTTCCATACCTGTTAGATCCATTACCATTTGTTGGTAATTTAGTAGAGCTTCAAGACGACCTTGAGAAATCTCTGGTTGGTATGGTGTGTAAGCTGTGTACCAGCCTGGGTTCTCTAAAACGTTACGCAGAATAACGTTTGGAGTGAATGTGTTGTAGTAGCCTTGGCCAATGAAAGTACGTTTTACTTGGTTTAGGTTCGCGATCTCCTTAAGAGAGGTCAGCATGTCCATTTCGCTCAGTGGCGCAGCAAGTGTCATTGGTTTTTCAAGACGGATTTGTGCAGGAACCGTTTCATCGATCAGTGCGTCTAAGCTAGTCGCGTTGATCGCTTCAAGCATTTTTTGCTGGTCTGCTTTATTAGGGCCGTTATGACGAGCAACAAACTCGTTTTGAGTACCCAGGTCTTTCAGTAATTGGCTTTGAAGTAATTCAGTCATGATATGTTCTACTTTCTCTCTGGAGCCGTGAGCTAGCCCCTAAAATTAAGCTGCTCACAAGAGCAGCTTTATCGTAATGAGGTTACCTATTAATCTTCTTCGATAGAGCTTAGGTATTCTTCCGCATCTTTAAGGTTGTTTAGTTCAGACGCATCAGACATCTTCACTTTAACAATCCAGCCACCTTCATAAGATTCTTCGTTAATTAACTCAGGGCTATCTTCTAATTCTTCGTTGATTTCTACGATTTCGCCAGAGATTGGTGCGTAGATATCAGAAGCTGCTTTCACTGATTCAACGAGAGAGAAGCTTTCACCAGCTTCTATTTCGTCTCCAGTGTCAGGCAGGTCAACAAACACAACGTCACCTAGCATTTCTTGAGCGTGCTCAGAAATACCGATAGTCACAGTACCGTCACCGTTGTCTTTTACCCACTCGTGGCTGTCTGCAAACTTTAGTGTATTGTCCATTGCTTATTCTCCAAAAATTTATGAGGTTTTAATTTAAATCTTAAAAACGGTTTAACGGTAAAGAGGGAAGCGCTTGCAAAGCTCTTTAACTTGTTTGCGAACACGTTGCTCAACTTCAGCGTTGCCTTCAGGGCTCTCAACTAAGCCATCAAGTACATCACCGATCCATTCACCGATAAGTTTGAATTCTTCAGTGCCAAAACCACGACTGGTTCCAGCTGGCGTACCTAAACGGATACCAGAAGTAATCATAGGCTTCTCTGTATCGAATGGTATGCCATTTTTGTTACATGTGATCCCTGCACGTTCTAATGCTTCTTCAGTTACGTTACCTTTCAAGCCCTTAGGGCGAAGGTCAACCAACATCAGGTGCGTGTCTGTACCGCCAGTCACAATGTCACAACCGCGAGTTTGCAACACTTCAGCGAGAACTTTTGCGTTGTCGATCACTGAATCAATATAAGTATTAAATTCTGGGCCAAGAGCTTCGCCAAACGCCACAGCTTTAGCCGCGATAACGTGCATTAGTGGGCCGCCTTGAAGGCCAGGGAACACTGCAGAGTTGATCTTTTTGTTGATGTCTTCGTGGTTAGTAAGAATCATACCGCCGCGTGGGCCACGAAGTGTTTTGTGAGTTGTTGTAGTAACAACGTGTGCGTGTGGTAGTGGGCTAGGGTGAGCACCTGTTGCGATGAGGCCCGCGATGTGTGCCATATCTACCATTAGGATTGCGCCAACTTCGTCAGCGATTTCACGGAACTTGGCAAAATCAATAACGCGTGGGATAGCACTACCACCAGCAATAATCATTTTAGGTTGGCTTTCGATAGCTAAAGCGCGTACCGCTTCATAATCGATTTCTAGAGTATCGCGGTCTACACCGTATTGTACTGCGTTGAACCACTTGCCCGACATTGCAGGACGTGCACCGTGTGTAAGGTGACCACCAGCGTCTAGAGACATACCTAGGATAGTGTCGCCAGGTTGAAGTAGCGCAAGTTTAACTGCTCCGTTTGCTTGAGCGCCAGAGTGAGGCTGCACGTTTACGTATTCACATTTGAACAGCTGTTTAGCGCGTTCAATCGCAATAGATTCAACGGTATCTACGTGCTCACAACCACCGTAGTAACGACGGCCTGGATAACCTTCCGCGTATTTATTGGTTAGGCAAGTGCCTTGAGCTTGCATTACTGCTTTAGAAACGATGTTCTCAGAAGCAATAAGTTCGATTTGTTCGTTTTGACGAGTGTTCTCTGCTTGGATTCCAGCAAATACAGCATCGTCAGTACCAGATAGGTTTGTAGAGAAAAAACTGTCTAAGCTATGGTTTTGGTAAGCGTTCATTGTCGAGACCTTTCATTAAGCTAATGGTGATTGTTTTTATAGTCCATTAGGTCTTACGTTGATTTCTGCATCGGTATCGTTTGCGCTATTATAGGTATAAATAAACGTGAATAGCGTTATAAATATACTCTTACAGCGTCTAAGCGATCGTTGTAGGGTCAATGCAGCACGAATTGTTTCCCAAAAAAGTTCGGGTAAAAACAGCTCTTACAAATGTTAAATTTATCATTTGCAGCAAGCTGAAGTAGCATCTCTTCATCTAACAAGTCGATAACATAGCTCCGTTAAATTCAATTTTCAACAAAAATTTCCAATAGGAAACAACTTTTCTGGTTTTGCTACGGGGAGCACGCTTTATTTCTGTGTGCGCTCTTTAATCAACAAAGCGCTTCATGCAACAATGAGTTTAATAGACAGGAAGTAAGAAATTAATGAGGGACCTATGTCAGAAGACATTTATGATGAGTACCCATCTTTAACGTTGGCGAAAGAAACGTTAGACCAGAATATTGAACCACTTAGGCTCGGTCAGCGTATTAAAGATATTCGCAGCAAGCTTGGGATTACGCTAGAAGAGGCGAGTCAGCGTACTGGCTTAGCTCGTTCTACGCTCAGTAAAATCGAGAACGAACAAATTTCGCCAACCTTTCAAGCTATGCAAAAATTAGCGATGGGTTTGCAAATAGATATGCCGCAACTATTTGAACCACCTAGAAAAAAAGTTGCAACAGGTCGGCGAGATTTAACTAAAGTCGGTCAGGGTAAACCTCATCCAACCCCAACATACGAGCATGAACTGCTTGCAACAGAGCTGTCTAATAAGAAGATGATGCCATTTAAGAGCCGCGTGAGAGCTCGTACTTTTGAAGAGTACAATGATTGGGTTCGTCACGACGGTGAAGAGTTCTTAATGATTATCTCCGGCGATGTGATGTTCTACTCAGAATTCTACGAACCGGTGCCTATGAGTGAAGGTGATAGCATGTATTACGATGCCAATATGGGTCACATGCTTATCTCGACTAGCGCAGAAGACGCGCTCATTTTGTGGGTGACAGCAAAATAAATTAACAAAGATCGAATTTCTTATAGTGGATGCAAACGTTTGCTTTTGTTTCTAACGTTTGCCAAATGACGCGATATTGATGTGAAAATCATCAATATCGCGTTTTTGTATGCATCGAATAATTGTTTTTAAATTGTTAAATGTCACATTTTGAGCTGTTTTAATCTTGTTAAGGGTGTAAAACTGACTCAGCCTTGTTTATTATAGTGAACACGGTTTACTCATGTTGATTGAAGTTTACTGAAGTGAATTCTTAGAAAGTGAGTTGTAGAGTTTTTGTACTGCTGTCTGTTTTTATAACGCTAGCTTTATAAACCTATATAAAAGACATCACTTTTTACTATCTACTGTTTCTAACGGTAATCACTATCGTTAGGGCGACTCTAAATAGAGATATAAGCGGCAGATTCGATTTAGGAAAGCCTGCAACGCTTCATGGAGAATAAAATGACTCAAGAACACGCAAATCAAGACCTACTAAAAACACCACTGCATGCACTTCACGTTGAAGAGGGCGCAAAAATGGTTCCTTTCGCTGGCTATGACATGCCAGTTCAGTATCCATTAGGTGTAAAGAAAGAGCACTTACACACTCGTGATGCTGCCGGTCTTTTTGATGTTTCTCACATGGGGCAACTTCGTCTTCATGGTGAAAACGCAGCTGCTGTCTTAGAATCTTTGGTTCCTGTAGATATTATTGACCTTCCTTCTGGTAAGCAGCGCTACGCGTTCTTTACTAACGAGCAGGGTGGCATTATGGATGACCTGATGGTGGCAAACCTAGGTGACCACCTGTTTGTTGTTGTTAACGCAGCATGCAAGACACAAGATATCGACCACCTAACGGCGCACCTTCCAGCTGACGTGGAAATTGAAGTTATTGATGATCGCGCTTTATTAGCACTTCAAGGCCCTAAAGCGTCTGAAGTTCTTGCTCGTTTCCAACCTAGTGTTGCAGATATGCTTTTTATGGACGTTCAAAAAGTCGATATCGATGGCGTTGAATGCATCGTGAGCCGTAGTGGTTACACGGGCGAAGATGGCTACGAGATCTCTGTACCGAACGATCACGCAGAAGCGTTAGCGCGTAAGCTGACTTCAGAAGCTGAAGTTGAGTGGATCGGCCTTGGTGCTCGTGATTCACTTCGTCTTGAGTGTGGTCTTTGCCTATATGGTCACGATCTAGATACAACGACAACACCAGTAGAAGCTAGCCTTCTATGGGGTATCCAAAAAGTGCGTCGTACTGACGGTGAACGTGCTGGCGGTTTCCCTGGCGCTGATATCATCCTTGAGCAAATCGCAACGAAAGACGTACAACGTAAGCGTGTTGGTCTTGTTGGTCAGACTAAAGCGCCAGTACGTGAAGGCGCTGAGTTGTTTGATGCTGAAGACAACAAGATTGGCGTAGTAACAAGTGGTACTGCGGGTCCTAACGCTGGTAAGCCAGTTTCTATGGCTTACGTTCGCACTGACCTAGCAGTTATCGGTACTGAAGTATTCGCTGAAGTTCGTGGTAAGAAGCTACCAATGACAGTAGAAAAAATGCCGTTTGTACCTCAGCGTTATTATCGTGGCTAATCTCTTCTGAGAGAATTATTCCACATTGACAAAAAGCCTATTGTGTTTTCTCTGGATGGAGAAATAAGACAATGGGCTTTTTTGTTATTTGGAGCGTATCTAATCCACTCAGCTTGGTTCGAAAATCAGCTTAAATAGTGAGATGTGTGACCATTTCGTTATAAATACTTACTATACTGATGGTTATGGCGTGTTATGGTGGCGACTCATCATTTTTGTGTATAAGTGGTAGGGGTTACAAGGAGTTAACTATGAATGTGAACCATACAATGAGCCCGGTTCGTAAGGCCGTTTTAGGACTTTTAGTACCATTGATTTACACATCCAGTGTAATGGCAACGGAAAGTGCGTTCGAAATTACTCCTGATGCAGGTGTAACACCTTATATTGTGAATGGCAGTAATGCATCAGTAACTGATTTCCCTTCGATGGCGAGCTTGTTCATTGATCGTATTGATTATGACGGTGTTTACTCTACAGGCCCATACTGTGGAGCAACAATTTTAGATCCAACGCATATTCTGACGGCAGCACACTGTATTTACGGCAATGAAGAAGGGCAGTTATTTACGGTTGTCGTTCCTCAAATTGAAGATACTTCTCAGTTTCCTAATGGGAATATTCAAAAAGCGCGAGTCTCAGAAGTTTACTATCGCAGTGATTATTCAAATGCGTTGAGTGATCTATTACGCAATGATGTTGCTATTCTTAAGTTAGAAAGCGCACTTAATATCGATTCAGTTAACGATGTGGTTAAGCGTCCTTCCGATGAGAGTTACCGTGTTGGTGTTAATGACTTTGTTGCTGTTGGGCATGGTGATACACGATCAGGCTTTGACGGGACAACTTTGTTGCAGAAGGCTGACTTGAATTACGTAGACAACGCTACTTGTGCTTTAGCCTTTACTGACGGTTCATCGTTAACTAATAATCAAATCTGTTTTGTTGGTGACAGGGCTACTTCTGGTTTGTACGGTGGTACGTGTCAAGGCGATTCAGGCGGCCCAGTGTATTGGAAAGATGGTGCTGATTATAGACAAGTTGGTATTACCAGCTTTGGACCAGATACTTGTGGTGGAAATTCAACCGTAACGTCTGTATTTACGGAAATCCAAGACTATGAAGCTTGGATTGACAGTGTTATTGCTGGTACTGAAACCGCTAAGTTCGTTTCTACTGATGCTAAGCGAACAGCTTATGTGAATGCACATACATCGACTGGCTCTGGTAGCAGTGGTGGTAGTGTTTCATTTGGATTGCTCGGGATGCTGATGTTGCTTGCAGGCTTGAGATCTACTCTATCACGCAGAACTTAATGTAATGTGTAAGTCGACATGATGTCTCTGGATATCGTCGACTTACCTGTTGTTCGCTTTTTCTGTCGACTATGCACCATCCCCAGATGGTAGCTCAAACCTTCTCTGTTAGTTCAATTCTAGGGTCGATTTCCTGCCGTATTTCTCAATGATCTCATCGATCTCTTTAACAGTATCGTTAATTGTCTTGATACCACTCTTTACTATCTGTTTCTCTGTTGAATTGAGTGCTTCAAAAGCTTGCTTCATTTCCTTGTCATCTAACATACTCTGGTGAAGTAATACTTCTTTATAAGTTAGAAGCCTATGTTGTATTGCTCTGATCTCACTTAGCGCATACTTTGATTTTAAAGCCTGTTTGATACAAGAAAAAGCCAATTCATATTGACTCGCAATTTCCCATTCGACATTTTTTTTATTCGCAATTTGCAATTTTAACTACTTCCCAATACTCGAATATTCAAGTTTTTAGACTGCTCGTTCATCACGGTTAATGTGTGAAGGTTTATGAAACATAACGCTTTTTATAGGGCGAATAATATGCCTTTGATAGCTTATGTAAACTGTTGTTCGTCAATATGGTCTGTTTCTTGCTGAAATTAGGTCATAACTGTCCATTTAGGAATAGATAATGTCTCAAGAACCTATCGTGATAGCGCTGATTGAACGTAGAAAACAAGCCAATTTATCGCAAGAAAAATTAGCTTTCAGTTCTGGAATGAGTTTAAAAACGTACCAACGTATCGAGCGCGGTGAAGCGGATATCAAAATGTCTCAATATCGTTCGATTATGAGAACCTTGAAAGTAACGGATTTGGATGTCGTTCTTGATGTTGTTGGGGCATCTCAACCGACAGAGGCAGACGTAGCCGCGGCGAGTCGCTTGTTAAGCAGTGAAGAAAGAATGTTGTTAATCAAACTGATTTTGTCTGTCAAAAAGCAGCAGTAGTGTCGGTTTAGTTATTCTTAAGGAACGTTGATTTACTATGTTTAGATATTCAATATTAGTGATTGTGTTGATGGTTCGATTTACTTGAATAAACAGAGCTGTGCTGCAGTAGAGTGGTGTTCTATAGACGGCTTAGAATCGCCTAACTTACTCTTCCACGGAGTTGTTTTGTTGTACTTCTTTGCTTCTTACTTTCCAAACGTCTCTTTTGAGATCCACGCGTCGGCTTAGTTGCTCTTCTGACTTTTTGCACTTTAGTCGCCTCCAAGATCAACTCCTTCAAACGCAATAGGGCATCATCTCGATTTTGTTCTTGAGTCCTATACTGTTGAGCTTTAATTATAATCACGCCATCTTTGGTGATGCGGTTATCTTTATGTGCTAACAGTTTTTCTTTATAGAAATCAGGTAGTGTTGAGTGGTTAATGTCAAAACGCAAGTGTATCGCGCTGGATACTTTATTGACGTTTTGACCGCCAGCTCCTTGTGCTCTGATCGCAGTTAACTGAATTTCCCAGTCTTGAATTGAAACAGAGTTTGAGATTTGTAACATAAACATCCATTTTGAACGGTAATATGGGGTCATGATACTGAATATTGGTTATGGTATCAGTAACTTTCTTAAAGAGTGGTAGTAGTGATGAAAATAGATTTGGCTGCATATGAAGGACTAATCTTTGATATGGACGGTACGCTGATCGATACGATGCCTGCCCATGTACAAGCATGGCAAAAAACGGCAGAGCAGTTCGGCTTTCATTTTGAGGCATCTTGGCTGCACAGTTTAGGCGGGATGCCTAGCTATAAAATAGCAGGTGAAGTGAACAGTAAATATGGCTTATCGCTTGACCCACAGGCTGTATCTACTTTTAAGATGGCTTCATTTGCGGCTATTGAAGACAAAGGCGATATTATTCCTTGTACGTATTCTTTGTTGTTAGAACACTTGGGTAGTAAGAAAATCGCTGTAGGGACGGGGAGCCAACGTAAAAGTGCCGAGCAATTGTTAGAGAAAACCGATATTCTAAACAAGCTTGATATTTTAGTGACCGCCACGGACGTTAAAAATCACAAGCCAAACCCAGATACATTCCTTGATGCTTGTTTTGGAATGGGTTTGAAGCCGGAACAGTGTGTTGTGTTTGAAGATACAAATCTTGGTAAGCAGGCAGCTCACGCGGCGAACATGGACTGTATTCTTGTGGTCGAAGGGAATAACTTAGAGTTTTATCCTGCGCCAAGTTGAATGAATTACTAATAGGTGGGCAAGCGCTTTGGTTAACAACCTAAAGGAACGGCCTTGATTTTCTGTTAGGCGATTTCACTCATCTCACTGTCTAGGAATAAACATACGTTGTTTCGACCCGCAGCTTTCGCTTCGTATAGGGCAAGATCAGCACACTTGTAATTGAGGGCAGGGTCGTTCGTTAGGTTGGTAATTCCACCACTAATGGTAACGACGTTGTCCAGTTCGATGCACACAGCGATTCTTAAACGGTTGAGTACGTATTCTGCTTCTTCGGTTGTGGTATGCGGCAGAATGATGCCAAATTCTTCACCGCCGATGCGCGCAACAACATCGGTTTCACGGCACTCACGTTGTAGTACCTGAGCGACTGTTTGAATGACGCGGTCACCGTAATCGTGCCCAAACCTGTCATTTATACGTTTGAAGTGATCAATATCTAAGATCGCCAAGCAAGATTGCTCTCGGGTTGGGTAACGGTTGACACGGGAACATTCATCGCGAAGTTCAAGATCGAATTTACGTCGATTCCAACACTCTGCTAGTGCATCTTTTTCACTCAGGTTTCGCAGCCTTTTCTCAAGTTCTTTGTGTTTACTGATATCAACAAAAGACGCGACATAAAATTGGATGACACCTTTAGAATCTTTAATGGTCTGAATTCGAAGTATTTCAGTAATTAAGGACCCGTCTTTGCGACGATTGACTACTTCACCTTCCCACATGCCTTTTTTCTGAATTACGCTCCACATTTTAATGTAAAACTCTTGATTATAGCGTCCAGAAGCAAACATTGATGGTTGGCGGCCTTTTACATCTTCCAGTTCGTAGCCACTGACACGAGTAAACTCTTGGTTCACCTTGATGATTCGGTTGTTTCTGTCGGTGATAACCAATGCAGACATACCGTTCATTGCTGCCTTGGCTAATTGGCTTTCAATACTATTTTTTTTATGGTTTATATTCCAAAGCACGAAACCGATTGAAATCATTGATATTAATACAACTAAAGTAATCGTCTGAACCAGGATTGAGTGTTGCTCTCGTTGGTATTGACTGTTTACTTGCTGATTTTTTATATGAAGAACCATATAAATAGGCCCTTCAAACTGTTTTATTTTTGGACTAATGTTTGAATGGAAATACCAGTTTTTGCCATCAAAATAGCTTGAAGAGCGATCATCTTGAATCGCTCGCCAAAGTTCTGGATAAAGCTTGGCGTAAGTTTTATCAGCACGAGATTCAATAAGGTGTCCAAATGATTCTTCAATATCGGGCCCCATGATGACATGCCCCGTTTGGTTGAGTATGACGGGAACAGCATACGATGTGCCGATTTGATACAGAAGGCGGTCGTATATTTCAAGCATGTTTAGGTTGGCAATAAAATATCCGAGAATACGGTTGCCTGAAGCAACTGGCGTCATTATTCGCAGTGCTGGGATCAGTGGGTGGACGATCTCACCATTTTCAATCTCCAGATCAATCCCATTAGAGCTAACTTCTCCAATTTTTAACTGCTGAAGTGTTTTAAAGTAACCACGAGCTGATTTGTCTTGTAACTTGTTATTTGGAACTATCTTTGCTTTTTTATTGTTGTAATTTATACGAAAAACTTCATTACCCTCTAGATCGAGATAGCGAAGTTGAGAGTAATATTGTTGGCCACGAGCCAGCATTACCCAAAGATCTTCTAATGTTTCTCTATTGATAGTTGAAGGCTCTTCAATTGCGCGTAGCAGTGTCCGTGAATCGGCAATGGCAGGAACAGAGTTTGAGATTTGATCGACAATAACAGCAAGCTCATTGAAGCTATATTCGATTTGATTTTGGCTAGACTGTTTAATATTTAACGCGTGCTGAGCCTCGACCCTATCAAGCTCGGAGTTAATATAGAGGGCAGGGACTAATCCTAGCGCAAATAAGGTGCACAGAAATTGACTGATTAGCTTTTTTATACTTGTATTCATCGCTGTCCTTAAAGAATCAGCGCAATACTATATATTTTATAGGGTTTTTAATGTGATCTTGACCCAGAACTTAAAACAAGATTTGCATATTATTATGGTTTTAGTGCAACTTTTTGCAATTGGGGTTGCTAATTGATTGATTAAGTAATAATAAACAACGCTAAATGATGCCTACTCGTAACAGGCTAATTCGTTAGATGGCGAGTAGGCAAATCGTTGGTGAGCTTCTCAATTGAACTAAGATATTGTATTGATTAACTTAACCCGATGATGTCCCCTTTGTCATCAATATCCAACGACATAAATGCAGGTTTATCAGGTAACCCAGGCATGGTCATCACATTGCCACACAAAGCATAAATAAAGCCCGCACCAGCACACAGTTTTAATTCTCTAATAGGAACGTCAAAATGAGCCGGCGCTCCTTTTATGTGTGCTTCTGTCGAGATAGACAACGGCGTTTTTGCCAAGCAAACCGATAGGCCGTTAAAGCCGTGTTTGTTAAATTCCTCAAGCTGTTGTTTCGCAAGATCTGATAATGTAATGCTTGATGCCCTGTAGCCAACTTCAGCAACTGCCATCAGTTTCTCTTCCAAACTCTGTTCAGATTGATACAACGGCTTGAACTCATTGTTATCTTGGCAAGCTTTTACGACGGCATGCGCTAGTTGAGTGGCACCTTCACCGCCTTTGCCAAATGCTTCGCTTATTTCAACGCGAACACTTGGGTCAAAATCGATGATCATCTGTTTTAAAGCGTTTAGCTCTTGAATTGAGTCTTGTGGGAAGCGGTTGATTGCAATGACAATAGATACACCGTACTGTTTGACATTGTTGATATGCCATTTAAGGTTTTCAAAGCCTGCTATCAGCGAGTCTTGGTCATCACTAAAAATTGAATCTGGTAAGGGATTCCCCGGTCTTAAATCGTATAATCCAGAGTTCGCCTTTAAGCCGCGTAATGTTGCAACGACAACTGCGCAGTCAGGTTTCTTGTTCGACGCCTTCACTTTTATGTTGCACGCTTTTTCAAAGCCCATATCTGAGCCGAACCCACCTTCAGTTACAACAAAGTCACTAAGCTTCAATGCTATTTTATCGGCAATGATGGATGAGTTGCCATGTGCAATGTTTGCGAATGGCCCAGCGTGAATTAACGTAGGAACGCCTTCAAGGGTTTGCATCAATGTAGGCTCGATAGAATCTTTCATTGTTACGGTCATCGCCCCTGCAACGCTGAAGTCATCTGCCGTTAGCGGTAAGCCGTGCTGGTTATACGCAAGTACCACTCGACCGATACGTTTACGCAAGTCTTGAAGGTTATTCGCCAATGCGAGTATTGCCATTAACTCTGAAGCTGCTGAGATATCAAATCCGTCTTCACGCTCAAAGCCATTAATCGTTTTACCGGCTTCATTTTTTCCAACGGTGAGCATACGAAGTGCGCGGTCATTGTGATCGAGCACACGACGCCACACGATTCTGTTGGGATCGATATCTAAGGCTTTTAAGCCAGAGCGCGCTTCAAAAGCTCCTAAACCTTCACGTTGCTCGTGATACAAACGTGCGTCAATCGCGGCAGATGCGAGGTTGTGAGCAGCTGTTACAGCATGAATATCGCCAGTCAGATGCAGGTTTAATTGTTCCATTGGGGCTACTTGAGAATATCCACCGCCTGCAGCACCGCCTTTAACGCCGAATACTGGGCCCATTGAAGGCTGACGAATACAGGCCATTGCCGATTGGTTAATCTTAGCGAGCCCTTGTGCTAGTCCGATTGTGGTAACGGTTTTACCTTCACCGAGCGGCGTCGGAGTAATCGCTGTTACGACAACCAACTTACCATCTTGTTGGTTAGCGAGACGCTCCAGTGACGTTAGAGACACCTTTGACTTATATTGCCCTAGTGGCTGGTGTTCGTTATTTTGTAAGCCAGCGTGTTTGGCAACCTCACTGATGTTTTTAAGGGGAGTTGAGCGACAAATATCAATATCAGATAGCATATTTGATCCTTATATCAGAACCGAAAGGTGGTACGTAAACGTTTGCGTGGCGATAGTACTGTATAAATTTGCCAAGTAAAGGCAAACCACACGAATTATGTGCTGGAAGATAACAGATCTAAAGAGTCATTGCGCGAGATCAAATCTTAAACGAGCAAAATATTCGATTTGATTACCTTCGGTTGTACTTACATTATCGTTTGATACAAAAAGGGCTGCATATAGCAGCCCTTTTAGTTCTGGAAAGTCTCACCAGCTAATAAAGCTAATTAGTTAATCATCTAATTAGCTAAAGCCTGATTAACGATCCCAGTATGTTTCTTCTAAACTATCTTCGCGTTCTGGTAGCGCACGAGAAAGGCGAGGAGAGTGCTGAGTCAACACTTCGTAGCTTACACGGTTTGCGTACTTACAAATTTGGGACAATGACGAGTACGTTAGGCACGTGTATTCATGTTTTTCTGAGTTCGGCACGTTCACGTGGTGGTAGCTGTTCGCTGCCATATCGTGTAATAGAGCAGAAAGCGCGCCATCGCCAGCACCGTTGGTGTTTTTAATCTCTAGTGGACCACCTAAGTAAGGGCCGATGTGAGAGTATACTTTCACTGGGTCTTGGCAGTCTTGCTTACGCATTGCACGGCTGAATTCATACTTATTGAACTCTGGGATGTTACCTGGTAACAATGGCAGAGTCGTTTCACGCTTCGCTAATTCGTCTGTGTAGCCAGCCATGTAAAGACCGATTGGGCCAGCAGTACATAGCACTAGGTCTACCCATTCAAGTGCTTTATTAGCCGCAAGTAGAGGATCTTTCTCGCCAGTTAGAGCTTCACCCTCATCTTCGTTCATCGCAACGATAGTAACGTTTTCTTTTAGGTATTCTTGCCACCATTCAGCATTTCCTTCGATCACGTATTTAGTACCAAGTGTGAGTACAACAGGCACATTGTGCGCTTTCGCGTATTCAATTGCTTTTTGCACGGCTTTTGGCATTGGATCTTCTGGCTTACCGCGCATTAAGTATGAAGAGACGACTAACGCTGAGGCCTTTTCGAAAACCTGCTCAGGAATGCTTTCAGGAAGCAGTTGATTCATGTGTCCTTCGTTGATCGCGAATGTACGTTCGCCATCTTCGGTAATGAGCGTATAACAACGACCAATAGGACCATCAACAGTTTGTAGGTGGTTTAAGTTCATACGAGAAGAAGTGCGGCATAGGTAACGATAACCAAATGAGCCAACTTCAATTTTCTTAGACATGACGCCAAGCAGAACAGATTTGCTGTCTGCGAGTACGGAATAATTGTGCAGTGTATTACCAATAGTATCGCCAGGGTATTGATGTGTGATCAAACCGCGCTCAACTAACTCTTCATATAGCGCATCTGCTTTACTTTCTTCCAATACTAGCGAGTGACCTTTACTCAGCTCGTATTTTTCTAAGAACGCGTTATCAACACGGGCTTCGATATCAACAATCGTTTGACCAACACCGACAATTGTTGCGCGGTGTAGCTTGGGTGTTTGTTGAATTTGGTTGACCAACGGATCACGTGCGTGAGTTGGAAAGTAGTGCTTAGATTTACGCTGTCCAGGAAACTTCATATGAAAAATACAGTGAAAAAATTTTGCCGCATGATATCACATTTTATTTCTGTTTCTTTCATTTTTATTACATTTTGAATCACCTGTACAATGTCTGTACAGGTGATTCGCTTGACTATTTACGTAAGACTATTCGCTTGTCGCTATTCTGTTGGTACTAACGTTGCGGGATCAACGTAAGCCTTTGTACCCCATAGCGGAACAGTTGAAAGGCTGTGTTTGAAGCTACCTTCTGTTTCCTTTGTAGTGTAAGACAAGTAGAGCAGTGATTGATTCTCTGCATCGTAAATACGGCGAACCTTCATTGTCTTGAAGAAAATACTCTTTGATTTCTTAAATACCACTTCGCCTGACTTGCTTTTGTCAATTTGATCAATCATTTCTGGTGTGATTTCACCTGTTTGACGACAAGAAATAGAGCTATCACTTGGATCAGAAAGGCTGAGGTTTGCCTCTATTGATGCGATATGGCAAGTCACACCTGCGATCTTATCGTCATCTAAAGAAGACATCTTGATATCTTTCATTGTGAAGAAACCCAGTGAGACGTCGCCAACCTCGTTGTCCGAACAGCCAGTTAACATTGCGATGATACCTGCTGTTATTAAGGCTTTTTTCATAAGAAGTCCTTTTTATTTATATAGTTCTGTTTACTATAAGGATATTGAAAGCTTGAATACGAGTGTAGAGCTTTTCGTTAAGTTCTTAAAGGATGTTGTTGGATAATGAAAAAGATGAAGCATTTAAAGTACTTGTTGGCTTTGATCATGCTCTGTATCCTTTCTGCTTGTAGTTCGGCACCTCAGTCGACCATATGTCTTCCAAATAACTGTGATATTTGGGGATACTAACCGTGGGTACTAAAAGAATGAATAACGAAATACCTGAAATTGCACACCAGAAAAATAAATGGCTATTTAGTCAACTCGATATTGCATATCCTGCAAAAGAGAGCCTCCTCGGTCGAGACATCTATAAAAACCAACTTTCTCAAAAGACTTACCAACTCCTCCCGCAAGACCAAACTCCTACTCAAATTGATGAATTGCACAAAGTCGACTTCCATAAACTGACCGTACTTTTCTCTCTTAACCAAGCCAGTGCCTATCAAAATGAAACCGAAAGAGCGCACATGTTGGAATTCTTAAGCCAGATAATGCTGTCGGACGAACATGAGCTTTATGTAGGGACAACAAAAGGCGATGTTGTGGCGAGTGCGATTGTGACTCAAGGTGCAAGTTGTCTGTTGATATCGGATGTTGTTAATAAGAATGATCAAGATATCAACGGCTTTGCTAAACAGTTACATGATTTTTGGGCACAAGATCATGCTTCTGGCGATCAAGTATGGGTTGAGAACTAAAGATTCTTTGAGAAAGCGTTAATCTGAGTACAATACCCCATCTTTTAAAAAGGGTTTTGTATGTACAAGCTATTGATATCAATCGCTGTATTGTGTGTTAGCGCTTTTTCTCCTGTTACACATGCTAAAGACTGGGATATTAAACAAATTCTAGTTCTGCACTCCTACGAACCTTCCTACCAATGGACCGCGGATTTCCAAAAAGGAATCGAAAACGCGTTCAAACACTCAAAAGCTGAAATAAAGCTCTCTGTAGAATACTTAGATACCAAGCGTATCCATAGCCCTGAGTATTACGACGCTTTGGCAGCATACTTCGAAACTAAATATTCGGAGTATAAGTTTGATGGCGTCATTGTCACTGACGATAACGCAGCAAATTTTCTTAAGTCGTTAAGCTCAGTGATTGATCGTTCGACACCTGTTGTTGCTGCTGGTATCAATGATATTAGTACTGATATGTACGCGGTCACCGACAAGGCGACCGTGCTGTATGAGAATGACCATATTGATATTAATATTGCGCTTATTGCGCAATTAAGACCAAACCTTAAGAACTTATATTTTGTAAATGATTACAGTGTCACGTCTGAGTTGATACGAAAAGAAGTGCATAAAGTAATGGCTGAATTTCCGCATATCAACTTGATTGAAATTGGAAGTCAAACGCTTGAACAAGCGAGCCAATACTTAAAGACAATTTCTGTTGATGACGCTGTGTTACTCAGTCACTACAACACAGAGCTACATAAAGCAATTTACCACTCTTACAAAGAGGTAGCGGAGATCCTGTCAACTTCGAGCGCGGCACCTGTATTTGCGCTTTGGCAATTTAACATCTTAGGTGATGTATTCGGTGGCTATGTAAATCATTCACAAAGTATGGGGGAAGAGGCGGTCAATGCTTTGGATAAATACGTGCCGCTCGGATTTTCTGCCCCTTTAATTCCGGGTGATAATATACGTTTTGTCTTTAATTACCCTGCAATGAATAAGTTTGGTATTAACAAGAGTGCACTTCCTGAACAATCGGTAGTCATCAATGAACCAGCTTCTTTCATACGTAAGAATTTCCAAATACTGTTGGGTTTGATCATGGTGATTGCAGGGTTGAGTCTGATTATCGTAATGCAGTTCATTACTTTACGTCAGAAGAAAGAGTTAGCGAAGAAGAACAAACGAATCCTAGCCCTTCAGAAGCAGACACTAAATGTTCAAAAGGACATGATTCATGTATTGGGTGAGGCCATTGAAACCCGCTCTGGTGAGACAGGGAATCACGTTAAACGTGTCGCTAAATTATCAGCATTACTCGCCAAGCATCACGGCTTAAGTCATCGTGAGGTCGAGATGATTGAGATAATCAGCCCGATGCATGATGTCGGAAAAATTTCGGTACCGGAATCGATCTTGGATAAGCCTGGCAAGTTAACGCCACAAGAGTGGGAGGTGATGAAATTACATACTACAGCTGGCTACAACTTATTGAAAAGCGGTGCTGGTGACATTACTAACCTTGCTGCGATCATTGCTAACGAGCACCATGAGCGTTGGGACGGAGCGGGTTATCCTAGTGGTAAGGTTGGTGAGGAAATTCATCTGTTTGCTCGCATTACTGCAGTGGCTGATGTATTTGATGCACTACTTAGTACTCGTTGCTACAAAGAGCCATGGCCATTAGAGATGGTTGTGGACTTGTTTGAGCGAGAGTGTGGTTATCAATTCGACCCTAAGCTGACCAAGATCTTATTGAATCACTTAGCTGAGTTCGTCGCGATAAGAGATACTTATCCTGATACCGAGGATTCACGTCACGTGATCAATTTACAAGGTCCTGTTGATTTACAAGCTACTGTCGCTCCAAAAGATGCAACTGACCTACAGCAAACAGTGTCTGCAAAGAGTGAGTTAAGTACTGTGTAGGCGATTGTCGCCATCATTAGCTTAAGCAGATGCTCTCTTTAACCTTTATAACACTCTCCAGTTGGCCTTTTTCTTCAGAACATTAGCCAAGTCCCTTTATATTTTGAACTGATATTCATTTGCTTTTGTAAACATGGCAGCATTTGGTTCTAATAAAGTTGATTTAATTTGGTGAAACCTGTTGCTTAACTTTAGCTATTAAGTGATCAGCTGCATATTTTGCGAAGATAAATAAGTGCGCATCGGTAAACTGTTACCTAAGTCATCTCTAGCATTAAGATAACTCTATAGGATAAAGCTTGGATTTGATGTGAGTGAAATACCTATGCGGCTAGAACAGACTAAATGTGTGATTTTTGATTGTGATGGAACGCTGATTGATAGTGAGAAGCTTTGCTGCCAAGCTTTAGTGAATGTGTTTGCTGATTTTGGAGCTAGTTTAAACGTCAATGATTGTTATGCTCACTTTCAAGGCGGGAAGTTAGCCGATATATTGATGGATACACAGGAACGTTTAGGGCTTTCTATCTCGATCGATACGCTTGAGCCGTTATATCGAACAGAACTAGAAGCAATGTTCCAGCGCCATTTAAAGCCAATGGATGGTGCTATAGAGCTTATTGAATTCCTTAAGCGACAAGATATCGAATTTTGTATTGCTTCCAATGCACCTAAATCTCGAGTTGAATCTTCATTAGCGATGACAGGTATGCTTGACGACTTCAAAGGCAAAGTGTTTTCGGCTTTTGACGCCAATAGCTGGAAGCCAGAACCTGACCTTATTATGTATACAGCTATGAATATGGGCTTTTTACCCAATGAATGTATTTATGTGGATGACACTTTGAAGGGGATTGAGGCTGGTGTGCGTGCTGGTATTCAATCGTTCCGACTGCGCCCAAGTATTGAAGAATTAAGCGTATATCCAGAAGCCGGCTCTACAGAACTAGCGGCTCAGGATATATACAGTTTGGAAGAAATTTCGGTTTGGATTAATGGCAAGCACTGTTCAAGTGGGGGTATACCGAGTTCGGGAGCTTTGGTGGGGTAGAGCCGAGCTCAAGACTAATGACTTTACTAAATTGTTTGGTATGAAAACCGCAAGATGCGCAAGTAAACTTCTCTCCACTTTCTGAAAGCAGATATTCGTCGTGTTGGCATAAAGGGCACGTGATGTTTTCGGTGTTCGGTGCTTCTGTTTTATTCATTATGTGTCACCTGCAGCAAGAGGGTAAGCGAAAATAAGACCCGTACTATTAGATTACTCCTAAGCTCGATTATTAGACAGTTTTGACTGCTTATAATCTCTCCTTTGCGACTAACTTCATGGTAATGATAATCTGATAGTTAACGGGCATACAGGTGGCCATGTTGCATTGTTTTTACTCTGTGAGTTTTCTGAGTAATGGGTTGCTTAGCAGTCTAACGATGTCTCTTTGAAGCATTCTGGACCAATTTTTCTTGTTTATTTTCTGTTTCCTTTACCCGCTATATCCCCAGTACTTAGTATCTTGCGACGCTAAGCTTAGTTATCTATGGTTAATTAGATACACAAAACCCCAATAAAAAAGGACTCTTACGAGTCCTTTTGGGTTAACTGGTTTTGGAACAAGTTGCTTCACGCTGCTTGTCTCGTATATCTCGTCGTTAAGTGCGGTATCTCGCTAGTGTCTGAGACAGAGAAACCGATGCTTCTGTCAGCTTAGATACACCATTTGAAGAATTCTGTGCGACGTCTTTAATTACATCAGATTGGCTGCGAATATCATTAAGCTCTGCAGCAATCGTGTTCGCAACATTACTTTGTTCATCGGCCGAGGTCGCTATTTGAATACTCATGTCCATTAACGCTTGCGCTGAGTCAGCGATAGAGTGAACGTCATGGCCAATATCCGAAATTAGATGACTACTGGTTTGTGCTTGGTCAACGGTTTGTTCGGTAATCTTTGCAATATTTTGGCTTTCTTGTTGAAGACGCTCAATCATTGTTTGGATCTCAACTGTAGCAGACTGAGTTCTACTTGCTAGGGTTCTTACTTCATCAGCAACAACAGCAAAACCACGACCTTGTTCACCCGCACGAGCCGCTTCAATCGCAGCATTTAATGCAAGTAAGTTAGTTTGCTCTGAAATAGCGTTGATCGTCGTGATGACTTCATTAATTTGACTAGTGTTTACGTTGAGGCTAGTAACAGAAGAAGAAGTTTGCTCAATCAAAGAAGAAAGGGTGGTGATCTCTGAGATGGCTTGCTGAACCTTAGCGTGGCTATCGTTAATTTGTTGTGCGTCTTGTTCTGTTTGTTCTGTTGAACGAGCTGAAATATTAGAAACTTCATTGGCTGACGCGGTCATTTGGTCCATTGCTGTTGCAACGGAATCCAGTGACGCGTTTTGGCTCATAATTTGAGTTTCACTGCGTTTCATCTCTGTTTCAAAAGATGCAGACGTTTCGCTTAGTGTCGCAGCGCTGTGGTTTACATTGTCTACGAGCTCGCTAAGTGTGTCCATTGAGCGGTCGAGTGCACAACCAATCGTACCAAACTCATCACGGCCTGGGTGGAAACCAAGTCGTGAGGTTAAGTCACCGTCACCAATCTTTTGAGTGGTTGAATAAAGTACCCAAAGCGCGCCGCCTAAGAAGGTCGCTACCCAATAGCAGAAAATACCAAAAGGGACACACCATAAGAGACTGAGTAAGAAGGTGTATAGTGCTTGTTGCTTTTGATTTTGTGTATTGATATCGGAAACAGTCAGTGAGTAGTAGTTACCATCTTTCGCTAACGCGGTTGCCGTAACAGAACCATTGTTGAGTACATTGGTTTCTTGAGGGCGTGATTGTTGGCGAACTGAGTCGATAGAGGCAGGTGATTCTGATGCAGACAAAATACCTTTAAGTTGATACTCAACCTGCTGTTTTGCACTAGCGTCAATTTGGTCCATTTTACTGACGTAGTTTAAACCAGATAAGCTTACCACTGCGGCCAAAAATATTAAGAAAATGACCCAAAACTTATCGTTAATAGACATTTTGATAAACAACTTGTCTATCGTTCGAAACTGTACTTCTTTCATAAAAACTCCACGGTAAATCCTTTACCGTGGACTCTAAATAACCGACCCTAATAAAAATGTGATCTAATCCAGGTAACTGTGAAAATTAATGATATGGAGATGTCAGTTATGAGATATCGATCAACTTATTCAATCTCGGATCCCTTTATTAGCCAAGTGACGGTAATAACCCTACTGAAATCAAGATTTGGATAGCAATGATAAATATACCAATAGTGCCAGCTAAAAACAGTGCTTTGCTTCCACCTAATACTTGGTAAGTCGTTCCTGTTCCTTGCGATTGAACAGAGAAGTCAGTGTAACGAATCTTGTAAACCATGACGGTAGGTAAAAGGATTGCCAGCACAGAAAGCGCAATAGCTGCGTAGCCCAATGCTGTGATGAATCCTTGAGGGTAAAACAGAGCAAAACCAAGTGGTGGTAAGAAGGTGATAGCCGCTGTTTTTGCACGTTTGCCGTTGCCAAGCTTATTGCTAAGAGAATCACCCATGAATTCAAATAGCCCTAAACTTACCCCAATAAAAGAAGTCAGTAGTGCAAGGTCCGCGAATACACCGACGATCACGCTCAGGTTGGATTGGTGAACGGTTTGCGATAGAGATACTAAAAGCGCGCCCAAGCTTGTATCTGACAATAGTTGTTCTTGGCTAATCACACCTAAAGTCACACTCTGCCAGAAAACGTAGATAACTAAAGGTAGTGCTGAGCCAATAATCATTACTTTACGTAAAGAGCGAACATCGCCATCTAAATAGCGAACGATCGATGGAATGCTGCCGTGGAAACCGAAAGAAGTAAATACGACAGGAATTGCTACAACAATAAGACCTTGCTGCAATGGCATACTCATTAGGTACTGAGAGGTAATGTTTGGTGCTAAGAAACTTAGAACTAAAACCATTGCGATTAGCTTTAACCCAAATAAAACGCGGTTAACTTTGTCGACACTGTGTGTACCAATAGTTACAACGCCTGCAACTAACAGTGTGAATAGAAGAGTGGTGATTTGAGAGTTGAGCTCGATACCCGCGATATCCGAAATACGTTGGTTAAACTGGGCACCACCGCCCGCGATGTATGCCGCACATAAAGCGTAAAACAGAAACATCACCGCGAAGCTCGCAATCCACTTTCCTTTTGTCCCTAAAATTGTGTGAGCTAAAGTGTGTAGGGTTGCGTCAGATTCTGCGAATTGATGAAGCTCTACCATTAATAGAGCCGTAAATGCCATTAATGCCCACAAACCCAACATCAAGAAAAGTGAAGTGGAAAAGCCGATACCTGCAGAAGCAAGGGGAAGAGCGAGCATGCCAGCACCAATCGTGGTACCAGCAATGATCAAAGTACTACCAAAAACCTTTGATTTATTCATTGTATATAATTCTTTACGTTAGAGTGTATTTTCATTGTAATTCTTCTAGCTTAAGTGCATAAACCCAAAGAATATCTCGATTTTCAAGTATTCTGATTGAGTTTAATTCCAAATGCAATGCTTTGTGTAATTAAAAGCATCCAGTGTAAATCTTGGTTTACACTGGGGCGTATTTTCAAAAACTTGATGGTCTAAGCAAACGTTTGACTATGATCTGGTTCAAAATTGTTAGAGTAAATGGTTGTACTTAGTGTAAGGTGGCAGTACATATGTCGTTCGCGTATACCCCTTTAGCGTAAAAAGGCGCTGATGACCGCGAGTAGCTTTAAGCTATAAATATGGAATGGGTAAAGTAGAGTGCGTTCATCAAAGTGACATAATATAAGTCCAAGATGGTGCACTAGTTAACAGGACATTATGTCCACACCAAGGAATAGAGGGGGCACTATGAGTGACCAATCTTTTAATGACGAAAGTCTTGAGTTGTTAGATGCCATGGAAATTGGTATTGATTTATCTGACTATGAGCAGACGGTTAAACAATTAGCAGAAGAACTTTTTAACTCTTCAAACTAAAGTTTTATTAAGTTTTGGGTATACTAAAGCTCAATACTTCCATAGCTCAATGTTTCCCAAATTAGACAACTCTTAAACTGAGCAAACCTCATTTGCTCACACGTCAATCAAAACTATCCTCATTAAAGTTCGCGAAGATAAACGAGTACGTTTACCATATTACTTAGTTCTCGATACTTTAATGAGGTTCAATGAACTTTCTCGCACATCTTCACATCGCGCAACATTGCAAGAGTAACTTGGCAGGAAATCTGTTAGGTGATTTTGTTAAAGGCGATCCGAATAAGCATTATTCAACTTCGCTTGCAAATGGCATCAGACTTCATCGATTCGTGGACAGTTACACCGACCTCCATGATGTGTCGCGCTCAGCCAAATCACTCTTTTCAGTTCAAACACGGCGCTTTGCTCCTATTGCTCTCGATGTATTTTGGGATCATTGCTTAGCCAATCATTGGGAGCAATTCTCACAACAGACACTGGAACGTTTTTGCCTGGATTCCCACCAACAAATTTTCGCACATCAAGAACCACATTGGCCTGAGAGTTTTATTACTATCCATCAGAAAATGGCGGAACAACGATGGTTAGAAAGTTATCAAGACATGTCTTCAATCGATATGGTACTGCAACGAATGGCTATAAGAAGGCCCAAACTAGGCATGCTCAAAAACTGTTATGCTGACCTTGAGTACCACTATGATACGTTGCAGTGTCACTTTAATGAGCTTTATCCATTGGTTTTAGAGCAAGCTAACCAGTTTAGTACGCTTCAATTGAAGAAAAATCAAAAGGAAAGGTAAACAGCGTAATGCAGGTTTGCTACAATCCGCGCCTATTTAATCGTTGAGCATCATACTATGTCTGAATCTACCAAATCTTTTAACCAACTTGGATTATCTGAGCACCTTCTTGCTACGTTAGCAGAGCTTAATTTTACGGCTCCTACCAGTGTTCAAGAACAAGCGATTCCATTGGTATTAGAAGGCAAAGATGTATTAGCTGGTGCTCAAACGGGTACAGGCAAAACAGCGGCATTTGGTTTGCCGATTATTCAAAGATTAATCGAGACCAAAGACAACATTATTCCAAATCCAAAGTTAGTGCGTGCGCTTGTGTTAGTGCCAACGCGTGAATTAGCACAACAGGTGTTTGATAACGTAACCGAGTACGCAAAAGGTACCGATATTAAAGTCGTTGTGGCTTATGGAGGTGTTAGCATGAAGGTTCAAACTGATAACCTGCGCGGCGGCGCTGATATTCTTGTAGCGACGCCTGGTCGTCTTATTGACCATATGTTTACCAAGAACATCATGCTAAGCCATACCGAAGTATTGGTACTGGATGAAGCGGATCGCATGTTAGACATGGGCTTTATGCCGGACATTAAGCGCATTCTTTCTCGCATGAACGAAGTTCGTCAAACCTTGTTCTTCTCAGCAACGTTTGATAACAAAATCAAAGCGATTGCACATCGTATGATGCAGTCGCCAAGTGAAATTCAAGTCACGCCAAAAAACAGTACAGCAGAGACAGTTACCCAAATGGTTTACCCTGTAGATAAATCGCGTAAGAGTGAACTGTTGGCTTACTTAATCGGATCGAAGAACTGGCAACAAGTGTTGGTGTTCACGAAAACTAAGCAGGGCACTGATGCTCTAGTTAAAGAACTTAAGCTAGATGGCATTAAAGCGGCATCTATCAATGGTGATAAGAGCCAAGGCGCGCGCCAAAAAGCATTAGACGATTTTAAATCGGGTAAAGTACGAGCGCTTATTGCGACAGACGTAGCAGCTCGTGGTATCGATATTCAGCAGTTAGAACAAGTTGTGAATTATGACCTGCCATTCAAAGCAGAAGACTACGTTCACCGTATTGGACGAACTGGCCGTGCAGGCAACAGCGGTTTAGCGATATCTTTGATGAGTCAGGATGAAGCTTATCTCCTGGGTGACATTGAGCGATTACTTGATACACGCTTGCCTCAAGAGTGGTTAGAGGGCTTTGAACCAAGCCTTGAAAAAGACGTGGCACCAGAACGAGGGGGGCGTAGTAAGAGTCGTTCATCAGAAAAACGTAAGATGAAAGCAAAGCTAAAAATTCACCAAAACCGCGGTAAAGCGCGACGCTAGTCTTGTTGGAGTTGATGTTTATCGCGTTTATTAATTCGAAAGTATTAACCTGAGCCAATATAAAAATGCCCCATGACTGTCATCAGTCATGGGGCATTTTCGTATCAAGGCAATTTAAATGTCGAGTACAAAGGCCTCAGCGTTACTTAGTCTTGTTCGCACTTCCATACGCAAGGTACGTCATAAACTAATTCTTCGATCGAGGTAGGATTCAGTGCCCATTCTTCATTGATGTTGAACGTGCTGAGCATTTGTGTGTTGAATAACTGCCAATGTTTTAATAATGCTTCTTCAGGTGTTGACTGCATCTCGCCTTCGTTCCATGTGCTTTCCATGAACGGAGTTAGGCATACGGCTCCATGCGCGTACATGATCATTTGCCACTTAATCTCATAAATGTTGATCAAGTTTTCAGGATTCGCCTCATTATACTGCTCAGCTAGCATATTGATTTCTTTTTCAACATTGCCAACATTGTCGATAAAGTAATCAACTAAGTTATCTTTTTGGCGAACAGAGTCGGTGATAAGTTGCATCGGCTTACGTGAGTGAATCATGTTGCTAAAGAGGCGCATACTAAATAAATAGATAGTAATGTTTGGCGCTGCATCTTTTGGAAGCTCATCCATGATTTTAGCAATATAAGACTGAAAATAACCATGTAAACAATCGCTTATAGCATGCCAAATCTTTTCTTTGCTACCAAAGTGGTGGCGGATAAGGCTATGCGATACGCCTGCTTTTTCACTGATGTTACGAAGCGAAACGCTATCATAACCATGCTCACAGAACATATCCGCAGCAACCGTCATGATCAAAAATCGCGTCTCCTCCGCGTCTTTTGCACTTCTTCTACCTTGTTTCTTTTCTGTCATCTTTACTTCACACGTTTACCTGATTACCACATTCTACACTGTTTTTATTAAAATAAAAAATACTGCACAGGTGGAAAGTAAAGCTTGAGAATTATCTAATTTTAAATATACTGCCCGCCTGTGTAATAAAACATAATAATTAAATGGAGAAGCATCATGCAATCCAATTTGTCTATCGAAACCAGTTTAAGAAAGAATGCGTTGCTAGCGATCGCCACGATCATGCTTGCGGGTTCTCTAACTGGGTGTAATAAAGCCCAGTCCGAAGAAACTATTCAAGTTGTTAAACCTGTAAAGCTTTTTGAAATTCCTCAACAAAGTGATGTTGACCTAGATAGCTTTATCGCCAAAGTTGACGCAACCGATCGTGCTGCGCTTTCTTTCCAAGTTAGTGGAGACATTGAAATATTTTCTGTTCGAATGGGGCAGGAAGTGAAGAAAGGCCAAGTATTAGCAGCGTTGGATGCAACGGATTACCGAATTGCGCTTGATGCGGCTCAAGCAAGATTTGACTTGGCGAATAGCCAGTTCAAACAAGCTTCAAAGTTATACGCGAAAAAGCTAGTAAGCACTGATTACTATGACCAAGCTTTAAATACATTTACTGCCGCTGAAGTTGAGTTGGACCAAGCAAAAACAAACCTTGGTTACACCACATTAGTTGCTCCATTCGATGGCGTAGTGTCTATGGTGTTCGGTAAGCAATACCAATTAATCGCAGAAAAGCAGCCAGTGCTTAACATTTTGAATCACAGCGAAATGGACGTGACGTTCTCTATCCCGGTATCAAAGCTTGAAGACCGTTCTATTCAAGACCTAACCAGTTCAAACATGTGGGTAGTGATGGATAGCCACCGAGGCATTCGTATTCCCACTCGTTTTAAAGAGATATCGACTCAGCCCGACGAAGACACCAACAGCTATCAAGCGGTTGTGTCTATCGTAAAACCTGACGGGATAAATCTGTTGTCCGGCATGACTGCCCAAGTTGAAGTTCAGAAAAGTAAATCTCAGCTAGGCATCGGAATCGTTGACTCTGCATGGTTAAGCAGAGAAACGAACCACGGCGAGCTTTGGCGTTATAGCCCAGAGTCTCAATTGATTTCTAAAGTACAAGTATCTCTTGACCCACAAGGCAACGTTATTGATGGCTTGTCTCCTGGCGACCTTATCGTTGAAGCGGGTGTCGATGTTTTATCTGAGGGCCAGCAAGTCAAGGCGTGGCAACGTGAGGGCGGTATTTAATGAACCTTTCTAAATTATCATTTGTCGTAGCATCTACTTTGTTTCTTCAAGCCTGTAACAGCGAGGCTGATCACCGCGAGCAACCTTCTCTTTTCGTTTCTACCTTTGAAGTTGGTGCTCCTCTCACTGAACAGTTCAGAAGCTTTAACGGTCAAGTGATGCCTGCTGAGTTAACGCCTTTATCTTTTAAGCTGCCTGGTGAAATTAAGCGAGTCTTGGTCGAGGCCGGAGACAGAGTAGAAAAAGGGCAATTGCTCGCAACGCTTGATAACGATACCTACCTGCAAGGTTTGACGGACGCTAAATCTCAATTTGAGCTAGCGAGTAAGCAACTTGCGCGTGGTACTGAGATGTTCAGCAGCAAGATGCTATCTCAATCTGAACACGATCAACTAACCGCTAACTACAAATTGGCATCGGCTAACTTGGCTGCGGCAGAGCGTAAGCTGAGTTACACCGAGCTTTTAGCACCATTTTCTGGAACGGTTTCAACAGTAGATAAACAGCGCTTTGAAAATGTAACACCGGGTGAAACTTTATTGAGCTTGTATCAAAACGAAAAGGTGTATGTGCGAATTCAAGTCTCAGATTCAATCTTAGCGTCAATCAGCCCAAATATGCGGTCAAACAGTTACCGCCCTCAAGCGACTTTCGGTGGGCATACTGGTCAATATCCATTGACGTATTTAGAACACACCAGTGAATTACACCCACAATCTCGTTCTTATGAATTTTGGATGCAGATGCCACAACCTAAGAACGAAGTTTTACCAGGTACAAGTGTTACGGTAAATGTAGATATGGCTAAAGCGGGTCTAAGTGATGTTCAAGGCTATGAATTACCAATGACAACGCTACAAGCTGGGGGTGAAGCAACCCAGTTTTTTGTATGGAAACTCGAAGATGGACAAGCGTTCAAAAGCGAAGTTGAAGTTGAAAAGATCAGTGGTAAAGGCGCACTTGTCGCTCACGGTGTTGAGCAAGGTGATCAACTCGTAAATTCAAATTTAAGAAAACTCCGTGACGGAATCAAATTGTCAGGAAAAGCAGAATGAACATCGCAGAATATTCAATAAAGAACAAAGTAATCAGTTGGTTGTTTCTCGTCATTTTGGCCATCGGTGGTGTCACATCTTTTGGTAATCTATCCCGTTTAGAAGACCCAGCTTTTACCATCAAAGATGCCATGATTATTTCAACTTACCCTGGCGCCACATCAATGGAAGTTGAAGAAGAGCTGACGTATCCACTTGAAAAAGAGATAAGACAGCTCCCTTATATCGATAAGATTACGTCGACCTCATCGAGTGGCATGTCTCAAATAATGGTCAGTATGAAGATGGACTACGGTCCGGACGAGCTACCACAGATTTGGGATGAGATGCGTCGTAAAATTAATGATCTTCAACCTACGCTTCCAAGTGGTGTTAATTCTGTTCAGATTATCGACGATTTTGGTGATGTGTTCGGTGTCATGATTATGCTAACGGGGGACGGTTATGATTCTGTTGAATTGAAGCAATACGCTGACTACCTAACACGTGAAATTGAACTTGTAGAAGGCGTTGGGAAAGTCAGCATTGCCGGTGATCAACAAGAACAAATGTTTGTTGAAATGTCACTTGAACGCTTAGCTGCGTTGAACTTAGATATGTCGACCGTAACCTCCTTATTAGCACAGCAAAACAGTGTGGTATCGGCTGGTGAAGTGATGCTAAACGGTCAAAGCTTAACGATTAGACCTAATGGTACGCTCAATACCGTTGAAGAACTTGAAAACCTGATCATTCATGGTCGTGACACGGGTAACTTAATTCGCCTTAAAGATGTCGCTGATGTTACGCGTGGCATTCAAGAAAAGCCTGGCAATGTGCTTACTTACAACGGCAAGCCGGCTATAAACCTAGGTATCGCCTTTTCGTCAGGTGTAAACGTAGTCGAAATTGGCAATGCGCTTGATACGGAGTTGGATCGCTTAGAAAGCATTAAACCTGCCGGTGTAGAATTGAACTACTTCTATAACCAGGCACAAGAAGTAGACAAATCAGTTGCAGACTTTTTGATTAGCTTAGTTGAAGCGGTTGCTATCGTTATCATTGTGCTGCTGTTTGCAATGGGTTTACGCAGTGGCTTAATCATTGGTTTGGTACTTTTATTGACGGTGTTTGGTACCTTCATTCTTATGGACTACAACGATGTAGAACTGCACCGTATCTCACTGGGTGCACTGATTATCGCATTGGGTATGCTGGTGGATAATGCGATTGTTGTTGTTGAGGGTATTCTGGTTGGCTTGAAAAAAGGTAAGACCAAACTTCAAGCAGCGAAAGACATCGTGACACAAACACAATGGCCACTATTGGGTGCGACCATTATTGCTATCACAGCCTTTGCGCCTATCGGCTTGTCGAAAGATGCAACAGGTGAGTTCATGGGCTCGTTGTTCTGGGTACTGTGCTTCTCGCTATTCTTAAGTTGGGTAACGGCGCTAACATTAACGCCTTTCCTTGCTGAAATGTTGCTTAAAGAAGAAGACAAAGTTGATGAAAACGAAGACCCTTACAAAGGCATCTTGTTCGTTGTATTTGGTGTGTGTCTGAAAGTAGCGCTTCGATTTAGATGGCTTACTGTTGTCAGTATGGTTGCGCTATTAGCAGTTTCCGTAGTCGGCTTTGGGATGGTGAAACAGCAGTTCTTTCCACCATCAAACACACCAATGTTCTATGTAGACATGTGGATGCCGGAAGGCACTGATGTTCGTGAAACGATCAAGCAGACCGAAAAGGTTGAAAGTTATATTCGCCAGCAAGATAACGTGGAGTTTGTGACAACAACGGTTGGGCAGGGTATGCAACGTTTTGCGCTTACATATCAACCAGAGAAAAGTTACGAAGCGTACAGTCAGCTACAAATTCGAACGACTGACCGTGACACCATGTTTGAAGTGCTAGAAGAGTTAGACAAGGATTTAGCCAACCAATTTGAACAACCGACGTTCCAATTCAAATTGATTGAGTTTGGCCCGTCACCAGCTTCAAAAATAGAAGCACGTATTAGTGGCGCAGACCCACAGATACTTCGCAGCATCGCGGTTCAAGTAGAAGATATTTTGTTAGCGGATCCGGGATCTCGAAATGTTCGTCATGACTGGCGTGAACGTACTAAAGAGTTAGTGCCACTGTTCAATGAATCAAAGGCTCGTCGTCTTGGCATTTCAAAGACTGATTTGTCTGAGACGTTACAAATGGCATTTGGTGGTTACAACATTGGGTTATTGCGTGATGGTACTCATATGTTGCCTATCGTAGCGCGTTTGCCTGAAGCCGAACGTTTTGATTTTGAATCACTGAATAATGTGAAAATCTGGAGTCCATCGTTGCAAACATACATTCCCGTTGAACAAGTGATCGATGGGGTTGAACTTCAATGGTCTGAACCGCTGATTCAACGTCGTGACAGAAAACGCACGTTAACCGTACTTGCCGACCACGATGTGTTGGGTGACGAAACGCCAGCTAGCTTGTTCGCTAGGGTAAAACCAAAGGTTGAAGCACTCGTTCTACCTGCAGGTTACGAGATTAGTTGGGGTGGCGAGTACGAAAGTTCCAAAGATGCGCAAGAATCTCTATTTGGTTCACTACCAATGGGTTACTTGCTGATGTTTATCATCACAATGCTTCTGTTTAACTCGGTTCGTAAGCCGCTTGTGATTTGGTTTACGGTTCCACTTTCAATCATTGGTGTTTCGATTGGTTTGTTAGGTACCAATATGCCATTCAGCTTCACTGCGTTCTTAGGCTTACTAAGTCTAAGTGGCATGATTTTGAAGAATGGTATTGTATTGCTTGACCAGATCAACACTGAATTATCAACCGGTAAAGACCCATACTTAGCGGTTGTGGATAGCGCGATCAGCCGTGTGCGACCGGTTTCTATGGCAGCGTTAACGACTATCTTAGGCATGATACCTTTGGTATTTGATGCATTTTTTGGCTCGATGGCGATCACCATCATGGCAGGCTTAGGTTTTGCTACAGTACTAACGCTAATAGTAGTACCAGTGATGTTCGCTATCCTTTATAGAATCAAACCGTCCACTGCGGGTTATTAGGGATTGATATAAAACAGATTCTTTTAAGCCAGCCCAGTCATCTTGACTGGGCTTTTTTATAAGTGCTAAGGCTAAGCGTTAAGTTTATAAAAGAGAGTTAACCAACAGGAGTTAAAAAGCCGCTAATCAATGGAAAAGCAGCTTCTATAGATAAGCGGTTTTAGATAGCGAGGCGTATATCCAACTCAATCGGCTGTGGCATGGCTAAGTGGTAGCCTTGATACATATCGAAGCCTAAACTTTGCATTGCAACGAGTTGTTGCTGAGTTTCAATTCCTTCAATTACGGTCTTGGCGCCAATTTGGTTAGCAAGCTCTAGTACTAAGGTCATTTCACGAGTGTTGCCTTTTTCGAAGTCGAGCATAACAGATCGGTCTATTTTTATTATATGAGGATTGATATGACGAACGCGTTGCTCGGTTGAAGCTTGTGTTCCAAAATCATCGACTGCGATTTGAAATCCATTTTGTGCGAGTGAGTGGGCGGCGTCTTTCAAGCGCTCTTCACTTTCTGCATTAAGTTCAACCAATTCCATTACTATTTGAGACGATGATAGGTTAAGTTCATGGAGGCGTTTAGCCAACAGACTGTCGCTTACTTTTTCTGCGGCAAACAGCTCACCAACGTTCGGGAGCACGTTCAAAAACAGGTGTAAGTGACGAATTTTTGATTGTGCAAAGTTGCGGATATGGATAGCTCTACTCAGCCTTTCTACATTGATCTTATCAACGCATAAAGTTTCGTCGGAATGGAAGAAGTGATCAGGACGAACAATTTCACCCTTGCCGTTCGATAGGCGAACTAAAGCCTCTACGCCTATCTGAGCCATAGAACAATCAAATATCGGTTGATAGACACTTTTAAGTGTTAGATCTTGGTATTTAGCAATAAACTGCATATCGGTATCCACGGATATACAGCTAATAAATTCACTTCTGTTTGATAGAATCATAGTCGTTAGTAAAGGTGTTTATTCAGTGACGAAAACATTCGCCATGGCTGTCACAATATTGACAGGTGTTAGTAAATTGTCAATTAATAAAAATTCATTTACAGCGTCAATATTTAAATAAATATAATTAACGAAAAATCAGGATGATAAATGATATCAGTAATTAGTCTCAATTATCACTTCCTGTCGTTTCATTGCTGCAGTGAATTTAATGGCTAAGGAACCTATCGCATAGTAACCACACCTAATATAAGGCTAGAGCACCAGTACACCAGAGAAAACTAGGGTTAAAGACTTAGATTTTGGGAGGGCATCAAAGTTAAGAATTAAAGAGACTGTACCAGTTACATAGAAATGATATCTATCTCTCATAATCGATAAAGTTAGCGTAAAGGTTATTAATCATTCAAAATTGACATTTGGATAATTAATGAACACAAGAAAAGTTTTCGGTTATAAAATACTTTGTGAAAGTCAAAAATTTACTTTAAATATTAAATTTAAAAATTGACTCGTATTCTTATTGCCATTGAAGTACTGCATAAAGTTGTAAGTATTTACGAACTAATTGTTGATTTCCTGACCGTTTTAAAGGATGTCCGAATTTAATAAAGCACGGGCTAATTCTAAAATTACGATTTAAATCAGTAGCAAACTGAGATTCGCTCTCTCTTAATGTGATGCCCTGTTGGTTGTATTCGGATATTTCGTCAGGCAACTCTCCCATCCACCAGTGCAAAAGCTCACCGCTAGTCTTACTTCTGCTGATCCAATGGTCAGAGACAATAATCAAAAGATCGTTAGGTTGAATGGCAAATCCGTACTCTGATTGCCATTTATGAATGTCTAGCATTAACTTTTTGCGGCACGTTTTTCCGGCGCTCACCATATGATGGCTAATCATCCAAACCGTACCAATTTCAGAAGAAATTCGGAAGTGACGAGGGCTATCACCAGAAGAGAACATTTCGAGTGGGCTGATGTTGCTCACATGATTAAAACTCACGAAGGTGTGTTCCATTCGTCGAGCAAACGCTTTTCCTATGTGGTGTTCACTGATCCCTTGGTTGTGTACGGTAGGGTAATGGTGTTCACAGAGCTTTAGACAGTCGTCTTGAAATTGATTAACGCTTTTAATCACGAGATCTAATAACAATGAAGTCCCTTATACATAGTTACTATCTTATTGATGGGCAATAGTACGGTAATTTGTGTGCCATTACCTATGAGCAAAACGTGAGTTCTTGATCCCTCTATCAAAATTAGCTATTCCAAGTCTTTTTTATGGATAGCACTGGCAGTCTAGTGGTCTGTCTTCTAAATTATGTGGAATTATAGTGAGTTACTAGGATTACAGTGAGCAACCAGAATTGTAGCCATCTCTCATTATCAATTGCGTTTAGCTCACCTAATCTTAGTCAGCTAATCACAGTTCTTCTACTCGTATTTATTCGGAAACATTTATGACTATTCAATTAGATTCAAAACAAAAGTCTGAGCTTACTGATGCTCTTCAAAAGTATCTGCAGGATGAGATCGATATAGAAGTAGGGCAATTTGATACCGAGTTTATAGTGGACTTCATCAGTAAAAAATTTGGTGCGATTTATTACAACAAAGGGATAGAAGATGCTCAAAAAGTGATGGAACGTAAAATGTTAGATATTGCAGATGAGCTTTACGAGATTGAACAAATCGTTGAAATTTAAAAACAATGCGCGTTGTTCAGGTAAAGAGCGACTGGTTCAAGAAAATAGTCACTTGTTCAAAAAATTTGAATAACTCGTTTAGATTGAAATGATGTAACTAATGTAAAGCTTGGTAAATAATATGTTACACAAACTTGGTGTAGGGTACGCTTTTTAAAACTACACTACTCGTTAACATTCGGAAAAGATGCATGGACAACAACGTTAGAAATTACAACCCTTTAGCACGAGCGATGCATTGGATTTCAGCTCTAGCAATTTTTGGCTTATTTGGTGTGGGCCTGTGGATGGTTGATCTTTCGTACTACAGCGAGTGGTACAAAACAGCACCAGACTATCACCGTTCGGTAGGTATTCTTTTAGCTACAGTGACCGTTGTTCGCTTGCTTTGGAAACTAGTTACCACGTCACCCAAGGTGGAAGGTAAAAGCTATGAAGTCGCAGCTGCTAAGATTGCTCACGGTTTTATGTACATAAACTTAGCGGTTTTATTTATTTCAGGTTATTTGATTTCTACATCAGATGGTCGCGGGATAGAGGTATTCAATTGGTTCACTGTCCCAAGTATGGGCGAACTGTTTGCAAACCAATCTGATCTTGCAGGAACGATTCACTACTACGCTGCATGGGTACTGATCATTATGGCATCAGTACACGCCTTAGCGGCGATAAAACACCACGTTATCGACAAAGACGATACGCTACGAAAAATGATAGGAGCTTCAAAATGAATAAGTCAATTATCGCTACAGGATTAGCATTTGCTATGGCAATGCCTTTCGCTGCGAACGCCGCTGATTACGTGATTGATACAAAAGGCGCACATGCTTCAGTTAATTTTAAAGTTAGCCACTTAGGTTACAGTTTTATCCAGGGTCGTTTTAATACGTTCTCAGGTGATTTTTCATTTGATGAAAGCAATATTGAAGCATCAAAAATAAATGTAACTATTGATACAACAAGCCTAGATTCAAACCACGCAGAACGTGATAAGCACATCCGTAGCTCTGACTTCATTGATGCAAGCAAATTTTCAGATGCCACTTTCAACAGCACAAAAGTGGTTGATAAAGGCGACGGCAAACTTGAAGTAATGGGTGACCTTAAACTTCATGGTGTCACTAAGCCTATCGTTATCGAAGCTGAATTTATTGGCGCTGGCCAAGACCCATGGGGTGGTGAGCGTGCTGGTTTCGTTGGTACGACTCGCCTAGAACTTGCTGACTTCAATATTCCTGTAATGGGCGCTTCAAGCTATGTCGATATGGATTTGCACGTTGAAGGTGTAAAGAAGTAATCTAGCTATTCACAATGGTCGTCTGATATCAACATTTTAAGAAGTATCAAAAGTTTAATTGATATCAAGAAAGCGACAGTTAGAAATAGAGAAAGGCGCAAAGTTTTCACTTTGCGCCTTTTTTATTGAGATAAATGGCAACGCGTTTAGGTCTGTTTTGTGTCAAACCTTTTGTTACGTCAAAAGCCACCATTTGCCTCTAGCCAGTCAACGTTGCTATGACTGAGTTATCCAGTTGAACTACTAATCCCTAATAGTTCAGCTTTAGATTCGTTAATCTGTTTCTAGCTTTGCAAGTAGCCGTTAGTTAAGCCGTTTCTAGCTCAGCTTGTGGAACCACGTTTAGTCGGTCGCCATAGATAGGACGCAGTGCTTGCATAACTTCAATGCGAGTCAGTACACCTACCATCACGCCATTTTCTAACACTGGAAGCATGTGTGGTTGGCTTACTTTCATCGCTTTTGCACGCTCTTCTAGAGAAAGAGAAGTCAGGCGAGTGGCGAAGCCCATACTTGTTGTTGGATATAGTTGCTCTTTGTCGATACATAAGAACTCAGCAACATCGACTAGCTTGTCGTTAGCATCGATAGCGACTACGTCACGACTCATTAGGTCTACCACTTTTTGACCTTTAGTAGGGATGTAATCCTGGCACCATAGGTCAACCATTACGTCATGAACAGAGAAGATACCTACAAGGCGGCCTTCAACATCACAAACAGGAGCGCTAACAAGTTGAGCGTCTAAAAGTGTATCAATTGCAACAGAGGTAGGCATTTCTACGCTAAGTGTAATTGGTTGAGTGTTCATGATTTGCTTGATAGTAGTTGCTGTGTTCATAGTGATTTCCTTAACTGACGTGATTTCTGTTGTTTGTGTAATTGCTGTAATTTTTGTTGCTTTAAGTTGTGGGCGACGGTAGATGCTCCAATTAGCTAAGCCGACTAATACCGAGCCACCTACGATGTTGCCTATTGTCACTGGTATTAAGTTTGCGGTAACAAATTGCACGACATTAAGGTCTGCGTACTGAGCTGGTGTCGCGCCAATCTGCATCCAAAAACTCTCTGGTGCGAACGCTTGAATCGTGATGCCTAGTGGAACCATGAACATATTTGCCACACAGTGTTCAAAGCCTGAGCTAACGAACATCGCTACGGGTAATACGGTCATCATTGCTTTAGTCATCGCATTCGCAGAACTAAACGTTAACCAAATTGCTAAACACACCAGTAAGTTACAAAGCACACCCAAAGCAAAAGCTTGAACAGGGCTGTGGTGTAGCTTGTGCTGAGCAATGTTAAGAGCGTTTAAGCCCCACTGTCCGCCATCAAGTTGATACAAGCCTGCGGCGCTGACTAACGCCAGAAGGAACATCGCACCAACAAAGTTACCTACGTAAACCTTGCCCCAGATTGAAAGCATCTTGGTGAAAGTAATCTGCTTGTTTGCCCATGAGATGCTTGATAACACCGAACTGGTAAACAGCTCACCACCACAAATAACAATTAAGATTAAACCCATACTGAATGCTAGGCCGCCAGCTAAGCGACTTAATCCCCATCCCGCATCAGCGCTACCGGTGGTAACCGTGATGTAGAATAAAAAAGCAAGCCCTATGAATGCACCAGCCATGATTGCCAAACTCAATGTCATGCTGCTGGTTTTACTTGCCTTACTTAGTGCAAACTTCTCTGCTTCCGCCATCATTTCTGTTGGTGAGAACAGTTGATGATTTTCAGAAGTGCCTGTTGCCATATTCCCCCCTTGAACAATCCGTCATGTTTAATTCCTAGTGTTAATGACTGAGTTAATCAGTAGTGTTTTACAGGGCTCGTTGTGTCCTGCCATTACAGATTAGGGGGTTGAGAGGTAGAGGTAAAATTGATAATTTTTAGAAACCACATCAAATTTATTGATATAGATTTGGTTACGCGTAGAATGAAATTGATTGCTCATCGGCTTTATAAAAAACGAGCATTTGGACACAAATAATTAGAAGCATTAAGGATCAATTTTGCGTTATTCATTGAAGCAACTCGCGGTATTTGATGCAGTAGCAGATTCCGGGAGTGTTAGTCAGGCAGCAGACAAGTTGGCGTTAACTCAGTCGGCGACAAGTATGTCTCTTGCACAGTTGGAAAAAATGCTTGGCAGGCCTTTGTTTGAAAGGCAAGGCAAGCAAATGGCCCTTACTCATTGGGGCATGTGGTTGAGACCAAAAGCGAAGCGTTTACTGCAAGATGCGCAGCAAATTGAGATGGGTTTTTATGAGCAGCATTTACTGAGTGGTGAGCTCAAATTAGGTGCAAGCCAAACCCCTGCGGAACACCTCGTCCCAGATCTCATCAGTATTATTGATAACGACTTTCCTGAGATGCGAATCTCACTTGGGGTGCAAAGTACGGATGCAGTAATAGATGGCGTATTAGATTATCAATACGACTTGGGCGTAATCGAAGGTCGTTGTGACGACAACCGTGTTCACCAAGAAGTATGGTGTACTGACCATTTAACGGTGGTTGCGTCGGCTCATCACCCGTTTGCCAAGCGAGAACGAGTAAGTTTGGCGCAATTAGAGCAAGCGAAGTGGGTATTACGCGAGCACGGCTCAGGTACCCGCAAAGTTTTTGATAGCTCTATTCATCATTTAATTGGCGATCTCGATGTTTGGCGAGAGTACGAACACGTTCCTGTTTTAAGAAGTTTGGTTGCAAACGGCCCATATTTAACGTGTTTACCTTATCTAGATGTCGAACAATTTGTTGAGTCAGGCCAACTGGTGACGTTGAATGTTCCTGAGCTAGAAATGGAAAGAACGCTGTCCTTTATTTGGCGTGCTGACATGGCAGAGAACCCACTCGCTGAGTGCATTAAGCGTGAAGGTAAACGCATGATGAAAGGTAAACGGTCGGTTCTGTAACCTAGATTTGATAAAACACTAATAACCAAATATGTTGAATAAGCGATTTCTGTCTCTATATAGTGATAAATGCACATTCGCATACATTATTAATGTGATCATGATCGGCTAAATCAGAGCTCTCTTCACATAATATACTCACTTGATTTTAAGTGAGGCTAAATCCGGTTGTAGAAACCCTACAGTTAGGCTTTAGAAATAGTATGAGTACATTAGTCGCGATTTCATTAACAACAGGTATCTTGTCAGGTCTATGGGGGTGGATTGCTATCTCTTTCGGTCTGTTGTCATGGGCAGGTTTCTTAGGTTGCACCAGTTACTTTGCTTCGCCAACGGGCGGTGTAAAAGGGCTAGCAAGCAGCTTATTAACCAATATGACAGGTGTATTCTGGGCAATGGTGATTATCGAAAGCTCAACCTTCGCAGGTCTAGAGATTTTAGGCTATATGATTACCGCTATCGTTGCTTTCTTTATGTGTATTCAAGCGAAACAAGCGTGGCTAGGTTATATCCCCGGCACCTTTATTGGTTGTTGTGCTACGTTTGCTGCAGGTGGCGATTGGCAACTTGTAGTGCCGTCTTTGCTGCTTGGTGGTGTATTCGGATACTTGATGAAAGCAACGGGGCTATGGCTTCACGAGAAATCGACTCAATCTTCGGAAGTTGTTGAACAACACGCTAAACAGGCAAAGGCTTAATAAATACGTTAAGTATTGACGCTTTAGTCACGGTTAACTCTTGCAAGATAATCCCCAATTAATTTGTATATCGATTTATACAGGCACACCGTTTGGTGTGCCTTTTTTGTTTGATTGTTATTGTGATAATAAGCTTAAGTATTTGTTTAAAATTGAAATTATAACATCGATCAGACAAATTGAATGCTAGGTGCTAGGTGCTAGGTGCTAGGTGCTAGTTATTTAAGTATTCCCGTTTGCCATAGTGATGACGCGTTTTAGGGTCCACCTCAGCAATAATGGAATACATTCTTGCCCCTGATTTTCGCAATGAGAAACTATCGCCAATGCAAGGTCGGGTTTTGCGTGTTTTTTGAGTACCTTAGCGACTACTTTCTTTGGAGGAATAGGGTGATCGTATGGAATTTTCACCATGTCACGGAAAAAGTTCTCGAAGCCATTCATATACAAGTAATGTTCTATGTCTTTATCAGGTAATTCAGTTAAGCGGTGTCGTTCTTGGTCATTACCAAGCTTTGATAAAACGGTCGCTGCGTATTTTTTACCTGCCGCGTCGCCATCGGTCACTACATGCCAGTCGATACCAAACTCTTGTGCAACCTTAATGAGCGCTTTAAGACCTGACTGAGCGAACTCGATAATTTGAACACCTTCAGCGGCAAGGTTATAGCCACATTGGTTAGCTAATTCGTTGAATAACCAAACTTCGGTTTCACCTTCCACTAATAACCAGCAGCGGGCAAACAATGCACCAGAGCGGTGGAAACGAATATGGAAACCTATTCGTCTCAACTCATCTTTGCTGAAGTGATTCATGTTGAGTTGGTTAGCGATGGTTTTGTCTGAATGGCGAACCAATCGACGAATCGATTGTAGAGGTACCGCAGCTAGAAGGTCACCACTGTTGGTGGTGAGGATTTTCTGCATCGGTAATTTCTGCATCAAGCTCCAAGCCCTTGCCAAGTGCGTTGGGTGTAAGCGGCCTTCTGGATCTTCGAGGATCAAAAGGGGGCGTGCACATCGCCTTAATTCATTCGGCCCTTTTGCTTGAAGGTAGGCATTGAGCAAACCCATGAATAATAGGCGAGTTTGTTTGTTTTTAGTTTCTTCTACAAGCTGATGAATGCTCTTATCGTTTGCGCCTGCAGAGTAGAGTAAACCGTCCCTCGGTTTTCTAGGGTTGCGGCGAGCAGTGCTTTTGAAAGAAAAGTAATGCTCAATTAGGCTTTGCATAGACTCTAGACTGCTACGCATTTCGCCTTTGTTTACATGGCCAGGGATTGCCATCAATCGTCGGCATGTATTATCAATTCGTTTCTCTATTCGAGCTTGACGCCCATTGCTATTGTGCCCGTTTCCATGACCAGTACTGGCGTGGCTATTCGCGCTACCATTTTCGTTGTTGCCGTTACCATTATGCCCATTGGTATGGAGATGAGCATTGTGGTTGAGTGATTTACTATTGAAAGGACGATCAAAATGTCTTGCATCACGCAGACGGATCACTGGGTGCAATGTCATCAACTCTTGAGCGAGCTTTTCAGAATGGTGCAACTTTAGTGGGTTTCCCTCTATATTTAAGAAAGCATAATGAGTGGTGGCTTCATATTGCTCTAACGTCGCACTGATTCGGTAATAGATACGGAACACACCGAACTCATCTTGAACCCAAATGGGTTTTAGTTTGCGATAACGCCCGGCATTTAGTTCACTTTTATCGCTGGCTTTTAATGCGAGAACTATTTGGAGGTGTTGAGATTGTGGGTGTGAAACAGAGTAATCGACATGAAAATCGGTCATTTTAAAATGATATGGAACGCCATCTGATGGAAGTACGACGGATAGAGCATCCAATAATGAAGACTTGCCCCAAGTGTTTTCACCAATCAGCGTGGTTAACTCATCAAACGCAAGAGACATGCGCTTTATACCTCGAAAGCCAGAAATCTCGATTCTTTCTAGTTGCATAGGCTTACTCCTAACGGAAGGCTCTGCTAATTGTTTGAAAGCTAACAGATATCTTTAATCATAATCGAAAAACACGTGTTCAGTATGTTCGCTTGTCACAAAAACCGCTCTTTATTAATACGGTGCAAAATCAGATTTTTGATCTATATCGAGTATTTTTTTGCAGTGCAGTTTCATAAAATTCACGATTCTGTCATGATTCTCGACCTAGTATGAAGGGACAAAGAGAGAACACAATATGACTAAAAATAATAAGCCGACCAAAATAGTGTTGGCACACATTAACGACACCCACTCATACTTTGAACCAACGTCATTACAGCTATCACTTAAAATGAATAACCACATCATTGAACCTTATGTCAGTGCTGGTGGCTTTGCTCGAATCTCAACGCGCTTTAAACAAATAGAACAAGATGCGCAACGACAAAAGGTTGGAACCTTGTTTTTGCATGCTGGAGACTGCTTCCAGGGCACCTTATACTTTTCATTATTTAAGGGGAAAGCAAACGCCGATCTGTTGAATGCTCTTAATATTGACGCCATGACGCTCGGTAATCATGAACTTGATATGGGTAACGAGCCAGTTGCAATCTTCGCCAAACGAATCAAATTCCCACTGTTGGCGGGTAACTGGAACTTATCGAATGAGGATATCAATAAAATTCATACTTTAGCGGACAACGACATTGTTAAGCCTTTCCTGACTGAAACCCGAAGTGCTTCTTTTATAACGAAAGAGTTTGATGGAGAGAAAGTTGCGATATTCGGTTTAAGCATCGACAAGATGGCGGGTATCGCTAACCCTGATATTGACACACCATTTGAAAATGCATTAGAAACGGCAAAAGCCACAATAGAGCAAATTCACCAAACGGGTATTAATAAGATCGTATTACTCAGTCACCTTGGTTATGAAGCTGATTTAGAATTAGCGGCAAACGTTACAGGCATTGGCGTGATTGTTGGTGGTCATAGTCACCGCCTGCAAGGTGACTTCTCTGATATTGGTTTAGTTAAAGATGACGATTATGGTGTGAAAGTTGGCGACACGTATGTGGTTCAATCTGGTTTTCACGCAATGAGCCTAGGGCACTGTGAAATCGAGTTCGATTCTAAAGGTAAGGTGACTCACTTTAATGGCAAAAACGAATTGCTGTTGGGGCGTCGACTGTTTATAGACGCTAAATTAAGTGAAGTAGGTCAAGACGATGCCCATGATATGGCGTGTGAGTTCTTGAACAACCACCAGAATATTGCGGTATGTAAAAAAGATCCTGAACTGCAAAGCATACTTACTGACAAATATCAGCCTAGAGTTCGAAAACTGCAGAAACAGGTTATTGCTCATGCAGATACGAAACTGCGTCATGTGCGCATTCCTGATGAAAAAGGGCCAAGCCAACTGGCACCGTTGGTTGCTCAGTCTTTCCATTACTTGATGAACGAAAAAGGTCATCAAGTAGACTTCGCTATTCACAATTCTGGCGGCGTTAGAAATTCGCTCAACAGTGGTGATGTTTCGGTTGCCGATATTGCCGGAAAACTGCTACCGTTTGCCGTACCTATTGGTGTATATGACGTAAAAGGTGAAACGATCGCGGGTATGTTAGAAGGTGCGATCAATAATGCGTTAGACAATGGCGTTGTTGGTACTGGCTCAGGTAGCTTTCCTTATACTCACAACTTGAGATTTTGTTATCACAAAGAGGCGCCATTAGGGCACCGAATTCACCACCTAGAAATACACACTGATGAGGCTGGTTGGCAAGATGTTGATCGTGAACAGGTATACCGCGGCGCATCGTCTGCCTACACAATGAAAGGTAAAGAAGGTTATGATGCAGTATTAGATATGATAGGGAATGGTACAGTGACCACCGATTCAATGTCAGACTGTTTTATTGCGTTTCTTCAAGACAACCCAGAGTCACTTCAGCAGAGCGAAATATTGAATTGCATGGAGTGTTTTAGGTAATCCCATTTAGCCTATTTAGACGTATTATTATTGCTTAAGTAAATCTATAAAATTGGCACTGTTTATGCTTAGTTTTCCATGTAACTTTCTGTGGAGGCAAAGCATGGATAAGAAAGATTGGTTCGACGCTGCAGCTGTTGTCGGTTGGGTGTCTGTTTGGTCTGCATTGGTGTACTTAGTACCTACTGCAGGTTTATAACTTGTCGATTTTATAACTTAACAAAGCTATAAGATGATTCGGTTTGAACGCGATTTTCAAACCACAACAACATAAGGGTTGCAGGCTTGGAATGACACTCAGTTTCAAAAATCGGTGAACCTCTTAGGGGGATTATTTGAATCAATACAAGTGTCGCTTTGATAAGCTTACAGCAATAAAAAAGGAGCCTTGTGCTCCTTTTTTATTTATTTTTAAAATTTATCTAGACGAAACAATGTTAGAGGAATATTATCCACGCGTTTGGGGAGTAGTTAGCGCAAGTTTACATATCGTCATCTCGTTAGGCCAAGAGTCTATCCGGTATGTAAAGGTGAAATCCCATATTTCACTTCAACGAGACCAACGCAATCACAATCAAGATCCGTCGTGGAGCTTGATATGTTTTGTTTGCGGAAGGTCTTTGTAAAGTTCTTCCGCCCGGAGGAATAATGAACTCAACTCAATCTCTATTATCTACCAATAGTGAATCCTTTTTTTCATCGCCAATCATGACGACATATGCGGGCTTTTTCCTGCTGACTGTGATTCTTGTTTCTATTGATATCTATCAGACTCGCGGAGGTAATGTCACCATCAAGAAAGCGGTGATCTGGAGTGTTTTCTGGTTTGTGCTCGCATTTTTGTTCGCTGGTTCTATTTACTTGTTTTGGGACCTCTATGCGCCGAATAGTGAATACACAGCTCAAAAAGCAACCGTGTCATTCATTACCGGTTACTTGCTAGAAAAATCCCTTAGCGTAGACAACCTATTTATATTCGCGATGATATTCGCTCAGTATCAAGTTCCAGAGCACTTAAGACCGCGTGCGCTTCTTTGGGGGGTTATTGGTGCGTTGGTACTTCGTGCAATCATGATCGCGTTAGGCGCGCAATTATTAGCTGAATACCACTGGGTACTTTATGTATTTGCTGCGTTTTTGATTGGGACTGGTATCAAACTGGCGTTAGATAAAGACGAAGAAGAGAGTATAAATACGCTACCTGAAAAGCTATTACGTAAAGTGATGCCGGTTACTGAAGACTTCCACGGCCTTGCATTAATGATTAAACAGGGCACTAAATGGGTCCTAACACCAATGATGCTGGTGATCGGTGCAATTGCAGTGATGGACGTAATGTTTGCATTGGATTCGATTCCTGCGATTTTCGCCGTTACGCGAGAGCCATTCTTAGTGCTGGCTGCAAACGTTTTTGCGTTACTTGGCCTTCGTTCACTGTACTTCGTACTCCAAGGTATGATGGACAAGTTCATCTACTTGAAGCCAGCGCTTTCATTCATCATGGTCTTTATTGGTGTGAAAATGCTGCTAGTTGATAGTGAGTGGGCAATCCCTACGCATTGGTCACTTTTGGTACTTATCTCTACGATGGCCATTGCTATTATAGCGTCGATTTATGCGAAGAAACCTGCCATTGAACAAGTAAATTAAACCAAATATAACTTATCGAAAACTCGATAGTAAGTCCGTGGCCGATGAAGTGGATAATTTATTTATGTAAATTTTCTGTGACATCGGCCGCTTTGTATAGGGGGTTATTTGCTCTAAATGCATGATTTTAACGTCTAAGTGAATTTATAAGCATAGTGGGTGAATATATATTTTCCTGGCTTGTTAATGGTTTGTTTTATTAGAAAAACTAATCTGAATTTCCAATTTTAGTCATTTTTTAACGGGTAAAATATCACCTATTATTCTTGTCATCAGAACGAAATACTTAAACAAGTTTATAGAGAGGCAATCATGGCTCAAGCAATGCAAATGAATACTATCGCTGTTCCTAACTCTATGGATAAGAAGACCTACTCGGTTAACTTCAAAGGATTGATTGCACACATTTTCGATATTCTTTTCGTAGACAACTCTCCACGTAGTTACTACGCAAGCGACCTATCGGGTCACATGCAGCGCGATATCGGTATCAACCGTTAATCTCAGCGTAAATGCATAGAATTAAAGAAATACAGAATTAAGAAACGCCAGCTTTTGAAGCTGGCGTTTTTGTATCTGAAATAAACTCTATCTTTTCGCAAACTAAGCTCCTGAAAGAAAAAGCTAGGCGTAACGGTCTGTATTTGAGCGCCAATCAATTCGCTTTGTACAAGGAGCTCGGTATGTCACACGCCAAACTCAATCCATCATTGATTAAACTTTGTTTATTTGCCTTACCGATCAGTTTGTATTCCTCAGTGTCGCTTGCACAAACCTGGAGTAATGAAGGGCAACCTGCTCAGGTGATCGAACTGTTCACCTCTGAAGGTTGTTCGAGTTGTCCGCCTGCTGATGAATACCTCAGCACTTTTGAAGAACATCCGAAACTCTGGACACAAGTTATTCCGCTCGCTTATCACGTTGACTACTGGGATTACCTAGGATGGGGAGACAAGTTTGCCAGCAAAGCGTTCAGTCAGAAGCAACGTTTATACAAAGCTTATGGGGTAACAAGTGGCGTTTATACGCCAGGCTTTGTTGTCGACGGTAAAGAGTGGCGCGGTTATTTCAATTGGCTTGATAGAACGCTGCCTTCGCTCCCCCAACAAAATAACCCCAAGCTTACAGTCAATCATAAAGGCGACACGTTCAGTGTCAGTTATGAAGGAAAAGGGGACTATGTCGCTCATATTGCCTTGTTGGCGATGAACGAAGTCACCAGCGTTAAAGCGGGCGAGAACAGAGGTAAGAAACTTGAGCACGATTTTGTCGTGGTTTACGATGGCTACCAACGTGGTGAGTCTGAATGGCAATTCAATATCGACTTCTCCCCGTTAGTTGCCACACCTGACGCAGTAGCCGTGTGGTTAACAGAGCCTAACTCGTATGAACCGGAACAAACAGTAGCAGGGTGGCTGAACTAAATTTGCGATAACTTGGTATCTGGATGTGTTTTAGAGGGGCTTAATCGCTGAAACACGGGAGAAAGGGGCGATTTAGTTACGTAATACGGCTGAAATACGTTAGTATAGCGCGCTATTATTTTAGCTTTGAGTTCCTGCAATTAATGACTAACACCACAACACCAACCAACTTTTCTGATCTTGGCTTAATTTCACCATTGATGGCTCGTCTTACCGAGCTTGAATACCAACAGCCAACGCCTATCCAAGCGCAAGTTATTCCGAGTGTGTTAGCAGGACGCGACCTAATTGCAGGCGCAAATACCGGTTCAGGTAAAACCGCGGCATTTGCACTTCCACTATTACAGCAGATCCATGAAGATGCACCTTTAGACCGTCGTTCGGGCAAAGGTAACTATGTTTCTGGCCTTATCTTGGTTCCAACACGTGAGCTTGCTAAGCAAGTTGCCGATAGCGTTAAGTCTTACGCAGTGCATTTCAACGGTGCAATTAAAACCGTTTGTGTATTCGGTGGTGTGTCGGTGAACACTCAGATGCAAGCGCTACGTGGTGGTACAGATATCTTGGTGGCAACACCAGGCCGATTGCTTGACCTGATCTCAAGCAACGCTATCAAACTCGATAAAGCAAAAACGTTAGTACTTGATGAAGCTGACCGAATGTTAAGCCTTGGTTTTACAGAAGAACTAGACGCGATCTTGAAACTTCTGCCAAGCAAAAAACAAACCTTGTTGTTCTCTGCGACTTTCCCCGAGCAAGTTAAAACGCTGACTCACGAACTACTGAATGATCCAATTGAAGTTCAACTTCAAAGTGCTAATGCGAGCACATTGGTTCAGCGTGTATTCGAAGTAGAAAAAGGTCGTAAGACAGCATTGTTAGCGCACCTGATTCAACAGCACGAATGGCGCCAAGCTCTTATCTTCGTAAACGCGAAAAACAGCTGTGAGCACCTTGCAGACAAGCTATACAAGCGCGGTATCATCGCAGAAGTATTCCACGGCGATAAAGGGCAGGGTTCACGTACTCGTATTCTTGAAGATTTTAAATCTGGCGAGATTGACGTTCTTATCGCGACAGACATCGCGGCACGTGGTCTGGATATCGAAAAGCTACCAGTAGTAATCAACTTTGATTTACCGCGTAGCCCATCAGACTACATGCATCGTATTGGCCGAAGTGGTCGTGCGGGTGAGGTTGGTCTAGCGCTATCTTTGATCGACCACGAAGATTACCATCACTTCACAATCATTGAGAAGAAGAACAAAATCCGTCTTGAGCGTGAGCAAATCGAAGGCTTTGAAGTAGATTCCGAAGCGGTTGCTGAGCTGGTTGCAGCGCTCAAACCTGTTGCGCCACCTGCTGGCACAGGCAAGAAGAAAAAGAAGAAAACACCTAAAAACCAAGATGTTTGGTTGAGAAATAACTAATATAGAGTCAGTAAAAAATAAAATTTATAAAGGCGCTTAATTGCGCCTTTTTTGTACTTACATTTTGGCTCTGGTAATAACCTAATCTTAGCAAAAAGCCCGGTCGCTAGTTCGTAGGGTCAGATCCTCCATAAGAGATTCAGCGATTTAACGCTTTGCTCATAACCTGTTCGGGTTTTGAGCAAATTGGGTAACCGCGTGAAGACCTCGATTAAACAATTAGTGCTGGTAGCTTCATTTTTCCTGTTTACCCAACACTCTTCGAGAGCTGCTGAATTTGAGACTAAAGGGGTTAATAAAACTCTCACCGAAAACGTAGAATTATACTTAGAACCTTTGGTTGATGTTCCTGCTTCACAGCTATCGAAAACTAAGCTATCTAAACGTATTCAAGATGCGCTCAATCCTTATGGTTATTATCACCCTCAGCTAGATATCGAATTCAATGATTCTGATAACGTGATCATTAACATCGATTCTGGCCCTGTCATGCGCATCGCAGAATCGATAGTAAAAGTCACAGGCGAAGCGAGTAAAGATGAAGAGTTCATCAACATACTCAACCATAGCAAGTTAGGCTCAGGTTTAACTTTGTCTCATCAAGAATACGACCATACTAAGCGTGCGATTTTTTCTTTAGCGAAGCGGAAAGGTTATTTTGACGGTAGGTTTATCGAGTCAAAGATTGAAGTTATTCCCAGCGAGAACATCGCCAACATTTACCTGCACTTTTCAAGTGGGCCACGATACAAGTTTGGTTCTATAAGTATTCCAGATGATGGCGTTGATCCTACCCGTATCGAGAAAATACCAACTTTCAAAAAAGGTGACGACTTTGACACTATCAAGTTAGGTGAACTGCAATCCGATTTGTCTGACACTCAATGGTTTCGAAGTGTCATCGTACATGGTGACTTTGATAAGCTTGATGACAACCTAGAAGTTCCAATTGATATCATTGCCGAGCCAAGTTCTCGTAATATTGTGCAGGTGGGTGGCGGTTATTCTACCGATCTCGGTTTACGAGCCTCGCTCAGTTGGTCAAAGCCTTGGTATAACCGAAGAGGCCACAGCTTTGAAACACAGACATATTTGTCTGAACAAGAGCAATCACTGCAGTTGGGGTACAAAATCCCAACGGAAAAGGTCACAACTGATTACTTTGGTATTCAGTTTGAATCGAAACGAATTGATCATCGAGACACCAATAGTTTTACAAACGATCTTAAGTTCGAACGTTACTGGCAATTAGATAGTGATTGGCAAAGCACCATTTACGTCAAGTACTTGCACGAACAGTACATTCAGGCGTCTGAGGAAGACCAATCGCAATTGTTGCTACCTGGCATCAGCTTCTCTCAGGTTGATCGTAAAAATGATCAATTGGAGATTAATCATCGACACATCTATTCTATTGAATATTCTGACCCTAATCTGTTCTCTGATTCAAGGCTGTTGCGGTTGGAAGGAAACAGTGTAGTTTCGTGGGATATTAGTGATAATCAGAAGCTCCATTTCCGTTCAAACGTTGGCATTAACATTGCGAAATCATTGTTGGACGTACCGTCTTCACTGCGTTATTTTGCTGGTGGTGATGGAAGCTTAAGAGGTTATGGTTATGAATCGATTTCTCCGAAAGACGATAACGGCGAACTAACCGGCGCGCGCTACATGTTAACGGCAGGCCTTGAATATCAGCATCAGGTGTATCAGTCAATTTGGATGGGCGCGTTTCTCGATGTTGGTGATGCGTTTGATGATGAAGCAGATTGGAAGCGTGGCACAGGCCTTAGCTTGATTTGGAAATCACAATTCATTCCTGTAAAACTCGATTTTGCATACGGTTTAGATGCCCCTGAAGGTGATGAGTTTCGTATTCACTTTTCTTTGGGTACTCAATTCTGATGCTCGTACTTTGTTTGAGCTCTCGCTAATGGGTATTCAAGCCAATTAAAGAGTCGAATCCAGAGTTGAAAGTCGGTATTTATCAACGGCAGGAGGATGTGGGCATACTTACGATGCGGACCTACTAAACTACGTTAGAATGGTCAATAACGTGGACAATAGAACCATTACACCAAGCATGTAAGATTAGTTTTTCTTCAGACAAAGAAACCGCGCATGTGACGCGGTTTCTTTGTTTTATGGTTCAGAGATTAGTTTACAGAGTTTTGCTCTAGCTAAGACAAGCATTCAGCCATTGGATTACAGCTCAAACTCGCCGTTCATTTTTCGAAACAACCAATCCGGAAATTTATTCAATGGACTGTAGTTTGGGCTCTTCGTGTGTGTTTGTTCGCCTGAAATCCAAATAGTCTCGCCTGATTGGGCTCGCGAAACAGCCCAGAACAAATCCTCTTTCTGACGCGTTAAGTAGTGTGTCACTTGCTTCGCAAACTCTTCACTCTCAATCAACACACCAAACTCAACGTTCAAAAAGTCTGATCTTGGATCGAAGTTAGAAGAGCCAATATAGGTCACTCGTTCATCTAAAATGACGGTCTTGTTATGGTAGTAGGTATCAACATGAAAGTAGTGATCATCATTGATAGCTTGGCTTTTGTACTCATAGATACTTACGCCTCTGTCGAGTAAAGTCTCACGGTGTTTTTCGTAATACGCTGGCACAAAGCCTGAATCATTGGAAGCAGATGAGTTGGTTAGTAAGGTTACTTCAGCTTGGTTCTCTCTAAGCGCACCGACAAACACAAACTGGTTATCGCTTGGCACCATATAAGGCGTAGAAATTATAGCCTTAGATGGGGTCGCTACTTTTTGCTTCATTAAGTACTCTGTACGTTGACGAAAGTAGGGTTTGTTGTCATCGAGCTTCTTTAACGAATCAAATAGAGGAGTAACCGATGCTTCAATAAAGTTTGGTTCACCTAGGTGATTTATCTGTTTCTCAACATCGAACGTGATCTGTTCTTTATTCTTTTCGCCATTGTTCATTGCTTTAATAAATGCTTTGTATTGACCTTTGACTTTAATTCGTTCTTGAATTGGCACAACATATTCGCTCTCCCAAAGTGCTTGGTAGTTGCGATCGAAAGACGCTATTACCGTACCTCGAAATAGAACGTCCATATCAAAGAAATTGGCATTTTCGCTATAACCAAAGTAATCATTACCGATGTTTCTTCCGCCCAAAATCATCGATTGATGGTCAACATTGAAGTACTTCTCGTGAAGTCGATTATCCAGTCGCTTTTGGTGAGTCGAGAAGTTGAACGCACGGCCAACCCAGCCAGCTTTACGTGACTCAAAAGGGTTAAACAGTCGAATCTCAATATTGGGGTGTGAGTCCAATTCCGCTAACCATTTATCATTAAAAACCAGTAGGTCATCTAAGGTCAGTCGGATGTGAACCTCACGATCCGCTGCTTGCTTTAGCTCGTTTAGAAGCATCAAACCTAGCGTGTCACGTTCCCAAGAGAAGTAAGTCATATCTATCGAATGTTGTGCTCGGCGAACGAGGTCGATACGACGAGCGAAGGCTTCTGGCGCAGAAGGAATCAAATACACTTCTGCTTGGTGTTCGGTGCTTTGCCAGTTTGCTTCGAAGTCTGTTTCAACATCGGGGTAAGGTTGGGCACATCCTGTGACCAAAGCAATTAACATCATTGTGCATGCTGTTTTTAGTTTGCTAAGTGTCATAACTAACCTGCGTTTGAGCGTAAAATTGGATATAAAAACGGCCAGCGAGCTGGCCGTTAAAGTAGGAGGGGGGGAATATGTTTAGTTTAGGTACCAGTCCCAAGGCATAAGACCTTGCTCTGTTAGACCCGTTAAGCGACCTTCACGAAGCTTAGGATCAACACCTGGGTTTGTGACATAGTCCCAGTCATAGGTTGTGTTATCGCTAAAGCCTTGAGATTCGATAACTAATACATTGTCGGCAGAATCGCTGTACTGGTAGTTAGTGAATAGTTCTTCGCTAAACCATAGGCGTGACATTTCGTTCATCAATGCCTTCTCATTACTTGTTGGGTGAATCTCACTACCGTCAAAACGTACAGCTTTGTTGAACATAAATGGTAGTTCTGAACCGTTACATGCACCGCTGATGCAACCAATCGTTTTGAATAGATCAATGATTGACAGTTGGTCGTATTCGCCCGTTTCTTCATTTAGAGCTGTTTTAAAGTTCCACATGTTAAAACTTGGTTTGTGCTCAAAGTAGTATAACGTTGCTTGTACTTCGCTGTTTGCTGCCATATAACGAGCAGGGCCATTGAATAGTGTGTCATTTAGCAAGGTTTTAAATTGCTTCATGTTCGCTGTTGCGTCGCCCAGAGTTGCTTCTGAGTTAGGGTAAAAATCAGTTAGAGCCAGAATGTCTTGGGTTTGTTGGTGGCTAGTTATATCAACAATGTCGACCAAGCAACCTAAGGTACCCGCAATATCACTGGTATCAATGCATCCAGTCATTTCAAGTAGATCTCCTTCTAGCTTGGCACCATAAAATAAACTCGTTACAGCGCTGTAAGCGCTGCTTGGCAATACAAGCTCTGCTGAAACTTCATCACTTGCTCGCTCAGATAGTTTTTGCTGAAGAAGAACGATGTTGTTTTGATCTTCTAACCAGTTAACCATTGCAAGTGCAAGCTGTGCTGGCTCTTCGTTAGTAAGCAGTTCAGGCTCATCATTTGCTAGTAGTTCAATGACTGTCGGAATCAAGAACGTTGTAGTAAAGAGCATGCCAAAGCTGTTCGCTTCATGTGCATTTTCACCGAAGACAGTAGGTACTGAGAAGCCTGCTTGTATTGGTGATTCTGCTGATTCGCTACAGCTACCAAGTAAGCTAGTTTTTTCACACAAGATGTAGGGAGCAAAAGGCATCAGGTTTGACATTGGAGTTTCATCTGCTGCTGGGCTCAGAATTGGGATTTGCAAAGAACCTAACAACCAATTTTTTAGCTGTTCAATACCATTCAAAGCTGTTTCTTGCGACGCCATGATCTCGTCGATCGAAGTGTTTGCATCAAAATCATTGTTGCGGTCCTTAGCCACGTCATAGCTAGCGTACTCAAAACCATACGGGTTGCTCTGCATGATGGAACGTTGGAAATATTGACCTGCGATATCGTCATCTTGCTGCAAGAAACCAATAGACATAGCACCTGAGCCTTGCCCAATAACGGTTACATTTTGAGCATTACCACCGAAATCGGTAATATTATTGTGTACCCACTCTAAGGCGCGCTTTTGGTCACCTAGGCCATAGTTGCCATCTTCGTTTGCGCCTTTAATCCATTGAGTACCTAACTGACCAAGACGGTAGTTCAAGCTTACATAGATGAAAGGCTTACCATCGTCGCTTCCTTGAGCAACCACGGTATCACCGTGCACAAGTGCTTCAGAACCTGAGCCATATTCAAAGTCACCGCCGTGGATGAATACATAAACCGGTAGATCTGCATCAGCATCTAAGTCTACTGGACGCCAAATGTTAAGGTTCAAACAGTCTTCAGATTGTGTCTGTGAAACGGTCTTCAATTGAGGGCAAGCATCACCAAACGCAGTCGCATCAATGTCAGTCCCAAGATCGATAAGTTCACTGTGCTCAAAGCGCTCTGCCTCAGCAAATTTAATACCTTTAAAAGACTCAACAGAAGTCAGTTTGTTGTCTTCGGTATTTGAAGTAATAACCAGTTCTTCTTTGGTCGCTTTAATCGTTACGTCACCGATTTGAGCGGTAAAAGGTTCAACAGGTGCCGGAACTAGCGGTTCTGGTTTGTCTGGCAATGGAACTGTAGGGGCAGTATCAGTATCGCAACCTGCTAACGCAGCAGCAATAGTAAGGGCGATCATAGAGCGGTATGCAATAGTCATAAAATGAGTTTCCACAATAGTATTCGGCGTAGTCTGTTTAATCGTCATCTACGTAGATAACAGAGCTACAAAATTTCTTATCAAGAACAACCTAGTTTTAAGGTTAGGCTGGTATCCCAAGCTCAGTGACTAGAATCGGTAGCCAAGATTCAGCGTTACAGCCGAACGAGTTTCACCTTTGGTGTACAACACGGTCATGTTGTAATGCTTGCCGATCTGTTTGTTAACCCCTGTTAGGAATGCCCACTGATCGATGTCGACACCAACGTCATAATCAAATTCGATGTCATCAGTTTTTACAGTGCCTTGCATACGAGAATTTAGACCTTGGTATTCAGCGCCAACGAAAAACTGAGCTCGATAATCGACTAATTGATAACCCAACATAGGTTGAACCGTAACAATGCCATCGCCCCAATCATCCATTCCTTTCAGGCGTGTTTGTGAATAGGTACCTGTGACTGAAGCAAAGAACTCTTTGTAACCAACAGATAATGTGGTGCCCGCACCGCGTAAGTCATATTCAAGATGAAGTGGTACATTCAAACGGCCACTGTTACATAAGGCAGAGACACCTTCGCAAAGTGCGTTACCTAGCCCAGGTAATTTGTCATTGAGTTTGTCTTTTAGGTATTCACCTGCTGCGCCGGTATAAGCCGCATCCACATTCGCATCAACGTTTACCTTTCCTACATATCCGAATACATTCCAGAATGGCAGGATATTAACGTCACCACGTATAGAAAGACTCTCAGCCTTAACCGTCGCAACGCTATCTTCAGGATCAAATAAGTCGTTCAAGCGAACACCACCAATCACGTAATCAGTCATTGGAATGTCCATGTCTTGGTTGCGATAAGCCACTGATACGCCGAATGGAAGAGGTAAATCAATGCCTTGACGTCGTACCATGTCACCCATTAACGGAAAAACTCGGTCTAGCTTGACGCTCGCTTCTAACATTCTTGGGTCTGATACTTCTTGAAGCCTCGCTTCGTTGACCACTTGTACGCCGTTATCCTCTTCATAAAACGCGACTGGTTCGATGATGCTCGTCATCTTCATTGGCTTGTTCTTGGTTGTACCAACCACTTCAGTTGTTTTATTTGCGATGACTAACTTATCCGTCGGTAAAGTGTGAAACTCAATCTCTTGCTTATAGCTTTCTACCTTGTAGGTATGGTGTTTGAACGGCTTGTCATTGCTGATCAGCATTCGTTTTGGTTCACCGTCGACTAACTCAATGTCGACATTCAAAAAACGGAAATATGCGATATCTTGAGGGAGTCCATACTTCGAATAATCGAAGCTGATGATTACTTTGTTATCGTCGATTTCTTTTACTCGAACCGAAGATGAATCAAAGCTTTCTGCATAGTGACGTAAGCGATATTCGGTACGTGTGAAGGCTTCTATTTCATCGAGTAGGTTTTCGTTATCATCCAGCTCATCTGGGTTATATTTGATACGAAGGTCGATGTTGCCTTTAGTGTCGGTGTTCTTGACGAGGTAGACGCTTGAGTCACGAACATCATCACCAACTTGCAGTGTACGATGTGCGTGTTCAACTAGGTGCTGACCTTGTACTAGTGAGCTTATTGCTAGCTTTGGCAAGTCATGACTTATGCCATATTTGTCAAACAGTACTCGACCTTGCTCTTTGACTTCGGTGTAAGTCTTGGTTTTTGCTGCTGACGCAAAAGTGGGAGTAATAAGTAATAGGGCGCTCGCTAACACAGAAAGAGTATGGGTCTTACAGGCGCTGGTGCGTATTTCAAAAAAACTCATGACGGTTTCCACGCTGAGTGGCCTCAAACCTTCGAGACTCAAACAGTCGATGTAATACTGAACGTCGTGTTCAGTTGTTATGTATTTATCCGTTAGGATTGCTAGTGTGAATGTCGCGACTAAAAATGCATTGCGTCAATCAATGAGAGGATTTTAAGAGGAGGTGGCAGATCGCGTTAATCGCGTTTGATGGACGCTATCCTACTTTAATGAATAACTACTCTAACATTCTGATTTATATGATTTATATGATTTATATGATTTATATGATTTATATAAGATAAAAAACGGCCTGCTAAGTAAAATACTGGGCAGGCCGTATTGTTGAAGTGGTTTATGTATTGAGCTTTAAGCGGTGACCTTCACCCTAAATAGATCAGTAAACAGCTTGGCTATCATTAAAATGATTAAGATATTAACCAACATTAATAGCGGTGTTTCAATTTGGTAAACGGGCGTAAGGTTGAGAGCTCCAGATGTCAGTACGACTAACAAATTAACACCTAGTATTCGATGCACCATGAGTTTAGGCGTGGCGAACACTTTCCATATCACCATAATGTTAAGGAAGTAGAATAGACCGAGCGCCCATAACTCCGTCATTGAGGGCATCACAAAGATGTACTGCAACAGAATCACCGATCCTGTGCCCAATACACCATAGAAGGCATCCTTAATAACGCTTGGTGGCATTGTCGGCACCATAGAAGAGAATACACCGGCTAACATAGGAAAGATAAACCCGCCCGGCACTGGAAGATAAATCCAAATCAATAGTGATGTGATAAACATCGACACGCCTTGCAGCACTTTGCGCCCATCTTCATTCAAATGTTCAACAAACGTGCGATGAGCATGATGCCAAGAAACTTCTTTATGATCGCCCATTACATTGAGTTCGCCTTCAACAAGAGATTGTTCTGGTGTTAAGACATCGAACGTCTTCAAGTTCTTAATAATAACCGACCACTGGATACCCAAGTTAGGTTCACTGTTACTTTGTTTGATTAATGCATCTTGGATATGCGCCATTTCATCGATACGCAAACGCCATGTTTGGATGTTCTCTTTAAGATGATAACTTCCGGTCAGTGGTAAATCTAAAAGTTGATACAGCTTATCAATATTTGCGGTGTTGCTTTCAAGTGCGGCAATATCGATGTCGTCTGATTTTTCCATTGCATCTAACAACGCTTGTTTACTTGTTTCGAAACGTTGTACAAAGTTGAGCTCAGTATTCACAGGCCACACGATGCGATACACAAAAGAGAAGACCACAACTCCTAGTAGTGTCTCTTGAAGCCTAAGAACAGCAAAGTGAAAGGTGGTTTGGCTATCAAACCCGCCCATGCATGAAACAATTGAACACACGGCAAATCCAATTGAAAAGATATAACCGTACTTCTCGTCGCTCGACATGAAGATACACACCCCAAGGAACAGCGTAAAAAATGCTAGAAACAAGAAACGATCTTGAGAAAACATGGCGATAAGGAAAAAGGCATAACCGGTCCCTAACAAAGTTCCCATTAACCGGTTATGGCCTTTGTTTATTGAATGGGCGAAGCTTTCGTTCAATGTCATCACTGCAACGGCTATCGCAGCCCAATAGGGTTTTTCCCAGCCAAACCACAACGCTAGGCAGATTGCAATAACGATAGACAGTGCGGCTTTAATCGCGTCTTTAGTCGATGCAGTGAACATTAGAACCACCTAGCTATTTTTGATTATTTTAATCGAGGCAGTCATACCAACACGCAGTTGTACGTCCTCAGGTATTTTGTCTAACTTAACTTTGATAGGAATGCGTTGAGCGAGACGTATCCATTGGAAATTTGGATTCACATTTGGCAATAAATCATTACCAGTGCTGCCGTCTTGCTTGGCAATACCAAAGCCAATACTTTTGATATGTCCTTCTAGTTGAACATTGTTGTGCATCATTAAGGTCACATAGGCAGTGTCCTGAACGTCGACGCCGACTAAATCAGTCTCTTTGAAATAACCTTCAATCCAAAAGCTATCTTCATCAATTAGCGCAACCACAGGTGAATTTGCGACGACTTGAGAACCCACGCGTAGGGTCAGGTTAGTAATATAGCCGTTAGTAGGTGCATATACCTTGGTGTACTCAAGGTTAAGATGTGCTTCTTCTACGTTAGCTTTTGCCAGTTCGACATTCGCGGCGCTTGTTTCTACCGCGTTGTTTAAGTTGTTTAGAGTAAGCACGGGCACGGCACCGGGCGTTCTTTTCTCTAAATTCAAGGCGCGTTGTTCTTCATTTTTGGCTTTGGCGAGTAGGGCAAACGCTTGTTTTTGTGTGGCAAGTGCTTTTCTGTAGGTCGCCTTGTAAATACTCGGATCGATTTCAAAAAGAAGATCGCCTTTTTTCACTTTAGAGTTGTCTTCGACATGTACTTCAATCACTTGACCCGTTACTCGAGGTGTAATCGAGACAATATAAGCACTCACTTGCCCGTCTCTGGTCCACGGGTTACTTGAGTACGACTGGTAATAGCTATAAACCACAGTTCCCGCAGCAGCCAATAATAAAAGTGTGATGAGATAACGTTTGATCAAAGTAAGTGCCTCAAAAAATGGTAATAAAATGGCCGATAGCGCCAGTAAAAATCACGATCAAGCTCAGTTCTGCTATTGCAGGAAAGGCGACGTACTTATGAAGGCCAAACCTGGTAGCGATTGACCCTGTTAGCATTGTCAATATGTAAGCCAGTGCGATAACCAATAACAGCGGTGGGAAGTAGACTTCACCCCACACAAGTTCATGTGGCATTGTGTTCATGGTTCTTTTCTCTATTTGTTTGATGAATACAAAGATAACGGAATTCGATTTATTGTGATAATCGCGTATAGAGGACCGGATCCATCAAAAAATCGACTTTACTAGGTAGCTATGCCAGCCATGTCTTTCTTTAGTATCGCAAGCCATTAGAACAAGGCCAGGTAGGTTACCGTTCAGGGTTTAAAAACAATTAATCGCAATTTATTTCGAAAATAACTCATTTCTGCTGGTGCCAGATGAATGCAGTTAAAACAACGACTTTAGAAGTAAATTACGCTTTAAGAGTTATCCAAATAGTCAAAGTGATGATCTGATCCATCAAATGAGATTACATATTAAAACCTTTTGTTCTTAATATTCGGTTCGAAGCAACGAGATGCTTTATTTATTTTGAATAATCCAACAAATATCATTATTAAGTTATTCGTTAGATTATTTACTCCTTATATTTAGTAACAAGAGTAAATTTGTCATGGACATTATTTCTAATCTGTTTGACATGGCACCATTTGTCGCACTATTTATTACACTCTCATTGGGTTATATGGTTGGTAAAATTACTATCGGCCGATTTGTTTTAGGCGGGGTAGCCGGAACATTATTAATGGGTGTAATTATTGGGCAATTTGGTGTTCAGATTGATCCCGGCGTAAAAAGTATTTTCTTTGCGCTCTTTATTTATGCTGTGGGTTATCAAGGCGGCGCGCAATTTTTTAAAGCCCTTAACTTCAGAACCATTAACATTCTGCTCTCTGCGGTTGTTATGACGGTTTCAGGCTTATTGTGTGTGCTTGCTGCCGCGTGGTTATTTGATCTAGATAGAGGTACAGCTGCAGGTCTAGCGGCTGGTGGCTTAACTCAATCCGCGATCATTGGTACTGCAGGCGATGCGATTGCACGTTTAGGCGGCGCATCTGAAGAAGCCAAGCACCTGATGCAAACAAACGTAGCGGTTGGTTACGCGGTAACATACATCTTTGGTTCTTTAGGACCAATCTTGATGGTGACTTGGGTATTCCCAACACTGATGAAATGGGACATTCGAGCTGAAGCGATAGCCCTAGAAGAGAAAAACTCTAACGGCAAACGCGATTTAGCAGAAGGCGAATTTAACGCAGTCACCGCTCTAGTGACACGTGCTTTTAAAGTAACTCACGACGATAAATTGGTTGGGAAAACGCTAGCACAACTGAATCAATCATCACTTGCTGCGTGTATCGAACTTATTGAGCGCGATGGAAAAGAGCTAAGTGCAGACAAGTTCACTGCGCTTAAAGCCGGCGACCTTGTTGTGGTTACCGGCCGTAGAAATGCGGTTCATGAGCTACAGAGCAAGGCACAAAGCAATGAAGTAGCATTACCGGAAAGCTATGAAGTTATTGAAGAAAATCGTCAACTTATCGCTGATAACCGCAAGCTAATAGGTCGCTCGCTAAAAGAAATCAAAGACAGCTCAAACGAACGCTCATTCCGTGGCGTGTATGTGACAGACTACATGCGTGCAGGTACTTCAGTGGCGATTACTGAAGACCTTATTGTTGAGAAGAACGATGTTATCCAGCTAACGGGTACCGCTCAAGACATTAACCGAGTTGAAAAATACATCGGTAAGCGCATGGGTTCTGCGACTATGACTGACTTCATCGTACTGGGTTTCGGTATGGTGTTGGGCCTTCTTATTGGCTTAATTAGCTTCAAGATTGCAGGCATTCCCGTCACGATTGGTTCTGGTGCAGGTTGTTTGATCTCTGGTTTACTTGTTGGTTGGTTACGTAGCCGAAACCCACATGTGGCTCAGTTCCCAGTGGGTGCAGCAAACTTCATTCGTGACTTTGGTCTAGCGGCATTTGTAGGTATTGTTGGCCTACAAGCAGGCCCTCAAGCGGTTGATACCATCAAAGAACACGGAATGTCACTTCTGTTCTTGGGTATGGCAGTCACCATCATTCCACAGATTATTTCATTCTTCTTCTCGTACTTTGTGTTGAAGATCAAGAACCCAGTAGAAGCTTTAGGTTGTGTGACTGGTGGTCGAAGTGCAAACCCAGCATTCGCAGCATTGATGGAGAAAACAGGCAATGCAACGCCAGTATTTTCGTTCACCGTGACTTACGCTGTAGCCAACGTGTTACTGACTCTATGGGGACCAATTATCGTCGGCATTATTACCGTTAATGCGGGTATGTAATTGAACCTAAGAATTCATTACAGATTTAAAAGACACTAAAAAATTATCACCTTATTTAAAGACCTGCCCAATAACGAAATAGGGTAGGCCTGAATAATCACACTTAAGTAAAACACTTCATTCTAATTGAAAGTGTTTAAGATTAAATTATTAGGTAAATATCATGACTACACAAAATACAACTATCGACTTTTCTAAATTCGCTGATTTAAGCCCGTTTGAATTAAAAGACAAATTAATTGAAGTTGCGCAAACAGTGCCAGACCGTACTTTATTAGATGCAGGTCGTGGTAATCCAAACTTCCTAGCAACATTGCCACGTAAAGCATTTATTCGCTTGGGTGAATTCGCCGTAATGGAAGCGGAGCGCACATACTCTTACTTAGACGGAAGTTTTGGCGGCATTCCAGATGGTGTTGGTATTGTTGAGCGCTTTGATTCTTACGCAAACAACAATCAACAGAACCCAGGTGTTCAATTCATTGAAAAAGCTCTGAGCTACGCAAAAGATCGCTTAGGTATCGAGAAGCAAGTGTTCTTAAATGAGCTAGTGAATGCGTATTTAGCGTGTAACTACCCAGTACCACCACGAATGCTGACGAATGTCGAAAGCGTTGTAAAACAATACATTGCAGAAGAGATGTACGGTCCTATGCCAATGACGACAGATTTCGATCTGTTTGCAACGGAAGGTGGTACGGCATCAATGACGTACACATTCCAAACCATGTTTCACAACGGTCTACTAAAGAAAGGCGATAAGGTTGCGTTAATCACACCAATCTTCACACCTTACCTAGAAATCCCTGAGCTTTCAGAATACGAACTTGAGATTGTAGAACTTCGTTTAGATGAGACAACATGGCAGCTACCTATGTCTGAAATCGAGAAGCTTGAAGACAAAGACATCAAACTGCTATGTGTGGTAAACCCAGCAAACCCTGCATCAGTGAAGTTCTCTGATGAGACTCTGAATAACCTTTCAGACTTCGTTAACACACAACGTAGTGATCTGTTCATTATCACCGATGATGTATACGGTACATTCGCAGACGATTTCGTTTCACTGTTTGCCAAACTTCCATACAACACGCTTTGTGTTTACTCATTCTCTAAGTACTTCGGTGCGACAGGCTGGCGCCTTGGCTCGATTGCGATTCAGCACAACAACGTGTTCGATGATGCAATGCGGAGCCAACCAGAAACTCGTCAGCTGGAACTGGATGATCGCTACAAGACGCTAGACCCGGAACCACGCGGCATTAAGTTCATTGACCGTATCGTTGCAGACAGCCGAAGTGTTGCATTAAACCACACTGCCGGTCTTTCACTACCACAACAAGTTCAAATGGCGCTGTTCTCATTGAACTGCTTAATGGACTCAGAGCAAAACTACAAAGAAGCGTGCAAACGTATTATTCGCGAGCGTTACAAAACTTTGTACAAAAATATGGGTATTGAAATTGAAGAAAACAAAGACCGTGTGGACTACTACACATTGCTTGAGCTCGACACTTTGGGTGGCAAATTGTATGGCCCAGCTTTCCTTGAATGGTTCAAAGCGAACGAGAAGGGTAAAGACTTCCTGTTCCGCCTTGCACACGAAACTGGCGTTATCTTGCTTCCTGGCAAAGGCTTCGATGTAGTACACGCTTCTGTTCGTGTGTCACTGGCTAACTTGACTCACCACGAGTACGAACTGATTGGCCGCGCAACACGCAAGGTGTTAGACGAACACTTCGCTGAGTTTCAAGGCGAATAAGTTTTAGTCAAACTTAAAACTGAAGACTCGATTTTAAGTCAATGACGTTCAACTCACTAAGAATAAGCCTCGGCGATGTCGAGGCTATTCCGACCAAATAAGCACAGTGGTTAGAAGGCAAAAACTGCCTATCTTGACGTTCCGTTGTGTTTATTTAGTCGTCTTACCCTAGTAATCCAAAATCTAATTAAAATTGAAAAAAGAGCGGCGTATGAAAAGCATTATTTCTATTCAATCTCACGTGGTTTATGGACATGCAGGCAACAGCTCTGTGGTTTTTCCAATCCAAAGAATGGGGCTCGATGTGTGGCCAATCCATACTGTACAGTTCTCTAATCACACTCAATATGAACAAGGTTGGACGGGGCAAACATTTAGTTCGGACGATATTCGAAACTTAGTTCGAGGCTTAGACAACATCAGTGCGTTGAAAGATTGTGGGGCGGTCTTATCGGGCTATCAGGGAAGTGCAGACCAATGCAAAGCGGTTGCCGAGGCGGTGAACCTCATCAAAGAAAAGAACCACAGTGCGCTCTATATTTGTGACCCTGTAATGGGAGACCCGGACAAAGGTTGCATTGTTGATGTAGGCGTTAAAGCGGCTATTGCTAAGCATTTGCTACCTATAGCTGATGTGATCGTACCAAACCAATTTGAGCTGAGTGAATTGACCGACACCAAAATTCACTCGCTTTATGATGCGGTTACAGCCTGTAAGAAAGCTCTGGAGCTTGGGCCAAAAATTGTGCTAGTGAAACATCTACACTCATTACCGGACGACGCATTCAGTATGATCCTCGCAACGAAAAAAGCATGCTATTTAGCTCAACGACCGAACATCGAATTTGATAAACAACCGGTTGGTGTTGGCGATCTTATTTCGGGCTTATTTACTGCAGGATTAATGAAAAAAATGTCTCCGGTGGCTGCACTCCGTCACGCAAACAACGCCGTCTACGGTGTATTGGAGCTGACTAAGAGCTATGGCACTTGGGAACTACAAACGATTAATGCTCAATATGAATTTGTTGAGCCTACTCACGACTTCAACGTAGTTAAAATAGGCTAGAGCGTTTAACTCCAACAGTGTTTAAGACGAAGGCTAACAGGGTGACTATTCGATGGATAGCGTCCTACAAACGAGATTACGAGTTAAGCCCGATTCTAGCTATATTACGACCACAAAGAGATGGACTTCACTTTATCCTATTTATTAACTTCTCTGCTTTTTAATTTTATTAAACAGAGTCTCTGAATCACGTTAGAGAAAATTAAATGAGCCTAAATATGAACCGTCTAATCTCTTCGGGTCTTACCGTTGCTTTGTCATTTCTAGTAGTGGCTTGTAGTTCACCTCACACACTGGATGTACGCGTAAACAAAGACAATTACAAAGACGTCATTGTAGAAGATGCATCATCAGTAGAAGAGCCACTGCGTATTTGGGCGAGTGAGGCGCCAGACTTCTTATACTCTGCAGACGATCAAACCACGCCGATTACCGTATCAGGCGATCAACTGAACATCTTGGCATTGTCAGGAGGTGGCGCAAACGGAGCTTTTGGTGCGGGTATCTTAATAGGGCTTGAAGAATCAGGCCAACTGAAGGACTACTCGATAGTGACTGGCATCAGCGCAGGAGCATTAATGGCACCATTTGTGTTTATCGGGGGAGATGCGTTTTCGAAGATGAAAGAAGTAATGTTGAACATCAATGATAAATCAGTGCTTGGAAAAAAGAACTTTTTAAATACTGTCTTTAAAGATGCGTTTACCGATGGAGAACATTTGTACCAGTTTATTGCTGAGGCTTTCCCTGAACCGATGATTGAGCAAATTGCAACGCAACATCGCAGCGGCAAACGTCTGTTTATTGGCACCACACATTTTGATTCTGGCGAGCTTGTCATTTGGAATGTGGGCGCAATAGCAAACAGTGAAATGCCAAATAAGTCTGAACTCATTTATAAGGTCTTGGCGGCAAGCGCTTCCATTCCCGGAGTATTCCCACCGCAGTTTATCAATGTGGAACATGAAGGTGTAATTTTTGAAGAGTTGCATGTCGATGGCGGTTTAGCGACTCAAGTGTTCTTCAATCCATCTAACTTCGATTATCAACAGATCTCAGATTCACTTGGGTTAGAGACATCACCACAACTCGATATTATTCGAAATGGCTCGCTGAAAGCACCGTATCACTCACTCAGAGATAAGGGGCTCGATTTGGTAGCAAAGAGCGTATCAAGCCTGACTCTTGCTCAAACACGTGGTGACCTATATCGAATGAAATACATCTGCGAAATCAATAATATCGATATGCAATTTACTTATATGGAACAAGACTTTAGTTATGCAAAACGCACCAAAGACATGTTTGATGAACATTACCTATTAACCATATACAAATATGGTTATCACAAAGCAACACGCGGGAAACCTTGGGTAACCGAATTACCTTAGTTAGGGATATTAGAAAATGAGAAAAACAACATTAGCGATACTTTTAATGACAACGTCTACCTGTGTAATGGCCCAAAACGCGACCTTAATGGAACAACAGAAAGTCGATAATGACATGCTACAACTGGCCGACGTTCAGCAAGAAGCGGCGTTGATCATGGTTGAGGAAAATTCAGACTATGTGGCGATTGATTACATTGGTCTGTGGGTTGAAGTGAACAATTACGTTACACACAAAGAAGCCAAGCAAAGCCAGCTTCAAAAAAACACCAAAAAATACATTTACTCGCAAACGGGTGAAACTCTAGAGTCCATTGAGCAGCGTATTGCTGAACATATTCAAGCGGATCAACCTAGATATTTTAGTGTCGATGTTTACCGCAATTACCACGGTGATTCAGGCAACTTTAACTACTTGGCACGAATTATCGAATACATTTAAGTATTCGTTACACGTCAATGATAGAACCTACTGACTTAAGTAGGTTTTTTTTTAAACCAGACAAATTCATTTCACTATTATTATTCTGACAAAGTAGATATTTCGTCAACCTGTGATAATTTAAATACATAACAACTAAAAGTAAGCACAACAAAATGAATTTCAGCATTGAACAACTTCTCGCGTTTGTGACTGTCTATGACCAACTGTCTTTTAGCAAGGCTGCGGTTAAGCTTAACAAGCACAGAACAACAATCGGCCAGGTTATTACTAACCTTGAAGACCAACTCGCGGTAAGTCTATTTGAAAGGGTTGGAAGATCGGTTAAGCCAACAGAAGATGGGCACCATCTCTATCACTATGCTAAGCAAACGATTGAACAAGCACGCACTTTCGACAAGGTAGCCTTGAGCTTGTCTTATGGCGGTTTGGAAAACATTACTTTTGCTTATTCAAGTGTGATACCTCATCAAATCCTTGTGGATATTCGAAAGAAGTTGCGTCGTGATTTCCCGATGATGCGAGTGAATTTTCTTGTACGAAATAAAAAAGACATTAAGCAAGGCCTTCAGAGCGGTGAGTATCATTTTGGATTGGTCAACGTGCATGACAGTCGTGGAATACACAGTTTTGATGCCACCTTTTTAGGCCATATAGAATTTTTTCCTTTCGTTCAAAAAAATGGTGAGTTTTCATCTTTGGCAAAAGAAGATGTACTTTTAGCGCTAAGAAATGCGAAGCAGTTTGTCTTAAAATCCTTCATTGAAGAAGGAATGTCCGAAAAAATAACCGTTAGTTCTGACAATGAAGAAGTCGACCAATTAGCGCTAGTTATCAAAATGGTTGAAGCAGGTCTAGGATGGGCACTTCTACCAAAAACGTTCGCTCATTCTGAATTTTCGCATTACGACATCGAACCTATACAATCGTCTGAAATGGAACAAGGATTTAAATTTGGCTTTGCACTATGGTGCCCTCATTCTAAACAAATTAGCGAAGTTAAGTCATCAGTATTATCAGTTATCAAAGAAAACGTAGAGCGATTGCTAAAGCGAGATTAATGAACCAATAACACAGTTTACTTGTTCACAGAGGCTCATTTATATGAGCCTTTTTCGTATTTGTCATCTTTAGAATGATTTGATTTTGTAGGGCTAGATCCTCCATATGAGAGTAGGGCAATGCCACAGTTTGACCTACTCTAACCCAGTCGATTAAGGACCCCCTTTATTGGCAATAAGTGTTTAATTTCTATGTTTATTGCAAGGAAGCAAACTTTCGGCCGGGTAATTACCCGGCCTTTTTATTGAGGCCAATCTTATGAATCGCTGCGGCGGCTTTGCTCTTTTTTCTTGCTCTTTGCTTACGATAACACCTTCCTTTGCATCGTTTTATGATCCTGTTGATAGTCAATTTGATATGGGACATCACATTGCAGAAAATGCGACGGGGTTTTTACCTATACCTATACTAATTACCGAGCCTGCGGTTGGTTATGGTGGTGGTGTTGCTGGGTTGTTTTTACACGAGGGCGAAGAAGAAAAACGAATCCGTAAAGAAGCAGCGTTAAAGGCTATTGATGGTGGTGCGCAACTTGTTCCATCTGCGATGAGTGTTGTTGGTGCTTTAGGAACAGAAAATGAAACCTGGTTTGTTTTTGGTGGCCACAGACGTTCATGGATGAATGATTCAATTCGTTATACCGGTGGCGGTGGTTTCGGTGTTGCGAATATCGATTTATATAAGCAACTTTCTTTTGGTGGCAAAGAATTAGACTTGAAATTTGGCACATCAACGTCGGTCGCGGTACTTTCACAAAAGGTGCAATTTAGAATCGGTGATACACCTTGGATGATAGGTTTGAAACAGTTATTCGCCAAGTCTAAAGTTGAATCTGATAATCGTTTGGTCGACAAACTCATGGAGTTTACCCTAGGCACTGAATCAGTGACATCTGGTTTAGGTATTGAAGCTGAGTTCGATACAAGGAACAATTTGTTTTATCCAACAAAAGGATACCGATTTTCTGCAGACTACATGGTATTTGACGAGGTGATTGGTAGTGATTCAAACTATCGAAACTTAAATATTGAAGGGGCAGGTTACATTCCAGTGTCAGAAAAGTGGACACTTGGGTTAGCGGGTAACTATCAAAATTATGAGCAAGGTGATGGATTTGTGTCTCCCACAGCTAAGCCCTATGTTGAATTAAGAGGTGTGTCTTCATTTCGCTATCAAGGGGATGAAGTTGAAACCCTTCAAGGGCAGCTGAGTTACAGTATCAATCATCGTTGGAAAGTATCAGGCTTCTATGGTTCAGGAAAAGCAACGGAGCGAGCTGATCAAAGTAACAAGGTGAATGCGGGTGGAGTGGGCTTCAGATATCAAATTGCGAGACGTTATGGTTTACACCTTGGTATGGACTACGCGCAAAGCCATGAAGAACGCGCTATCTACTTTAATATAGGCAGTGGTTTCTAGAACTACTAAATCGGTTTGATTTTTTCTAATAAAAAAGGCGCTAATTATTCATTAGCGCCTTTTTAGATTTTGTTCAGCTAAAAGAATAATTACTTTTTACGGCAGAACTCAGCGATTACGTACATTGATTGACCGCCGTTTGTTTTACCAGAAACAAGCTTAGGATCGTCACCAACGCTGATACCACGGATAACAGTACCTTGCTTAATCACTTGGTTAGTACCTTTGATTGGCAGATCTTTAATTACTGTTACGTCGTCACCTTTTTTTAGTTCAACGCCGTTCACATCAAGAGGCTTGTCATCAGCAGACATACCGATTTGTGCCCAAACTGATGTTTCTTCTTCAAGGTACATCATATCTAGCGCGTCTTGAGCCCAGCTTTCAGAGTTCAGACGTGTTAGTTGACGCCACGCCATTACTTGAACTGGCGCTTCTTGGCTCCACATGCTGTCGCTTAGGCAACGCCAGTGGTTGATGTCTTTAGGATCGTCAATCTCACCAAGGCATTTGTCACATACCATGATGCCGTGATCCACTGTTACGTGGCTGTGTGGCGGCACTGCGTATGCAGTAAGAGAAGAATCAGAACCACATAGTTCACATTTAGATTGGCAGCGTTCTAGCATAGTAGCTTCAGAAGACATAATGGACTCACATTTATTAGGTATTAAATTACGAGGCTATTATCCACTTTATTTACAATAAAGAAAGAGGTCGTACGGTATTCTGTCTTGATTAATTTTAGCTGAGATCAACCATTTGTGTTTTAAGGTTCTATGCAAACGGTTAACGAGGGAGATTGTTCGAACGACAGATACAAAAATGCCAGCGGTTAAGCTGGCATTGGTTTCATTTAAAACTCGTTGTTATTCCAATACGGAACCAGTAATAGACGCTGCAGTTAAAGCATTATCTATTAAGAAGTCTACAGCTTGCGTCTGCATACTTACGTGATGGTTTAAATCTAATGGTAGAGGCGTAGTATCATCTTGCGGTGCCACGAATGTGCTGTGAACAGCATCTTTGCCAAATTTAACAAAGTCGCTAGTACCGTTTGGCATTGTATTGCTTGCATCTACAACTGTTAAGCCAAGTTTTGTAGCAAGCGGTGTTGTTCCAGCAAAAGGAGCATTCGCAACGGTGTTTGGTACTGTTTCGTCACCTTGCACTTGACCCATGTAGATTGGCATAGGAGTAGTAGCATCCAACAAGTAATCAGCATTTGTGTAAGGGTCAATAGTATCTAACACGGTTTGAGCTGCATACGCGAACTGTTGGAATGCTGCGGTCATTGTTGCCAGTTGTGCTGTGGTTGCACTGCCTTCAAACATTTCGTAGCACAGTTTATCCGAGCTGTTTGTACAGCTAGCAGCTGCATAGCTTGCGTACTCTGTCGAAGCCCCCAAGGCTACGTTGTGCTTAACTTGTGGGCCAAAGAAAGGTGAACCCAACAGAAGGTTAGATATTTGGCCACCAGAGTTTTCGATAGCAGCAGCGCTGAATGAATAAAGAGCATCAGCAGTTGTACTACCTAACGTACGGTTAGAAGACGCAACAGCTGTCGTTCCGACAATACCTCCTAACGAATGACCTAGAAACTTAACTTGTGAGCCAGTAGCTATGTTAAATCCCTGCAAAGGTGAACTAGTAAGTAAACCAGCTTTCAAAGATGCTGTTAATGAAGCTCTCAAACCCATAATATCTAGTGCACTTTGACGAACGTTATCACGCGCTACAGGCAAGTTAGTAAGATTTAAATAAGCTAAGACATCGGCATTTGCTGAACGTTGGTCATCCAAACTACGAGTACCGTGTATTGGTAAGTCAATAGCTAAGACAGCAACTCCAGCTCTCGCTAGGTTGTAAGCGAACGCGTAAGCATTTTCTTTTGCAGAGGTGATACCGTGTTGGTAAATGACTATATCAGTAGGATCTGTACCATTAGGCGTAAATAGCAAGAATTCGACAGATTCTAATGATTTAACTTGAGGAACTGGAGAGTATTTCGTAATAACTCTTTCGCTATCAAGTGGAGAACCATCGGCCATCGTTAAGTTTAATCCGATTAACTTTAGTTGTTCGGTTTGCTCTGTCGCTAATATGCTTGTGTCGATACCAGCAGCAGCTAACTGAGTAGCCATATTTGCTTGCTCGGCACTATCACTTAAAGCACTTGAAATTTTTGCTAAGCTAGGCATGCCCGATTCGAATGGCTGTGAGTTCCATTCAGTAGCACTAGTTTCTAGATAATAGGGTAATTGAACAAAACCTTGGGTTACATCAACGTTGTCAGTAGCGCCATACAATCCATTAATCGCGCCTTTAAGGGTTGCGATCGTTGTTGCATCGTTACCTGCAACATACTTATCAAAGTCAGTATCGTTTGCTAAAGCTGTTGTGAACAGTTCTGTAGTACCAAATTGCATCACATAAGCTGTTGTCAGGTCAACAGAGTTAGGGTTCGCACCGCCTTTCCAGACACCATTAAGATTTGCTGAGGCCAATCCAGTTGCTGTAGCCGCTTTGGTAGCGAAAAGAGAATCGCCGACAGACTCTGTAGTAAACCACGTAGAGTAAATGATGTTTTCAGTATCAAGGTTAATCGCACCTGCTGCAGTCGCTCCGGCGAAGATCTTTTCAACACCTTGAGTGACTTGTTGTGCTTGAGCTAGGCTACCTTCAGTATACGTTACCGCACTAGATTTTAGTGCAGCATAACTTGCCGACATGCCAACAGGATCACCATTAACATCCGTGAGTTCATTTGATAGCGCCAACACGTATTCGCTCGAAGCAGCGAGTGAATCGTTGAAAACTATCGTAAAGGTGTCGGTTGAAGCACTAGACAGAACATTAAAATGAGTGCCTTGTTCCAATACGCCAGTAACAGTTGGTGCCGTCTCAGAGGTGAGTGAGTCGCTAAGCTTTAATAGGTAAACCCCGCCAGTAGCTACACCGTCAGCTAAGCCAGTACCTTCAAAATCCATGATGATTGGCATTGAAGTTGACCAGCCATCCATTGTATTCATTGCTGCGATAGGGTTAGTTAATGAGTCATCATCACCAGTCGGTAAACCAAGTGTCCCATCGGTTGCATCCATTAATGCGAAGCTAGGAAGAGGAACAGCAATATCAGCACCGGTTAGTTGAAACTTGATGTTCGTTGCTCGTGCAAGTGAATCTTGAATATATTGCTCATATTGAATTGTTGTTGAAGCCCCGGAGCTAGATGTGTCATCACCACAACCGGCAAGAAACATTGCTGAAGCAAGCAGCGAAATATTAAATAACTTTTTCATGTTTATAGTCCGTTTAGTTGAAGGTGTAGTTCATTTGAATTGCAGATAAGTAAGCTACGGCATCACCAGAGAACTCAAGTTTTTGACCTAGCTGATTAGTCTCAGTGAAGTCACCATCTTTACTTTGTACAAGTGCGAAGCCGGCGTCGATAGAAAGGTCAGGGCTGTATTGGTAAGTAAAGCCAGCGCTGTACCAGTAACGGTCACTGTCTGGGATACTCAACGTAGCTTCACCAGCTTGTTCGTCATAAGCCAAACCTGCTCTTAATGTCCATTGTTTATTCAACTGATAAGTAGCGCCTAGCGAGTATCGGTTGTTGTCATCGTAATGCTCTGTTTTTTTGAAACACTCCCCATTGGTACAATCTGGGCTTGTTGCTTTAAGCTCTTTAAAGCTGCTCCAACCAGTTTGTTGCCATCCGTAATGAATAGCCCATTGGTCTGTGAGTTGATGGAAAGCTGAGATTTCTATAATTGAAGGCAAGGTGATTTTAAGGCGACCTGTTGTCGTTGTCGCGTTACCTTGTACTATGCCGCCTGTATAATCAGTAAAGTCGCCATCGTCAAAGTCAAGATCTACCTCTGAACGATAAGCGATAGAAAATCGATTATTTTCGTTCAGTTCGTATAAACCTCCCACGTTCCAACCAAAAGCGAATGTTTCACCGGTCATGCTGATCAGTTTTGTAGAAGCTGGATCCCCCGTAATATTTGAAATAGAACCTTGGTGACGATTTAATTCAGCTTCAGCGTAAACTAGGTTTACACCACCACCGATGCTGAACTGATCATTAATTTTGTAAGCTACATTTGGGTTAAGGCTCACAGACACAAGAGAAGTATCACCCGCCAAGTCTCCTGCATATATATCGTCAGGATAGTCAGTTGCAACTCCGTAATTTGAAAACATGCCAAGACCCCAAGCCCACTTATCGTTAATCGGGCTGATGTAGTAAGCTGCTGGAACAACCTGGAGAGGAGCCACATCTTTTGAAGTTTGACTTTGACCACCAGAACCTGGGACGTTGTTTTGAGTAATATTTACCTCTGGATCAACGATAGAAACCGCGCCTGAAAATTGGGCTGTATCAAATAGGGTCATCGCGGCGGGGTTTCTCGCTAGTACACTTGCGTTGTCCGCTACCGCGCCTTCACCTGAAAATGCGCGACCAAGACCTGAGGCAGAGTGCTCAGCAACTTGGAAACCAGCCGCAAGTGAGTTACATGCAAATAGCACAGAAAGTGAAACGAGAGAGCGTTGTATTGTTTTCATCCTTGACCCTCCTAGGGCATCAAATCTCATTCTTATTGTTGAAAACACAGGGAGCATTCTTGTGAACGATGCTCTAATGTAAATAACATGTTAAATTCATGTTTCATGTAAAGTCAAAGAATGAGTTATCATTTTGTGAAGTTATATTTTTAGGGGGCGGGACTTTAACATCAATAATATGCATGTAATCAATGATTTGTTCGTGGTTGGAGGTGTGACCAGAATGTTTATGCGCACTATCGGCATAAATAGTGTCCAATTGCTCAATATGTAACAGTTTTGTTTATGTTTACCGTTTGTCACTAAATCGGCATAATGTTGATTCGTTTTGAAAGTCATTAGATTGGAATTTAAATTTGGAATTACTCGCTGTAGAATTTCTTGGGAAGCCACTTCGTTTAGAAGGGTCAATGGCAGGATGGCAGCAATTATTTTGGGACAATACGTTAGTGTCGCAACTTGATGCAACTACGGAGTTAGATAACGCTCGAATTCATACATTTACGCTACGTGCTGGTGAAGATACGTTGCAGTGTCACGTTGAAGCCTTGGTTCAATGGCAACCGTTTGAGATGACGTATAAAGCGTCAGTTAATGGCCAAACCATTACTGAAGGCACTCGTAATACTAAAGATATCGAGCAACAAACACCCGTTGTAGCACCTAAACCAGAGAAGCGTTTTAGCTTAATCGGTTTAGTATCACTTGGTATGAAAGCGCTCAAAAGCGCTAAGTTGATTAAAGTAGTTTTAGCCTCTGCAAGTTTAGCGGCTTATTCATGGTTGTTTTCTATTCAGTTCGCTTTGGCCTTGATCGCTTGTCTAATGTTTCATGAATATGGTCATATCAGAGCGATGAAGTACTTTGGTATGAAGACTAAAGGCATCTATTTAATACCATTCCTCGGTGGCTTGGCTCTCTCTGACGAAAAGATTAATACACGCTGGCAAGACGTGGTGATCTCGATTATGGGACCACTGTTTGGGTTGATATTGTCGTTGGTATTTATGGTGTTGTATTGGGCAACTGGTGAGATGTTCTTTGCCGGGCTTGCAGTATTTAATGCCTTGTTAAACTTATTCAATCTGCTACCGATCTTGCCTCTTGATGGCGGCCACGTGTTGAAAAGTATCAGCTTTTCGATGAACAGCGTGTTGGGTATTGTACTCTGTGTCGCAGCCGCCGTTGCAGGTGTCGTGTTGAGTTACCAATTGAACTTAACCCTGTTTGGTTTCCTATTAATTATGGGTAGTGTTGAGATTCTGTTCGAATGGAAAGGGCGTCATCACAGTCACTTGCTGCCGTTAGATAGGTATGGACAAGTAGTGTCATTCGTCTGGTATGTTGGTTCGGTGAGTAGCTTGATTGGCGTTATTTGGTATTTCGCGTCAACAGGTGATGAACTACTAAGCCTTCCGTTACAAATTCTAGGCACTTAATCTGTGAGTTGAGCCAGTTCGAATAGCTCATGAAACCAACAAAAACGCCCTAACCAAAATGGATAGGGCGCTTTTGTATTAAGCCATGTTACTGATGGGTAAATTATGCTTTGCAATTTGGTTTCGTGGCACCAGACTGAGGTAACGTTTTGATGGTTGCTTGCAGATCCTTGATACGCGTGCTGTGAGAAGGGTGCGTAGACAACAGTTCTGGCGGTTGACTTCCACCTGATGCTTTTGCCATGTTTTGCCACAAGTCGACGCTCTGGTTAGGATCGAAGCCAGCCTGAGCCATATACTCTAAACCTACGACATCGGCTTCTGACTCTTGAGTTCGGCCATAAGGTAGAATAACACCGTATTGAACTCCTAAACCTAGGGCTGCCATCGTCATCCCTTGGTACTGTTTGTACTCCGAAGCTCCCAAGGCGACGCTAGTGATAGATAAACCTGTATTAGCTATTTGAGACTGAGAAAGACGCTCATTACTGTGATCCGCTAATACGTGTGCAACTTCGTGGCCGATAACTGTCGCCAATTGGTCTTGGTTAACCGCAACATTGAGCAAACCCGTGTATACGCCAATTTTTCCGCCAGGTAGCGCAAAGGCGTTCACTTGGTCGCTATCAAAAACAACGACTTCCCATTCACTAAAGCCTTGTTTAGGAATGTGTTGAGTAATACTGTTCGCTACACATTGAACGTACGCGTTGGTTTTTGCATCTTTACTGATTGGTTGTTCTTTCTTCATTTGTTCAAAAGACTGTGCTCCAAGCTGAGACATGTCTTGATCTGAAAAAAGCAGCAATTGGTTTCTTCCTGTCGGGGAAGCGCTACATGCGGTTAGGCCTGCAAGTGTGAGAAGCGAGGCAAACTTCATCCATGACGTCATACAATATCCTCTGTATATTCGGTTTTTATGCATGTTAACATCAACTTGCGTAATAACTAATAGTTGTAAGATAACTTATAGCTTTAAGACAAAAAAAGCGGCTCACGCGATAGCAAAATCAATAATTAAGGACCCAACATGACGATCTGGAAAAAGCCCGTTGACCTCGATATTTTCAACGCGACCTCAAAGAATACCTTAATTGAGCACCTCGACATTGTTTACACTGAAGTTAACGATCGTTCTTTAGTGGCGACGATGCCGGTTTGTCACTTTACGCACCAACCGCTGGGCATGCTTCATGGCGGTGCATCGGTAGTTTTAGCCGAAACGCTAGGTTCACTCGCAGCAAACTTCTGCGTTCCTGATGGTTACTATTGCGTTGGATTAGACATAAATGCCAACCACGTTCGTTCAATGCGTGAGGGCCATGTTATCGGCACTGCCGAGCCTATTCACCTTGGCGTGTCTACCCAAGTATGGCAGATAAACATTACTGATGAGCGTCAACGCTTAGTCTGTACAAGCCGGCTAACTATTGCAGTGAAGAAGCACAAACGTTAATTCGATAAGAAAGGCTGGGGACAGGAATCAATCCATCCTCAGCTTATTAACCTCATATAAACTGTTTATTTTAGTTAGAGAAATCCATGGTCATAACGTTTAAAAGTGGAAAAGTCATCGCAACAGCACATGAGCTAGTTGTTCGTCTGAATGGTGAGCATAGAGTCACACTGCAAGCGCAAGTTGATGCGATTCAACTGATCGGAAAAGGGGCAAACGTTATTTCTGCCAACGGTTCAGAATGTAAATGGTCGATTAAATTAGACAATGAACAACAGCTCCGTGACATCGCCAATGAAATTGGCTGCGATGTGATGTAATTACTGGCTATGACAGCGTTTATTCAAACCTTTCGCTTTCTGTTAAGGATACTAAACCGACTCACATTCATAATCTCTGCGTAATAAATCATAAGTTCGATTGATTTTGACTCGTAAAATAGGGAAACTGAATTCAATATCCTTTGAATAAGTTTTCCTCTTTATGAGTAGCCCAAGACTTCGTGTTCAATTTGAAACTCTATTTGAACATTTTGACGGTAAAGATTCTGATGTTCAGTTAGACGACATCACAGATGTCCTTTGTTGTACGCGCCGAAATGCCCGAATGGTTCTCAACAAGCTCGAAGAAGAAGGGTGGGTAGAGTGGTTACCTGCTGCGGGGCGGGGTAAATTATCTCAACTTATCTTTAAGCAGAATCGTTGTGATGTAAGCGAAAACTTAGCTACGCGCTATTTACAAGAAGGCAAAATTGGACAGGCACTTTCAGTGCTCGACCACAATGCTGCAAAACTCACTCAAGTTATACAGAACTATTTAGGTGTACAGTATCAAGAGGGTGAACAGGTCATACGTTTACCTTATTATCGTCCACTATCAATGCTCAACCCTACCAAATCAATGCGCCGTTCTGAACAACACATTGCTTGTCAGGTTTTTAGTGGTTTAACCCGCCTAGACGAAAATGATCAACTACAGCCGGATTTAGCTCACTCTTGGCAAAAGATAAATGACTATCAATGGCGATTTTTCTTGAGACCGGGGGTCCGCTTTCATAACGGAGAACCGCTATTAACTAATCATGTAGTGGATACGCTTTTACAACTTGAGCCGCTCAATATGTTCTCTCATATTAAAGATGTCTCATCGCCAGCAAATTGCGTCGTCGATGTTTTTTTAACGCGTCCGGATAGGCATTTCCCCCTCGCTCTCACTGAATCGGTTGCTAAAGTCACGTTACCGATGACTTTACGTGGCGAAGATTATGATATTAGACCTATCGGCACCGGCCCGTATCGCGTAGAGAAGAACGACGAAAAGCAACTCGTGTTAAATGCTTTTAATGGATACTTTGGTTTTAGGCCTCTGATAGACCGTGTTGAAGTTTGGGTTGTCGATGAGGCGTATTCATCAATGGTTTATCCAAGTCTTTCTAAGCCTGTGATGGCAGACCGTGGCGACAGTGATGAAGTTGAACTTGATCCTGGTTGTACGTATTTGTTACTGAACAGAAAAAAGGGGATTGCAAAAGATCCGGCGTGGGCAGAGTTTTTATCGAACACCTTGAATGCGGCTGATCTGTTTGTGCATATTCCCAAAGAAACTGTCATAGACCTGGGCGTACTTCACGCATATGGAATCAAGCCTGGTTGGTATGACATCAAATTGAAGACTCCAGTTTGTCCACCAGCAAACAGTAAACCGACTATAAGACTGGCGTACCAATGCCAGCATCCAATGTTTCCAACGTTAGCAAAAGCGATTGTCACAGTATTAAAGCAATACAATGTTGATGTTGAACTTCACGGTTACAAAACCGAACCACCACATGCCGATGACGTTGATATTTGGATCAACCCAATGGGTATTGCTAATAATCGAGACGATGCGTTGGCGGGTTGGTTGATGGATTACAGTTTTCTCGATGAATCTAGCCCAGCGGACGATTTTGACCAGTGGTGTCATATGATTGATCGTTGGCGGTCCGGTGAATTTGAGCAATTCCCTGCAAGACAACTTGGTAAACAACTCGTACAAAGTAATCAATTGATACCTATGTTCCATTGCTGGTTAGGTGTTAATAAAGATCAATGCGGTACGCTGCAAAATGCCAAGTGCAATGCACTTGGTTGGTTCGACTTTAGCCAAGTTTGGGTTAAGCCTGAAGTTGATTGAAATACTAGAAAATGCAATTAGGACAAAACAATGCAAACTGCGATGATCACACTTATTACGCTGGTGGCCTTTGCTGCCAATTCAGTCTTGTGTCGCTGGGCATTAATGGATCAAACGATTGATCCTTTGAGTTTTTCGATCGTGCGTATCTTGTCTGGTGCGGCGACACTTCTGATTTTATTAACCTTATCTTCCCAATCTAAATCGACATCTGAACCTAAGCTTGTGGAGTCAAAAACAAGTGCATCCGCTCTCACAAAGCTTAGGTCTCAATTTCAATTGACTTCAATATTGTCGCTGCTCGTTTATATGTTTGGTTTCTCGTTTGCTTACTTGGAACTTGGAGCCGGGCTTGGTGCTCTCGTGCTCTTTGTCGCTGTGCAATTTACTATGATTGCGGCACACTTGTTGTCAGGAAATAGAATGTCATCACTTGAGTGGGGGGGATGTCTATTGTCTGTCACAGGTCTCGCTTACTTATTGATGCCGACAGGATCTGCTCGTTCACCAGATTTGCTCTCTATTGTATTGATGTCATTAGCAGGAATCGCGTGGGGTATTTACACGTTAGCAGGTAAAAAATCCACAGACGCTCTTCAATCAACGACTGCCAATTTTGCATTCGGTTCACTAGCCATTATCGTAGTGTTAAGTATATTAGTTGTTCTACCTAGCGTGTTACCTCAAATATCTATCACCGAACAAGGCATGATTTACGCGGTTATGTCAGGTTCTGTTGCTTCGGGAGTGGGTTATAGCGTGTGGTATTACGTCGTGAAAAAGCTCAATACTGTGGTTGCGTCGATCGCGCAGCTTTCTGTGCCAGTAATAGCAACGCTTGGAGGCGTATTATTACTATCTGAACCAGTAACCATGCAGTTTGTTGTTTCATCTACGGTTATTTTACTTGGGATCAGCTTGGTTCTTGTCGCACCTAAACTTAAGAAATAAAGAGTTGAATCATTAACTTCTATGGCTAAACCAAATAAGAAACAACCGATCAAAACGGTTCAGATTTTCTGTGCGAAATGTAAAACGCAACTTTTTAAGTATCGCAAAGGTGGCAAAGGTGCACTCGTGAAGTGTTTTAAGGAGCGTATTGTTGAAGACTTCACGACAGAGCCATGTGTGTGCCCTGAATGCGGGGTTGAATTTGCGCGAGACACCTTGGTTCGAGGGACGCCTGCTTACAAATTTGTTGGTGGAAAGGTCACAATGAAATAAACAGTCATTATCAAATACCAAGTATGATGACCCACTAAAAATGCCACAACACTGTTTGTGTTTGGCATTTCAACGTTGCTTTTGATACTCAGAATAAAAGATTGAGCTCAATAAGCTCTGACAATCCCTTGAAGCTTAAGAAGCAGTAGTGAAACAATTGCACCCGTGGTATCACACAGCATGTCTTTCTGTGCATCCCAAATATCACCTTGTGAACCAAGGAACGAGATACCTTCATCACCACCTGCAATCTCCGCGTACCACCACTCTATAATTTCATAACTTGCAGCCACACTCATGATCGCAAATAGCGCAAAGAAACAGGCCAATATCGGTTGAGCCAGCTTTTTACGAATCAAGAACTCAGCGAGTGGGTAAGCATAAAGACCAATAGAGAAGTGCGCCACGCGGTCAAAGTTGTTACGTTCAGAACCTATCATGTTATTGAACCAATCAAATGGCACTTCTGCGAAAGTATATTTCGCGCCAATCGTGTGCAAGATAAGCCAGATAAACATTAGAGCATAAGACGTTTTTGAGAAAGTAAGCTTAGTCGAAAGCCACCAAATACCAACGAGAATACATAATGCAGGTACAATTTCCGCTATCCACACAGCTCTCGAAGAAGGCGAAAATGCAGAGAATAGAAAGATAACCAAATAGAAGGCGGTTAACGTAAGTAAAGGTCTATTTTGAACAAGTGGTGTAGTTGTCATCATCAGATCCCAATATAAGTTTCATTAATAGTTACACAGTTTTGAACACTGTTCAATTGGGGTGTATTACCAAATTTGTTGAAAATTAGTGTTGTAGCCCAGTATCTAGACAAACGATTGCGAGAGTTTCACAAAAGTTTGATTTACAACAAAGCGAACCATAAAATCTCTCAATCACTACATAACAAGAAAGAAAGTCATGAAACTGGAAACTGTCGATTATCTTGCTGACGACGCAGCAGAACAATTTGTTCGCTCTCTACGTGAAACTGGATTTGGCGTACTAAAAAACCACCCAATTCCGAAAGAGCTTGTTGAGTCTATTTACGAAAACTGGTACCAATTTTTCATCTCTGAAGAGAAAGAGAACTTCCACTTTAATGTTGAAACACAAGATGGATATTTTCCACCTTCAGTGTCTGAAGTTGCAAAGGGCCACACTGTAAAAGATATCAAAGAGTACTTTCACGTATACCCTTGGGGCCAGATTCCTGATCAGTTGAAAGAACAGATTCTAGATTACTACCAACGTGCTAACACTTTTGCTCAAGAGCTATTGGGTTGGGTTGAGGCGCATGCTCCTAAAGAAGTACAAGAGAAATTCTCAATTGCTCTGTCTGAAATGATTAACGGTAGCGAGCAAACATTACTTCGCGTACTTCACTACCCACCAATGCAAGGTGACGAAGAGCCAGGCGCTATCCGTGCAGCAGCACACGAAGATATCAACCTACTGACTGTTCTTCCTGCTGCAAACGAGCCGGGCCTTCAAGTTAAAGCTCAAAATGACGAGTGGTTAGATGTTCCATGTGACTTCGGTAACATGATCATCAACATCGGCGACATGCTTCAAGAAGCGTCAGGCGGTTACTTCCCATCAACGACACATCGCGTGATTAACCCATCGGGCGAGCGCCAAGAGAAGTCACGTATCTCTCTTCCGCTATTCTTACACCCGAAACCAGAAGTGGTATTATCAGAAAAATACACTGCGAATGAATATTTAATGGAACGTCTACGAGAGCTTGGCGTTATCTAATTAAATAAGTTTTATTCTCTAAAGGGCCAGCGTAATGCTGGTCCTTTTGCTTATATACGTTTAACTGTTTGAATTTTTTTTATTTGAAACTCGACAAATTTCCATAAATCGCTTTCAATTAAAGAACTTCAGGTACTTGGCCACGGGCCCATTCATTATGCTAGACAAGCTAAATACATCGAGCAATCAAGACATAAGCTGTAGTTTCCAAGCTCATATGGAAAACCCTTTGCTTTGGCCAATTATGGAAGTACTCAAACATAAGCCAAGTGGCTGGAAAGTGCATACACTAGCAGCGCACCTCAATGACCTTGGGCTTGTTCCAGTGTTAGATGCTGTGGCTGAGAAAGAGTTGTTCAAAAAGAACTTCCTCATCATGAATGCGCTTTATCAGCTTCAAGAAACCTTACACCCTGATAGCTGGCTGCAAGTCCAAGCGATGGATATCGAATTGATGAATGGTCGTTATCACGAAAGCAGTCACTGCATCGATCATCAAGACCCACTTAGAGACTACTACATTAACTGGGTTAACTATGAAGCTGATGAAGGCGAAGTCAAAAGGCTGTTGAACGAATTTTGGACTCGATACAGGAAGTTTGTTGGTGGTGATGAGCTCGATATGGATCGAAACCGAGCGTTGAGCTTATTTGAGTTACCTTTAGACGCCACTCACCATGAGATTAGAAAACGATGGAGACAACTGGCGTTGAGATGGCATCCAGACAGAGACGAAGGCAACACGGCAAAATTTCAAACGCTCTGTGAAGCGTGGCATGTATTGCGAAGCTCGTAATCGAACGTAACTTTTTGATACCTAGTTGATTTGAAGCCCAAAATAGAAGGCCCTACCTAGTGAGTGAAACAAGTAGGGCTTTCTTTGTCGTCATTACGTCTATGTGCTTTAACATACGTTATGTGTTGGTGCTATTTTATTTGTTAGTGCTAGGAGTGATCTTTGTTCTGACCACTTTTATGCTCAAAAGCATAATCCAGAACTTTGCGGATATAAGGCGCACCTACTTTTGAACCACCGTTACCATGTTCAATTACAACAGTTGCGACATATTCAGGGTGTTCATAAGGTGCAAAGGCTGTGTAAAGAGCGTGGTCGAGTAGGTGCGTTGCGAGCTTTTTAGAGTTGTAAACTTGATCCTTCGCCAGATCAAACACCTGTGCCGTCCCTGATTTCCCACCACTAGTATAATTAGTTCCCTTAAATGCACGTCTGCCGCTGCCTCTACTACCGTGGTTTACGAGTCGCATTGCGTTGATCGGCACATCCCATATATTATCTGGCACCTCAGTGATAGACGGCATTGAATCAGATTTAACAAGTTGTTGCGTGTCAAAATCTTCTCCGTGATCTAACGTTGCTCGTAAAATATGGGGAGGCATGACTTTACCGTGATTAACCAAAACTGACGTTGCTTTAGCTAATTGTAGAGGTGTAGAAGTCCAGTAGCCCTGGCCAATACCGATTGGAACTGTATCACCTTGATACCAAGGCGTACGATAGCGCATCATTTTCCACTCACGTGTCGGCATATTGGCGTTACTCTCTTCATAGATATCAATTCCTGTTGGTTTGCCAAAGCCAAAGCGATTCATCCAAGTTGAAATACGATCGATGCCCAGATCAAAAGCGGTTTGATAAAAGAATGAATCAACCGATTCTTCAATCGCTTGTGTCACATCGACAGGACCATGTCCCCAACGCTTCCAATCTCGCCATGCTTTCGAATTGGATTTAGAACCTGGAATTCGCCATATACCATGATCATTACGAACGGTATTTTCTGAAATGACATGCTCTTGTAGCCCAGCAACGGCCATAAATGGTTTAACTGTAGAGGCGGGCGGGTACACGCCTAACGTTGTGCGATTCACCAAGGGATGAGCAGGATCGTTCAGTAATACTTGATAGTTTTTACTCGATATACCATCAACAAACAGATTTGGGTCATAACTAGGACTGGATGCCATCGCTAAAACACTGTTGTCTTTCGGATCAAGAATCACAGCACTACCAGTGCGATTTTCGAGTTGCTCGAACACGTACTTTTGTAACTCGATATCGATGTTGAGAACGATGTCTTTACCTGCGACGGGGGGGACGTATTGGATTGTTCTCACAACACGACCACGGCTATTGACTTCAACTTCTTGATAACCTTTTTGTCCGTGGAGTAAGTCTTCGTAATATCGCTCCACGCCGAGTTTACCTATGGTGGTAGTGGCTTGATAGTTAGCGTCTTTACCTTGTTCTTCTAGCTTTTTTAGATCGCTATCATTGATATGAGCAACATACCCTAAAACATGAGTTAGTATTTCACCGCTAGGGTAAAAACGTTTTAGGCTGGTATTGATGGATAAACCCGGAAATTGATATTGATGAACAGAAAACTTAGCGATTTCTTCTTCTGTGAGGTTTTCCAGTATTGTTACCGACTTAAAACGGCGAGTGTTCTTAAAGCGCTTTGTGAAACGAGCGATTTGTTCCTCATTTAGAGGAATAAACTTATTGAGCTTTTCGATCATCAACTCAACGTCATCCGTTTGTTCAGGAATCATTGTCAAATCATAGACGAGTTGGTTTTCAGCCAATAGCACACCATTGCGGTCGTATATCAGCCCACGAGTCGGAGCGATTGGCAGTACTTTGATTCGATTACCATCGGCGCGAGTTTGGTAGCTCTCAAAATTTTGGACTTGGAGTCTATAAAGATTTCCAATCAAGACGAGGGTGAAGATCACAATCCCGAGAAATGCCACGATGACACGATTTCTGAATAAATTTACTTCGCTTTTATGATCACGCATTTTTACGCGTTTGTGGTTCATCAAAACCTCAGTCAGTTACATTTAGTTACACTTGTCGAGGCAGGACTTTATCTGAATATCACCATGGCTTTGTAAAAGCTGTGTCATTATTTACAAGATTGTCTGATATTACGAATGCAATAAAGAAAACTGAATTAAATTAGACGGGGATCCACGAGAAATTTAGAGAATACACGCGAAAAAATGGCCCTCATGAGTGAGAGCCGAAGATATGTATTAGTGCTGTTGGGTATATCTAGTTCGAAGGTTTGAACTGAGATTTACGCATACGGTTTAGAGCCGCCATTACATCGAGTATTCTTGGTTTTGCTAAGTCACCATATTTCGGCATGTTTGCGTACCATTCATCACTTAGAATTGCGTTGAATTCTTTTGCAGGGTTGTTTGACCAGCCCGGCGTTTGTGCAAACTGGAACCAAGCCCAACCAATCGCGTTCACTTCTGAAGTCGACTCTAATTGCTCTAATGCTGAAAGGTCTGCAAATTCCTTACCAAAACGCAGTGACTCTTTGCCTTTCGCGTTAACTCGGAATTTTCCGTCAGTAAGAATGTTCATTAGTGCAGCGCGGTTTAACGAGCGAGGAACAAACGTTTCTAATGCCGTCTCACATTCGTTAGTTCGCTGAGTAGGATGTTGAGCGATCACTTCTTGAGCTTTTTCAGTGACGTCTACGGCTTGGTAGTCGTGCATTTGAATCACAGTATCTGCCACATCTAAGTAATCGCCAGAACCACCCATTACTACGATAGTTGATATGTCCATCTCTTCGCGAAGTTGACCAATACGGTCAACAAGTGGAGTGATAGGCTCAGCCCCTTTTGATACCAGCGCTTGCATACGCTCGTCACGAATCATGAAATTAGTCGCTGACGTATCTTCATCGATAAGGAGCGTTTGTACACCCGCTTCAATCGATTCTTGTAACCAAGCAGCTTGAGACGTAGAGCCAGAAGCATCTTGAGTACTAAAATCAGACGTATCTTTTTGCATCGGTAAATGGTTGATGTAGTTAGATAAGTTCAAGTTATGTACGCATCGGCCATCTTCCGCTCGGATCTTCATTGTATCCGTAGCTGTAACAATGCCTTCACGACCATCACCAGGAATATGGTTGTAGATAGAACGTTCAACGGCGTTCAATAGTGTAGATTTACCATGGAAACCACCACCAACAATCAGTGTGATACCTTTTGGAATACCTAGGCCTGTCACATCACCTTGGTTTGGTGTGTTTAGCGTCACACTCAAAGACTCTGGTGCTAAGAAAGGAACCGCACCTTTCATTGGCAGGTCACAGTTACCTGCAATACGAGGTAATACACTGCCATTTGCAACGAATGCCGCTAGGTTGTTTTCTTCTAATTGAGCACGTAATGCGTCTTGGTCTTCAACAGCTTCACAATGTTTAATCATCGCTTCAATGTTGAGTTCGCGTTCAAGCGTTGCGCGACGAATAAACTTAGGCAAATAGAATGTAATGATGTTAATTGCTTTCTTTGCAAGAATACTGCGACCATCAGCAGGTAGGTTGATACGAAAACGAATTTCGATACCGTGATCAGTGAAAACAACAGCAGTATTGTCTAAAACGGTTTGACCTGTCAGTGCAATAGAGACCGTCGCTTCTTGCTTAGCAAACTCAGAGAAGCTGCGTGCAATAAAATCACGAGCTGCTACTTGGTATTCATAAGATTTTTCTTTAAGCCAATCTAACCCTGTTAACGACCAGGCGCGTGTTGCGCGAAAACGTGAAGATGATGCATACGGGTCACCTTGAACGTGGTCGATGTGTAATTCGAAATCAGCAAAGTCGTATTGACCTTTAATTTGTTGATATGCGCGGAAGTTTTGTTTTTCGAGCTTTTTAAGCTTTGCAGTCAACTGATCCATAACGAGGAATGCCTATATAAAGGGAAGATAAAAACAGAAAGGCGGCGATTATAAAAATCACCACCTTTAGAGTAAAGAGAAAGTAGGCATAAATCCAAAACTAACTGATCTTTTTCGCTTTAAGCGTAACGAGTTGTCCCTAAATAGTTTTGATTGATTAAGCTGTGTTCGAATTCTTGGCTCGGCATTGGTCTACCGTAAAGATATCCTTGAGCCACATCACAACCCTCATCAATAATAAACTTCTCTTGAACTTCAGATTCTACTCCTTCAATCGTCACTTTTAAGTCGAGCTTTTTGGCTATTTGAACAATAGATCGGACAATTTCTGAGTCTTCATTTGACTTGAGCATTTGGTCGATGAAACTCTTATCAATCTTAATAACATCAAACGGAAATTTCTTAAGGTAACTGAATGATGCGTAACCGGTACCAAAATCATCTAGTGACAATGTAACGCCAATGTCGTGTAGTGATTCCAATGTATTCTTGGCAACAACTTCATCTGCAATCAGTCCACTTTCAGTGACTTCCAGTTCTAATAAATAGGGCTCAAGGTGGTAAGTTTCTAATAGGTGAACGACTTGTTCTGCAAAGTGGACGTTCTTGAGTTGGACTGCTGAAACATTAACAGCCATTTTGAAGTCTTGAACGTGTTTCGACCATTCTTTGGCTTTTTCGATCGCATGACGTAGAACAAAGCTACCGACTTCAAAAATCAAACCGTTTTGCTCAGCCATGTGTATCAAAGTTTCGTTGGAGATGTCTCCCAAAACTGGGTGACGCCAACGTAGTAGAGCCTCTGCACCAACCCAGCGATGAGTTAATGGACAGACTTTGGGTTGAAAATAGAGCATGAGGTCATCATTACGAACGGCCTGTAGTAGGTAACTCTCAATCTTATTGATGTGACTTTGTTCTTCGGCATGGGTTTGCGAGTAGTAAGCAAATTTTTGTCCTGAATCTTTACAAGCAAGCATCGCTTCTGATGACTTTTGCAATACACTTTCCGCATCGTCTTCACTATCCGTTACCGCAATCCCAATAAATGCATGTAAGTGAATTTTATCGTTTTCAATATCGAACTCGGAATGTCCCACTCTAACCAAAGTTTGACAAAGCTCTTCAAGGCGATGGTCTAAATCTTTAACACTGAACGCAAGTACGAGGTCAATCGAAGTAGGGCGCGCGGTTAATACCTCAAGATCGGCTATGCTGTCGATTCGTTGTCGATATTCGACGAGCACTTGATCTAATGCGTTGTAACCATAGCGTGCTTGGATGCGTCTTCCGTTAGTAAATCCAATATGGACGACAGCGAATGAACGGCCAGTTAGCGTTGTTTTGGCTGAAAGTTTGTTGTTTAAGCGGGATTCAAACGCATTGCGGTTTAAAAAACCGGTTCCTAAATCATGATTCTTTTGAAAGTTTATCTTTTGCTCAGCGGCTTTTCGTTTATCAATTTCTTGATTTAAGGAATAGTTGAGGCTTGCGAGATCCTTGGTTCGAGTATAAACGCGATTTTTCAAGTCTCGATTCATTTGAGTCAGCTTAGCGTGTTGAAACAGGGTTTTTAGCTGAGATTCTATAGAGATTCGAAAGCTTTCTAACAGCTTGATGTAGGTAGGTGTGTAATGGTTTTCTTTAGAATCTAAAATACATATGGTGCCGAAAAGCTCACCATTAGGCCATAGCAGCGGAATACCACAGTAAGAAACTAAGCCGAGCTCGACATCTGGGTTGTTTTTCCATTTTGGATCGGCCAAAGCGTTGGGCACAACGAGCTGTTGTTGAGACTCCATAACGCTTTCACAATAAAGCCCGTTTCCCAATATTTCTGTATCGCCTTTCTTATATGGGTTGTTTTCACTGCTGCTAGTAGAGAATACTTCAAGGTAATTGGTGTGAACACGCATGATGAGTGCAGCGGGCACTTGAGTGATTTGAGCTAAAAGGTCAACAATATTTTGCCAACTAGACTCCATATCGTCTGGGATGTCTAAATCTAGAGTTTTGATTTTCTTCATATGACTCCGAGTCTATTATGCTAAATGCATCAACACATCCTGTGTCAATTATGATGAACCAAAAACTGTGAATCTTACGTAAACTAAGTATAAGAAATGTTATAGAAAAAAACCTCTGCAATTTCACAGAGGTTTTCAAATATGAATCTGGGTCTCAGTAATGAGATAAGTTTCAATTAAGGCTTTAACTTTATAAAATCTTCAGTGTTAAGTTTCTGATTATAGTCTACGGATGGCTGAGCAAATCCATTTAACTGCAGAAACTCCTCTTTAAACCCTTTGTAGTCACCCAGGGTTTGGAAGTTATTTCCATCCATAACATCAAGTAACTCTGCAACATGCGCTTGTGTCTCAGGATCTAACTCCCAATCATCCATTCTTATCAGGCGTTCACCATCAAGTGGTACTTTTGATTGGCCATATAATTTGCTGCTAAAAAGACGCTGCATCTGCTGGATACAACCTTCGTGTGTCTCCTTTTCTTTCATTACTTTATACAGAGCAAGTAGGTAAGGACTTAATCCTGGAATGAATACGCTTGCCTTAGTCACCAATGCCTTACAAACCGTCGCGTAAGCGTTACCATCAAAGTTTGCCAACTCAAGGTTGAGCGCGTGGCTGGTTTGGTGAAGATCTATCTTGGCACGACCTAAAGTGCCGTCTAGATAAATAGGGTGTGTCACTTCTGGGCCAACATAAGAAAACGCAATTGTCTTACACCCTGGGGCAATAGATTCTGCGTTAATGAGCTCATCTATCCAGTTTTCCCAATCTTCTCCGCCCATTACCTTGAGTGTACTTTCGGCTTCTTCTTCCGTCGCAGCTTCAAGCGTATTGGTCACCCAGTTGTCATGTTGAAGAGAGATGGTGGCGCCAGTAACGCTTTCGCCAATAGGTTTAATCGCGGAGCGCCAGAATTCATCGGAATCGGGTTTAGGTCTAACGCCAGCAGCTAAGCTGTATACAATGAGATCGACTTCACCTTCGAAGTAAGTTTCAATGGCTTCGACAACTTGTGCACGTGTTTCTTTTGAAAAAGCATCTCCAACGATGTTTATCGCAGTACGTTGTTCACGTTCGGCTTCTTTTTTGAAATAGATGTTGTTGTACCAACCGGCGGTCCCTAGCGATTTTTCATTAGGACCACGTTCAAATGAAACACCGATGGTGTCTGCTTTAGCCCCGCCAAAAGTAAGAGCGATACGAGAGGCGAGGCCGAAGCCCGAGGAAGCGCCGAGAATCAGTACTCGTTTAGGGCCATCTTTGATTTGCGGCGCACTCTTAACAAATTTAATTTGTTGCTTGACAGCTTCTTGACAGCCGAGAGGGTGTGCGCTTTTGGCTACCACACCCTTGATAATAGGTTCGATCAGCATAAATAACCTTACAGTTAACGGTGATATGCACTCAGGCTAACGTAAAGCTGTGTAAAATTTATTGAGCTAGACCATTAAAACCTAAAGATACTGATATAATTCTTCGGCGACAAATTCAGCGATCCAAGGTTGAGCTTCAGGTTTTGGATGCAATCCATCGTTCATCATCCACTCAGGTTTAAGGATGATATGCTCCAGGAAAAATGGCAAAAGCGGTACATTTTTTTGATCAGCAAGTGACGTGAAAACGTATTCAAATTGTTGGTTATAACGCTTACCGTAGTTAGGTGGGATTTTTATCTGCATCATGATTGGTGTGGCGCCCGAGGCTTTTATCTGCTCAATGATTTGGTCTAAATTTGCAGACATCAGCTTAGGTGGGAAGCCACGAAGTCCGTCATTCGCTCCTAGCTCAATAAGAACGGTGTCAGGCGCATGCTCTTCAAGTAGCTGCGGTAAACGTGCTAAACCGTTGCCTGTTGTGTCACCAGAGATACTACCATTAACCACGGTAATCGCTTTATCATGCTTCGTAAGAGCGTCCGGCAGCAAACTTGGCCAACTCTGTTTGATATCCATGTTGTAGCCAGCACTCAAACTATCGCCAAGTATCAATAAAGTAGCGCTTGGAGCTAACGTAGGATTTCGAACTAGGTCAGTATTTTGAGCCAACGAAGCGGTTGAAAATAAAATAAAAAATAAAAAGGAAATTAGTCGAGTCATGCATACATCCATCATAAAAGCAGAAGCTGTTTCCAAGACAGTGTCTACTAATCAAGAACATTTAACAATCTTAGAACACGTCGATATCGATATTCGTGAAGGCGAAACTGTGGCGATTGTGGGAACATCCGGTGCTGGTAAATCGACCTTAATGACTTTGCTTGCGGGTCTTGATGTACCAACAATGGGCGAAATCAGTTTATTAGGCCAGCCTCTATCACAACTTGATGATGAAGCTAGAGCAAAAATCCGCAGTGAATCTGTCGGGTTTGTATTTCAGAGCTTTTTGTTAATCCCAAGTTTATCTGCACTGCAAAATGTCACACTACCTTGTTTGCTTAAAGGTGAAGACGAAGACATCGAACGTGCGACCGCTTTATTAGAGTCTGTCGGATTAAAAGACAGGCTCGATCACTTACCATCTCAACTATCTGGCGGCGAGCAACAAAGAGTAGCTTTAGCCCGTGCCTTTATGATCAAACCAAAAATCTTGTTTGCCGATGAACCTACCGGCAACCTAGACCAACAGACGGCAGCAAAAATTATCGAGCTGTTGTTTGAGCTCAACTCTTCCCACGGAACAACGTTAGTCTTAGTGACACATGATCCTAAGCTTGCACAACGTTGCCAGCGAACTTTGAAAATGCACGTCGGTCATATAGAGGAAGTCTAAATTGAATTCATCAAAGGGACTCAACAAACGCCTGTTTTCATGGAGTATAGAAGAGATTCGACACGGACAACTGTGGCCAGTATCGATCGCTTTAACGCTAATTATTGCCTGTGTATTCGCGTTGTCAGCGTTGGCGGAGCGTATGGAACAAGTCATTGTTAAGCAGGGAAAGGATGCTTTAACAGCGGACAGTGTGTTTATTTCGGCGAACCCAATCCCACAGCTCTTACTCGAACTCACTGAAGCTGAGCAGTTAGAAAGCTCCCAATTAACCCGTTTTTCAACCATGGCATTTAGTGACCACTCAATGCAGTTAGTCACGGTTAAGGCTGTTGAAAGCAATTATCCATTACGCGGCGAAATGATACTTCAGCAAGCTAATGATACGTTTAGAAATCACGTAGAGCCGGGGGAACTTTGGCTGGATGAACGTATATTTGCTCAACTTGAAGTTGAAATTGGTGACAATGTCACGATTGGCGATGCGGATTTAACGATAACAGGGCGAATCACCCAAGAGCCTGGGTTGAGCTTTAACCCATTCCAACAGATGCCTGCAGTATTGATACACGAAAGTGATATCGATGCCACAGGTGCAATTCAACCGGGCAGTCGCGTTAGCTTTAGATTGTTTTTGAACGGCGATAAAACACAGCTTAAATCCGCTCAAGACAGTATCGAATTAACACCAAGCGATCGATGGCGCACGCAAGATTCAGCAAGCCGCACCAATGAGATGTTTGAAAGCACCACGCAATACCTGTCACTGACCGTTGCCATCGTGGTGATTATGGCTGCAACGACTTTAGTTTTAACTTGCCAGCACTATGTGGCGAGTCGTCGTAAAACCATCGCGATGCTTAAAAGCTTGGGGGCGAGTAAGCAATGGATCATTAAATGGCTGTCAGTACAGGTCTTTCTACTTGTGGTTATTGGCGCAGTATTAGGCATCGCTATAGGTATAGGCCTAGAGTTTTTGCTTCGAATTCCGCTCGGAGACTTACTGCCAACGCCGCTTCCTAGCTATGGTGCAGAACCTGCTATTTTGGCCATTTTATCTAGTCTTTTGATTGGTGTTCCTGCACTCGGAATTCCATTGATTGGCTTGGTCTCGACCTCAGCAATCAGCGTGATTCAATCGAGCCACCAGTCAAACGAAAGTTATAAGAAGTACTTGTTATTGCTCGTTCCTATTATTCCAATGATGTTGATGTACGGCGATAACTTGTTGGTATGGATAGTCTTAGTGGGTATTGCATGCCTGTTCCTAGTGCTAGCAATAGTGAGTACGGTTGTTCTTCGCCTATTCAGTAAGTTGCCAACGTCAACATCGATGCGCTTGGCGTTAAGCCGAATTAATCGGACACCATTAGCAACGGGCATCCAATTTGGCTCTTTGGCTTTGTCTTTAATGTTGTTATCGATTATTTGGTTAGTAAGAAGCGATTTATTATCCGATTGGCAACAAACCTTACCTGAAAACGCACCCAATGCTTTCGCACTGAATATTGCGAGCTATGAAAAAGACAGTTATCTCGCGACCATTGACTCGAATGAAGTAGAGCGTACTCAAGCGTTTCCAATTATTCGTGGACGATTGACGACAATCAATGGCGTAGAGGCAGCAGAATACAGCGATACATCTGATCAGACCGACGCCCTTAGTCGTGAGATTAATTTCACTTGGGGTGATAGTTTGCCTGAATACAATGAGGTGCTAGAAGGCAGTTGGACACAAGAGCAGGGCGTGTCTGTTGAATCTGATGTGGCTGATCAACTTGGATTGAAGATTGATGATGAACTTTCGTTTACCATTAATAGCCAAAGCGTTTCCGCAAAAGTGATTAGCATCCGAGAAGTAGAGTGGCGCGAAATGAAACCGAACTTCTATTTTATCTTTACTCCTGATGTTTTGAGTTCGATTCCGTCAACCTGGCTAGTGAGCTTCAGGCTCGAAGAGCAACACAATCAAATGCTCAACGAACTGTCCCGAAAGCATCCAACCGTCAGTTTGATGGATATTCGTAAAATGGGTAGTAAGATCCAGGAACTACTCAAGCAGATTGTTTGGTCTATTACCGTGCTTGCGGCTTTGGGTGTTGTAGCGGGGCTGTTACTCATTTTTACCTTACTAAGGTTGAGTTTATCCCAAAGACAACAAGAAATACGCTTGTATCGAACTCTAGGGGCAAGTAAGAAGCGGATTCTCAACACGATTTGGTGTGAATATGGCTTAATGGCTTTAGTCGCGGGTTCTATTGCTGCTCTAGGTTCAGAACTTAGCGTAGCCGGTGTAATGAACTTTGGTTTTGAGTTAGAACCATCGCTTCACCCAATGCTCTGGGTTGTTTTACCAATTCTTACTTTCATCACGCTAGCTGCTGTCGTGAATAGTTTGATTAAACGATTGTTAGCGCCAATGAACAAAGATTTTGGTTAAAAACCAACAGACGGCAAGTAAAGATTAAAAATTAACGAAATCGAGTCAAACGGTCTAAAGTGAATTTTTTATACTTAATCATGCACTATCTATAATACACCGCTTTAGATCGTTTTTTATTTGACCAACTCGTAGTATAAGTAAAAAATTTCACACCTTAAAATCGACATTTTTTAGCATTAATTAAAAGTTATTGAGCAATAATGCCGATTTAATGAACAACGGTTAGTCCCTGTAAACAAAGGGTTTGCGCAACTTAGCAAGAACGTTATCAACAGTTATCCACAAAAACGGTGGATAACTTTAGGGATAAGTTAACATCATTGTTTTACAAGTATTGAGGCAGCCTTTATGTGGCGTCACTTAGGGCAAATTCGACTGTTAGAATAACCTTTAAAACTCTATCTGGAGTTATTGAGTCAAGAGATTATTTATATTTTTTACATAGATATTAATAAGTGCCCAACTAAGACCTTGATAAAAATGTGTTTTAATTCGTCGCAGAACAAAAGTAGAATAGAGACAGTTAATCATATTCTACAGAACACGATGAACCACAACAAAACGGATACAAATCAACCTTCTATTGCCATTGTTGGTGGCGGCATTGCCGGAACGACAAGTGCGATTCACTTTAGTGAGTTGGGTTTTAATGTCACTATCTTGGAAAAAGGGCCGAGTTTGGTTAATGGCCCACCTATTTGCCACCTGCACGCGGGCGGCAATTTGTATCGAGATATTTCTGTAGAGCAATGTCTACAACTTCTCACTCAGTCTATTGATACCGTCCGTTTATTCCCACACACCATCAATATACGCCCAACAATCATTGCTGTGCCGCATAGTGATGGTGGGGAACCAATGGATCTACTTCCTCGTTTAAAGATAATCAAAAACGCTTACGCTGAGCTTGTTAAACAAGATAACAGCAATCAAGTGCTTGGTGACCCGGATGAGTACTACAAACTTTATAGCAAAGATGAGTTGTTAGCCCTTTCTACAAAAACTCAGCCTCTAAAACCGATTTCACTCGACGACTGGTGCATTCCTTTTGCTAAGCATACTAATTTAGATACGCTTAAATACCCGGTCGCAATGGTTCAAGAGTATGGCTGGAGTGTATTTCGACTTTCGGCGACGGCTCAACTGTCTTTAGGTAAGCAACCGAATTGTACTGTGTTGACCAACAGTCGCTTAAAGTCTGTTGAATCGACAGGACAAGGCTGGTCTTTGACTTACTCAGACCATGAAAACCAAAACCAACATCTGACGACTGACTACTTGATCAATGCTAGTGGGTTTGAAACAGGTATTGTGGATGATTTTGTCGGTTCGAAACAACAAAGACTTGTTGAGTTCAAAGCTGCATACGTGACAGAGTGGCCATATTCTCAAGAATGCAAAGAAGAGTGGCCAGAGGTAATCTTCCATGGCCCGAGAGGCACCCCGCAAGGTATGGCGCAATTAACGCCGTATGCTGATGGTGTGTTCCAACTTCACGGTATGACAGAAGGGATTACTCTGTTTGAGGGTGGGCTAGTTTCTTCATCAACAGATTCGTCCCAGCCACAGTTGCCTTCAAAGCTTCTTAAGAAAATCGTATCCGGTTGGAGCGAAGAGCAACTTGAATTAAGAACTCGTGCTGCAATTACGCATATGTCTCAGTTCATCCCAAGTTTTAGTTCTGCAATGGTTGGTGGCAAACCTCTGTTTGGCGCGCAGCAGATTCCAGGAACCGATCCGAGTCTAAGAGCTTCAGATGTTTCATTCTGTGGTGATCGCTATGCTCGACTTGAAGTCGTAAAGGCGTCTTCAACACTAGAGGCCGCGCAGAAGGTTGCTCAACGTTGGTTTGGTGTGACCGAGACTATGCCGATTGAAAGCGCACACTCAGTGACAATGTCACTTAACATAAATGATATTGAAAACAGTGCGATAGACTTGACCAAGGAACGTGGTTACCCGGACGCTCTTGCTAAAATATCAGGGCAAGAGCACCACTAAAAGCTTATTCAGCCTTGTTTGTTACCCAAACCAAGATGCCAAAAGTCAAACCCAGCTTACTAGCAAGTAGTAAGCTGGGTTTATAATTTAAACGCCTTTTTATGCGAACATAGTCGCGGAAGCTTCGAATAGCCATTCTAAACAGAAAAGATCAATAACCAAAAAACTGTGCCCACTGACACCATACATCTTGAAGCCCTAAGCGATCGCCTCTACTAAACGAAATTGGATGCCCTGGTTTGGCTTGTGCCAAGCGCGGTAAGTCGATTCTCGCAACACATCCAATCTTTGGATAACCCCCAATGGTCTGTCTGTCATTGAGCAATACGATCGGTTGCCCATCTCGTGGGATTTGAATCGCACCAAGGGCGATACCTTCGGACAATAGAGAAATATCAGGGGAATCGACTGGCTCGCCATTGAGTCGATAGCCCATTCGATTCGAATTCTGGTCAACGTTATATTGCGTATTATACAACGTCTCTTTTGCTGGTTCTGAGAAGAGGTTGCTTTGGTAACCTTCGATAACTCTTAAATTTACTGGTAGGTTGTAATCCGGTTTATAGCGGAAGGTCACACTCAACGCTTTAAAAGGGCGAGTAATACGATGCTTGGAAAAACCAATTTGTTGCCCTTGTTTACAGGGTTCTCCATCTTGATCAAGCCCACCAATCTGTTCTCTCGTTACAGTCGAACAGCTATGAAGGGTGGAAGGAACATCGAAGCCTCCTTTAATTGCCAAATACGCTCTTAATCCATTTTTCGGTAGACCAAATGAGAGGACTTGTCCTTTAAAAGCTTGGAAAGTACTCCAGTTCCCTAAAAGCATACCATCTAACTTCGCTTGTAGATCGCCGCCGCATAACGCCATCTCACAATCAAAATCTATTTTTAGCGCACATTGACCGAGTGTAATTTCCAACGCCGCTAAGTTAACGGCATTTCCTAATAGATAATTAGCCCAACTATAAGAGTAATCATCAACTGGCCCGCCTTGTGTCAACCCAAGGTGAGCGACACCAAATCGGCCAAAGTCTTGAATCAAACTCAAAGGGCCTGGTTTAACTACTGTAAGTGTCGGTTTATTATTTAATTTACCCATATGTGATATCTCCACCAAGCGCTATAAACCTAAGATCCATAAACTCATGTTTTGATATCGCTTTAAAACGGACAGTATCACCTACATTCAGCAGTGATAGCGGAACTTGTGTAGTATCTGCGTTCTTCAATTGGCTGTGGTCAAACAGCGACAAAGGGCAGTTGCCAATAATGTTCCAACCACCTGGTGACTCCGATGGGTAAACCGCCGTTTTTGATCCTGCAATTGCGATACTTCCTTTAGGAACACTTAAGCGCGGGGTTGAGTGACGTGGTAACGCAAGCCTACTCACCACATCCGACATAAAGGCAAAGCCGGGAATAAATCCTATCGCGCTGACACTGTAGGTCTGAGAGGTGTGATATTCAATGATATCCTCAATCGATAAGCCTTTCTCCTGATACCTATCTAAATCAAGCGCGGTTTCAGGTGAGTAATAGGCGGGTAGTTCAATAACATTGAGCGTTTCTTGAGTCTCTGAGAAGGAAGAAAGCGCTGCAGCTAATAGCGAATTAAGCTGTTTGATAAACTGTTGCTCTGAGATTCGATAAGGTAAGTAGTCAACCAATATAGTGTGGTAAGCGGGTGTCACATTCATCAATACGGTTGTTAAGTTCTGGCGAATGGCATCAGCAAAATGAGCCATATACTGCGCATTGATCGCATTAGTATCACCTTTTAAATGCGGCAACGTTAACGTGATTAAAACGCTACATTCGGCAACCGGCGCTATATTAAATTCAATCGGATTCGTCGTCATTTCGTTTCCATACATTTTGATATTCTTGTTTTTCAACTTAGCTTTAGCTTTTTAACTTCCATGTCCTAAGTCACATAGGATTTAACAATCATTACTTAATAATTAGCGTGCGATAGACTTACGCTTCGTACTAATTAAACGTATTAAGATCTTGTCTGATTTTTCTAATCAGAGCGATGGATTGAGGGTTATCACCATGCACGCAAATTGTATCTGCCTCAATGGGCAGTCTTTCACCCTCAATCGTCGTTACTGAACCATAATTAACAATTTGCATGACTTGGTTATAGATGTCATCTTGATTAACGTAAACCGAACCTTTCCGGGTTCGCGGCGCAAGTTGGCCATTATTCAAGTACGCTCGATCTGCGAAAGCTTCAAACAAAAGAGGTAAGTCTTGATCATCAGCAATATCTAAATACTGTTGGTTATCAGAAGAAGAGAGAATCATCAGAGGAATATTAAACTCAGCTACCGCTTGAGCGACTGCGTTAAAAACATCGGTGTTCGCCATCATATCGTTATAAAGGGCACCATGAGGTTTCACATACCCAATAGAGGTATGGTGATAGCGGCAAAGCGCTTGTAATGCGCCCACTTGATAACAAACTAATTCACTTATTTCATCCATGGTATGCGGGATTGAGCGACGTCCAAACCCAACCAAATCTTGGTAGCCCGGATGAGCACCAATTTGAGTATGGTAATGCTGCGCAAGTTTGATTGTCTTTGACATCACGTGAGGGTCAGACGCATGGAAGCCACAAGCAATGTTTGCCATATCGACCCATTCCATAACCGACTCATCATCGCCCATTTTCCAGTTGCCGAAACTCTCTCCCATATCGCAATTAAGCAAAATCTTCGTCGTCACTTGTCGCTATTCCTTTAGGTTTGGGTATCTGATGACACTCGTATATATGAATAAATTAAACAGTGACCGAATTCAAATTTTTACTACTGTTAATCTAGCACTCATTATTAATGCAGAGTGAACGCTTAATGTTCGGTTAAAGAATGTTCGATTCTAAATTTTGTGACTGGACCACTCAACATAATCACACGATATATTGAGCCAAATGAAAAGAATGTGGCCAGTTGATGCTCTTTAAAGAGCATCAATGAAACTAGGCGTTTGTGAACTCACTGTAAGTTGTTGTATCATAAGTGATAGGTTGAATATTTTAATTAAAAGGTCTGCTAAACATGAATGTTTTAGTTACAGGTGGCATGGGCTACATTGGTAGTCATACAAGTATCCAAATGATCAATGCAGGCATGACGCCTGTGCTTTTTGATAACTTGTACAACAGCAAACCAAGCGTTCTAGAACGTATCGAGAAAGTGTCTGGTGTTCGCCCTAACTTCATTGAAGGTGATATTCGCAATAAAGCGCTTTTAACTGAGACGATGAAACAACACGACATCGAAGCAGTTATTCACTTTGCGGGTTTAAAAGCAGTTGGTGAATCAGTTGCTAAGCCTCTTGAATACTACGACAACAATGTTAATGGTACGTTAGTTCTTGTTGATGCGATGCGCGAGGCTAATGTTAAAACGTTGGTCTTTAGTTCGTCAGCGACCGTTTACGGTGATCCTGCAAGTGTACCAATTACTGAAGACTTCCCAACAAGTGCGACTAACCCTTACGGGCGCAGTAAGCTAATGGTTGAAGAGTGCTTAACAGATTTCCAAAATGCAAACCCAGATTGGAGCATCACTTTGTTGCGTTACTTTAACCCTGTTGGTTCTCATCCCAGTGGTGAGTTAGGAGAAGATCCACAAGGTATTCCAAACAACCTAATGCCATTCGTATCTCAAGTAGCTGTTGGCCGACGTGAATTCCTGTCTGTATTTGGTAGCGATTACCCAACAAAAGACGGTACTGGCGTACGTGATTACATCCACGTTATGGACCTGTCTGATGGGCACATTGCAGCACTGGAGAAAGTAGGGCGCAAAGATGGTCTTCATATCTACAATCTTGGTACGGGTAACGGTTCAAGTGTGTTAGACATGGTTAAAGCATTCGAACAAGCAAGCGGTAAAGAGATCCCTTACAAGCTAGTTGAACGCCGTCCTGGTGACATCGCAGAGTGTTGGGCAGATCCAGCTAAAGCTCAGAAAGAACTGGGCTGGAATGCAAGCCGCACATTGGCTGAAATGACCGAAGATACATGGCGCTGGCAGTCAACAAACCCGAATGGATTCCCTGGTTAACCTAGTGGTTTCGTGAATGATTCAAAAATTAAAAGATGCTTTCGGGCATCTTTTTTGATCTTAATCGAATAAAAAGTAAATTAGTGGTTAAAAAGTATCATTCTGTATCCGCTGTGTTATTATGCTCGCGAATTATATGTTTAATGTTAATTTTCTTTGGAGTTAATCATGGAACTAGGCCTAATCATCACTTTCATCGTTGCTGCTGCAGTAATGGTTAAAAAAGAGATGGCAGAGAAGTAATTTCACTTATTACCTTTTTTATACAATTTTTTAGTGAAATAAATTAAAAGCCAGCAATTAAGCTGGCTTTTTAGTTTCTGCTGTATCAGATTCTGTCGTTAAGTTTTCTAACGAGTTAGAATTCGTATTTAGCTGAAATACCGTAGTTTCTTTCCGCTTGAGTGTTCTCTTTGTAAAGTTCATCATCACCGCGAATATCATTCCAACGGTAGTACTCTTCGTTAGTTAAGTTGAACACACCACCACGAATCGTCAGATCCTTCATTGGTTTGTAGTAAGCTGTTAAATCAACAACTGTTGCGCTTGGAAGCTCAGCCTGGCCTGCGTTACCGCCACTTTCGTCATCGAAGTTGATGTCTGAACCAGATTTGTCAGCTGTGTAGTTTAACTTAACGCTAGTACCCCAATTTTGGTTTGGCGCATCATAGTTAAGACCTAACACCGCATTCCAAGGGTTAACACTATTTAGTGCATTTCCGTTTCCGTCCTCACCCTCTGTGTATGAAGCTACGAAGTGAGTTGAAATACCCTTAGGCGCACCAACCAAGACATCCCAAAGTAACGTGTTCGAGAATTCAATCCCCTTTATCGTTGCCGAATCCAAGTTAACGTTAGAATAGTGCGTTGTTCCACCAACCTTTTTCGTAACCACTGTCTCGATAAAGTCATCGTAGTCACTGTAGTAGGCCGCGATTTCAGATGATGAAGCTTGAGTGTTGTGACGATAGCCTAGCTCGTATGAAATACTGGTTTCTGATTTAAGATCTGGATTTGGATCATTTACGTACCCATGTCCAGGGTTATCATATGTATAGTAAAGTTCATCAAAAGAAGGGGCTCTAAAGCCTTGGCTAATTTGGCCAAAAATAGTGCCTGTATCTGTAAGTTTGTATGTTGAACCTAAACGACCAGTTACCGCAGAATCTGAGAAATCACTCAACGTCTCAGTGGTGTTGTTACCAGGATCAGTTGAGAAATAGTCAAAGCGTACACCAGGGGTAACAATAAGTTTGTCATTCACTAAGCTAATTTCGTCTTGAATAAACAAGCCAAATTTTTGCTCCTTAGCATCTGGAGTATATACATAAAGTTGGTTATCAGTAGCAGGATCAGAGTTATACTCCATATTGGTGTTGCTGATGTCACTATGTGTATAAGTTGCACCATACACTAGGTAATGGTTATTAATTTCTTTATCTAACTGAGTCTCGATTTCAAGCTTATCTTCAGTGTACTCGTAGTCTTTTGTTTGTAAGTTGTCGTTGTTAGCTGGTACCCAAGGTGGCATACCTGGGCCTGCAGGTTTAAAGCGCTTAGTTACACCATTCTCTTCTTTGGAAATGTACGATACTTTACTCGTTACAGTATCGGCAATTGTGCCATCAGCGAACCAAATGTGCTTAATAGCGAATCGATTTTGCGTTGTGTCATCAGCACCTGTATAGCTATCGTAGCTTGAGTGGTAGATGTCAGAGTCTGAAGTATCTTTGATTAGCTCAGCTAAAAACTCGATACGATGACTTTCGTTTAACTGATATTGCAACTTAACCAAAAGATTATCTGCTGAAGTATCTTGACCTTCTACAGCGTAGTTCTCTAAGTCGTTAGGGTTACGGAAATTTTGCAACTCTTCACCATCTCGACGAGTGTAGGCTACCAATGTTTCTAGGTCATCGAATCGATTAGCTAATGCAACGTGCTCACTGAAAGAGTTATCTTCTGAAGAGTAAGACAGTTTCGCTTGACCGCCAAAGTCTTCTCCATCTTTTAAGAAATCAGAAGGGTCTTTAGTTTCAAAGGCGACAACACCACCAATAGCGTCGCTTCCGTGTAAACTTGAAGCCGCACCTTTGATAATTTCGACACTTTTCAGCATATCGGGATCGATTGAAATACCGCTAGAGTTAATAAATGCGTAAGGGCCACCATCAAATGAACCTGGTTGCGATGAGCCATCCACTAAAATCTTTACGCGCTTACCTTCCATGCCACGAATGTTGATGGTTTGTGCACCTTGTCGAGAGCTCGAGTTCATCGTTACACCTGGAGTGTATTCGAAGATTTCGTTAACATTTTTTGCCATGTTCTCTTCGATTTGCTCATCGGAGATGACTGCAACAGAAGCCGCTGTATTGATAAGTGTTTGATTCGTGCGCGTCGAGGATACAACAACCTCATCAAATAGGGCATAATCTTCAGCAAAGGCTGACGTTGATGAAAGCGCTAAAACGATTGAAGCAGAGAGTAGGGATTGCTTATACATCTGATAGTTACCTTAGTTCCATAGTATTATCTTGATTTGCGAAGATGATATTGGATCTAAATGATAATTACTATTATTTGCATTTAATTAATTTTCAACTTTATCAACTAATTCATAATTAATGCTCTTAATCACTTGTATTAAAAAGACTTATTCAGTTCCATTCATTTTGTGAATGCTTCTGTTTTTGTGATGTAAATCTCAATTTATAGTAGGAAAGCTATGCATAGCCCAATAACACTTGAAGCATTACACATACTAGATGCTATCGATCGTCGTGGAAGTTTCGCCGCAGCAGCGAATGAAATGGACCGAGCGCCATCATCATTGAGTTACCAAATTCAGAAGTTGGAGCAAGATCTAGACATCATGATTTTTGATCGGTCTGGGCATCGTGCAAATTTCACGGAAGCGGGGCAGTTAATACTAGAACAAGGCAGGATAATTCTTGGTGCGACTGAACAACTCGTTAACGATGCGAGTATTCTTGCTAATGGTTGGGAGCTAGATCTAACTATCGCCTTTGATGGTATTATTCCGATTAGTAATTTTTTCTCACTGGTTGATGAACTAGGTAAAATCAGTAAAACACGCGTTCGTTTACAAGAAGAAATCTTAGCTGGATGTTGGGAATCTCTGGCCGATGGCCGAGCTGACTTACTTGTGTGCCCAAAGCTTGATACGATTCCAAACGACATTAAAAGTGACGTAATAGGTAAAATAGAAATGGTTTGGGTGGCAGCATCAAACCATTATGTTCACAAACGTTCTGGTGAGTTCGACCAGAAGGCCAGAGAAAGTTACATGGTTATTGCAATTGCCGATACAGCACGCGATCAACCCGCACTAAGTATTAATATATTAGAAAAACAACCACGCTTAACCGTAACGAGTTTCCCAGCAAAAGTAGAAGCTCTAACAACAGGGTTAGGCATAGGCACTTTACCGAGTGTTATCGCGGAACCACTGATTGAATCTGGTGTGCTTCAGCGAATTGTAGGAACGGAACCCCAAGCTATTGATATCGTCATGGCTTGGCGACGCAATAAAATGGGCGACGCCAAATCATGGTGTATTCAGCACATTAAAAAGACATGGTCACTCAAGTAACGGCAACACCATATCCGCAGTACCGTCTTCAAAACTAATATCTAGCTCAAACCCCAACTTTTGAGCTAGTGTTAGCATGCCTCTGTTCGTTGGCATCGTCATCCCAGACATTTGCTTGGTCTGCTTTGCTCGGCAGTAGTCGATAACTTTAGTCAGAAGAATTCGACCTAATCCGACACCTTTCAGATCAGACCTAATTAATATCGCAAACTCTGCATCTGTGTTTTCTGGGTTAATTAGCGCTCTTGATACACCGATAATAGCCGGAACACCTTGTTCTTTGCGAACAACCACAAAAGCAATTTCTCTGTCGAAATCAATCTGAGTAAAATTAGCCAATGCCTCATGATTGAATTCACCCACATCACTAAAAAAACGCTTATAAAGATCTTCTTTCGATACTCTATTAATGAAGTCTGCGTGAAGTGGTTCATCTTCAGGGAGAATAGGGCGTAACAGCACCTCTGTGCCATCCTTGAGTTGAATGTTTTCTTCGAGCTCTACAGGATAAGGACGTATTGCCAACCGTTCTTGAGGATCACCTTCATAAGCTTTCAAGATAATATCTGCGTCTAATATTGTGAACTTGTCTCCATTGGCTAGTACTGGATGGATATCCAAATCATGTATTTCAGGGCAATCAACCACCATTTGAGATATACGAACCAGCAGTTCTGAGAGTCCCTCTATATCAATCGGATTAGGAAGCTTTTGCAGACGAATTTTGCCACTTTTTATTGCTCGAATGATTAGGTAACGAGCCAGTGTCATATTAAGTGGTGGAAATGCAGCTGCCGCATCAATCGATTCATCCCACTCTGAACCTCCTTGACCAAGTAAAATAATAGGGCCAAAAGTCTCATCGGTTGTGACCTTTACACGTAGTTCTTGCCCGCCCGCGAGTTTCGCCATTCCTTGAATCAACAAACCATGTATATGCGCCGTAGGGTACGACAGCTGAGAACGATCAAGGATCGCTTGAGCAGCATTAGCCACTTCATTACTGTTTCGTAAGTTGAGCATTACACCTTGCACATCTGATTTATGCGCAATGTCTGGAGAACGAAGTTTAACGGCAACTGGGTAACCAATCGTTTCAGCAATGTGTACCGCTTCACTTGGGTCTGAAGCAATCCAAGTTGGTAAGACATCAAGATTGAAGTGTTTGAAAAACTGACTGTTTTGGTGAGTATCAAGACTAACTGTTTCTTTATCCAGTAGTTGTCGCTCTATCCAATTTCTCGCATCAGCTAAATCTTCAATATGAACTTTCTCAGCTGTGGTCGGTGTTTCCATCAATTGGCGTTGGTTACGTCTGTATTCGACCAAGTGCATGAAAGCAACGACTGAACTTTCTGGTGTTCGATACGTTGGAATCCCGGCTTCTGTAAAAAGTTTTCTTGCAGGCCTTGCTGTCAGCTCGCCCGACCAATTGGTTAGAATGTTAAATCGCTTATGTCGAGGGTGTTTTTTAATTGCTTTAATAATTCGCTCAGCTGTCTGGGCTGAATGAGCAATCGCAGAAGGGCTGTGCATAATAAGAATCGCGTCAGCTTCATCCCCGTCGAGTAGTGCATTTAGTGTATCGATATAACGCTGATCACCCGCATCACCAACAATATCAATCGGGTTGCTGTGTGACCAACTCGATGGCAAGACTTTGTTTAATTTTTCTAGTGTTTGTTCTGATAAATCAGCGAGTTTGCCGCCACGATCAAATAAAGTATCCACGGCCATAATTGCGGGGCCACCACCATTGGTAACAATAGCAAGACGCTCGCCACGTAAGGGCACCGAATGAGTCAGTGTTTCTACCGCGGCAAACAGCTCATGTAAGTTCTTAACTCGTAACATACCGCTACGTCGAATAGCTGAGTCATAGATAATATCTAATGTGTCAGCACCACCAGTATGCGCTATGGCAGCGGCTCGACCTTTCGCTGTTCGACCTCCTTTCAACACCAGAATTCGTCGGTTACGAGATGCTGCACGCGCAGCCGAAATAAAGCGTCTTGCATCTTTAATGCTGTCAACATAAAGCAAGATGGCTTCAGTGTGAGAATCAGTACTGAGATAATCCAACAGTTCAGAGAACTCAATATCACTGCCGTTGCCGATCGAGATAAATGCAGAAAAACCGATTTCTTTGTCGTTCGCCCAATCGAGAATGGTGGTACAAACAGCGGCAGATTGAGAAACAAAAGCAATTTTACCGGGCAGCGCAGTCACGGGAGAGAAAGAGGCATTCAACTTTAACCACGGAACAATGATGCCAAGGCTATTTGGGCCAAGCACTCGGATGTTATGTTTTTTGGCTATAGTTAGGCATCGAGAATCAATTGTTTCGCCGTTGTCACTTATTTGGTGCATGTCTGATGACAGAACGATCACGGAGGCAATGCCTTTCTCAGCTAACTCTTCAAAAATGGCCACATTTCGCATAGCATTAGTACATAAAACCGCGAGGTCAGGAACGATAGGAAGCGATAGAATGTTCTTGTAAGAAAGTACGCCAGCAACAGAGTCGTATTTTGGCGTAACAGGCATCACTGCACCTTTGAAATCCCCGTGTAATAGGTTGTTCATAACGATATATCCCGCTCGTGTTTCTTGTTGGGAAGCACCAACAACGGCAATCGAACGGGGTTTAAGTAGGGGATCAAGATGATTCATAGACATATCCTAGCAATGCACGTAAGTTCATCGTAACTTACTTTCCCCTTGCGGGTTGATGGCAAATTCACCGAATTAAGATGAATAAGCAAACACTGCATAAAGTTTGTGAAATAGGTCACCCACTAATGGTGTATAATATCAAAGTTAACTTGATTCTAAACCGACGTATCGGCATGATTTATAGTAATTATTATTAAGGATATAGAGCTTTCCATGAAAAAATTTGCAATTGTGACTTTGCCACTGCTCTTGGCTGCATGTGTATCAGACGATTACGTTACAAATGTAACTTCAGATAGCTATCAAGAAGAGTACAAAACTGCCAAAGTTGAAGCTCCAGTTGTATCTCAGTCTGAGCAAACAGGCGTTGTAGAAGAGAATGTCGTCAACGTTATTAAGTCAGAGCCTGTTGAACAAAAAGTGACTCAAACAACGAGAACTAAGCCAGTAGCAACAGTGACTGGTCCAACTCAGAAACAACAAGATATGAACCAGCGCTTTGGTTACACGGTTCAAGTCGTTGCTGTTGGCAGCCAGAGCAAGGTCGACTCTTTCGTGAAAATGCTACCAACGACTTCACAACCCGTTTGGGAAAACTACAAAATGGTTAACGGTACTAAGTGGTTCACAGTTCTTTATGGTGACTACGCGACACGCTTAGAAGCTAAGAAAGCAATTTCGACCCTGCCAGCAACTTTCCAAAATCTGAAACCATTCGTTAAGAGCATTGATGACATCAAGAACTCTGAATACCCAACGCTTAACAAGTTAAACTAAGTTTTAATTCAGAAAGAGGGAGCAAATTGCTCCTTCTTTTGTTTTATGACGAGCCGTTTTGTCTAATAGTTAATCGCTCGATCTTTAGATGGCGATTTTAGCTTTCAAAACACTGTACCTATTTCGACTTTTGTTTATCATTGAAGTCAGTATTCCTAGTTTCAAGGACCGAATTTACCCATGAACACCACAAACATCCTTCTTCTTTGCGGCGGTGGATCTTCAGAGCATGAAGTGTCTTTAGTTTCAGCCAATTATCTTTTTGCACAGCTCGACAGCGTTGCTGATTTTAACGTTGTGAGAGTTGAAATTAAGAGTGAAGGTTGGTGTCTAGATTCTGGTGAATTAGTTTACCTTGATATTAACGATCAAACACTACGTGGCGATAACTTCGAGTCTAAAGTCGAATTCATTGTACCTTGTATTCACGGGTTTCCTGGCGAAACAGGTGACATCCAGTCATTGTTTGAAATGGCTAAGATTCCGTATCTAGGTTGTGGCTCTGAAGCGAGTAACAATAGCTTTAACAAGATCACTTCAAAGCTTTGGTACGATGCACTTGGTATCCCAAACACACCTTACTTGTTCCTATCAGACAACACAGAACAAACACACGCACAAGCAACCCAAGCTTTTGAAACTTGGGGGAAAGTCTTCGTAAAAGCCGCTCGCCAAGGCTCTTCTGTTGGTTGTTACCAGGTAAATGAAGTTGAAGAACTGAGTGAAGCGATCGATAAGGCGTTTACCTTCTCAGATCAAGTACTTATTGAAAAGTCAGTCGTACCAAGAGAGCTAGAAGTTGCCGCATATGAAATCGATGGTGAGCTACACATTAGTAAGCCAGGCGAAGTGATTGCACCAAATGGCGCATTCTACTCATATGAAGAGAAATACAGCGCAGACAGTCACTCAATCACTGAAGTGGAAGCAAGTAATCTAACGGATGAGCAGCGTGAATTGATTGCAGACAGTGCACGCAAAGTATTTACACAAATGAAGCTACGTCACTTGTCTCGTATTGATTTCTTCTTAACGCAAGACAACGAGATCTACCTAAATGAAGTCAATACTTTCCCAGGTATGACGCCAATTTCTATGTTCCCTAAAATGGTTGAACACGATGGACATAAATTTAGCCAGTTCTTAGAAAACTGCGTAAGAACCAGTCTTGCTTAGTTCGCTTTATACCAAACGAATCTAAACGGTTATCTGCATAGTGCCTTGAGCTTGATCAACAAGGAACTAGCCGTTTTATAACAAGTCATACCTTGGGTCACGCGATAATTTGATCGTTATGCGTTTGCTGATCTCGTTAGCGGTTGTACCTTTGCATTATCAACTTATTGCCAAGGTACAATCGCTTTAAATTTCATTTTCTCGCTCTCAGCAGTACCGGTATAGCCCACATATTGCGCGGGCATTGCAGGACTGAGCCAACGTCCAAAATCCTGAATCTCTCTTACCTTAAGACCCTGTTTTGATAACTCTTGTGCGGCACCCACACGAATCGAGTTACCTGAAAAATGGTGGTTATCTGCTAAACCTAGTATATCACTCGCTCTTCTTAATATTCGGTATATAGAAGAATCATCCAAAGGTTGAAGCCTAATATTTTCGTGCTTATCTATTGCACGAAACATAGGAAGTTCATCTTCTGAACCAGTAAAAGAAAGCCATCGCTGTAGTGCAACACTAGCCACTTGTGACAGCTTGTAAGCCGAATCCTTAATGGTTATCTGATAGCCTTCATCGTAACTCTCGATATCATTCATCTTTAACGCTTTAAGCTCAGAACGTTTTAACGCACACTCGAACATCACATTATAGATAGCAATATCACGAACCTCTTTTAAGTTTGCTTTTTGATGAGAAAGCAACATGTTCAATTCAGTCAGGTGTGCAGATGTCATCGCATTAGTTTGTTTAGCGTCACCGGCCATTTGAGCTTGCAAGTGGAGTAGGGTAAAGCGAACTTGCCTATGTTTAATCGGGTTGGCAAAGTTAAGCACAGTATGCAACAAACTAAGTGTTGCAGTGTAACGTTTTAGAGAGGCGTACTTTCTGTCATTGGATTCAGTTTCGAGGAAACGACGAACAGCAGTAATAGATGCAGGGAGTGTGTTGATACGATGTTTAGTACAGAACGCATGGTAGCGATTCCAATCACTATAGATACCTAACAGTGAATTATGAGAGTACTGATGTCCTGTTAACTCATCTATAATTTCAATTGTCGCTTTGCTGTTTAATTTTTCAACAAATGAATTAATTGTCACAAAGTCAGTTAAAATAGGGACTTTTTTTCTCAAATTACCGTACCTGAACAGCTGTTTTTACCATATTATGCTTGATATCATTAAAAGTATACTTATGATTAATGCAGTGAAAACAAAAAGATGATTAATAGATATGGCTAATTCAATTTACCGAAGCGTCCATCTTCAGTCGATAGATGCAAATAACACGGTTTGGCGTGCGAAGTTAAAAAACAATGTTATTCAAGGCAATCTAGCTGCCGTGAAGAAGAGTATTGATTGGTGGATTGACACCGCATCTATTATTGATCCAAAAGAGTTCACAGCGTTAAGTAAGTCCAGAGGAGCTGGCGGCGCAAGTGAAAACTTTAACGGCTACCAGATAAAGAATGACACCGGAGAGCCTAATGCGTGGTATTGCATGTTTAACGGTCGCTTAATTAAAGGCGGCAAAATTGCAATCCAACGTCATATAGAAGCTTACTTACTCGCTAAACAAAAAGCAGAGCAACAAAAGAAGTAATTTATGAGCCTAGTATATTCAACAGAAACAGGTCGCATTAAACCTGAAGAAGAGAAAGTCCAACGTCCTAAAGGCGATGGTATCGTTCGAATCCAAAAAGAAACCAAAGGCCGCAAAGGCAAAGGCGTTTCTGTCGTAACAGGCTTAGATCTAGATGACGCACCATTGAAACTAATGGCTGCAGAACTTAAAAAAGTATGTGGTTGCGGTGGCTCTGTAAAAGATGGCAACATAGAGATTCAAGGCGACGCTCGCGACAAGATTAAAGCGCACCTTGAAAAGAAAGGCTACAAAGTTAAGTTTGCTGGCGGTTAAGCTCTAACTAATGCCAGGGGTAAAATCGAAGATTATTATCACTGGTTATTAGGTATTTTATGGTAAATAGCCAACATGGTTAAATACACAGTATAAATCAGAGAATACCGACACCAAATAAGGGCAGGGCATCACACAAAGATACCTGCCTTATAAACGTCAAATCATATTTAACATAACGTACATAATGCGCACTTAGGCTGTAAGCGCAAAGTTGTAATGTCACTATTTCCCAAAGTTAAAATGTCCCTTTAGCTCATCACCACTAGGCTTAATTGATATTGGTAAACGCTATGGACATAACAACATGCTGGTGACTATGAGTGATTCAGAGATCAATCGTTTTAAAGTAATTGAAGATGTGTGTCAGCGACGGATACGTCGGGCCGATGCTGCCGAGATCCTCAGCTTGAGTGTCCGTCACATCCAACGCCTGATGAACCGACTTCGTAAATACGGTGCGAGCGGATTGGCTCATCGCGCTCGCGGTAAGCCTAGCAATCATCGTTATTCAAGTGGTTATCGAAACTCGGTGCTAAGCCTTGTCCGTGAAAACTACAGCGACTTCTCACCAACGTTCGCACTAGAAAAATTGACTGAACTACAAATCTATCAGTCTTAGAGAGACACTCCGTCAATTTCTAACGTTGACTATCACCAAAAGTAAGTGTGTCGAAGTCTTAATATCTAACTAAGACTGAATCCCTATCAGCGACTTTTCCTTTGTCGTTTGACTCTCAAACTATCGAAAAATTAACTTCACGATACTTCAATTATAACGCTTTAAATACAATAGGTTGTATTGAGTTAAGTAGATATGCACCATTAGATATAACCAGACATAATACGTAGCTGGATGGCTATTGTGTAATGTTAGTGCTTAAACTAAACCCACGGAAATGCCGAAGTTTAAGCATGAGCAAAACGATTTGTATGACATATTAACTCTAAGTAATATGTGCCGCCTCTCATCTAGCCAAGCAGAAAACCGCTAGTTTACGCTATTCAAACAAATCAAATTGGTTATCATATTTAATGAAAAATCGTTCTAAAATACTTGTCCCTTTGACATTCGGCATATTTTCATCGTTGTCGGCCTACTCCAATGAAACAACACCCGACCAAAACACATCATACGACAGGATTTACGTAGGTTACCAAGCTTTAGATGATAAGTATTCAGAATACAATGGTATTAAGATCGGTTATACGAACCAAATACCTAACAGCGGATTTTTACTTGGCGGTGAATTTAGCTATAACAAGTCAACCAACACTTATTACGACGCAACATTAGTTGACTTAAACTTCAATGCTGGATTTGATGTTGTATCGTTGTGGTCTGAAAGTGAATATAAAATAGTTCCTTACATCAAACTTGGTTTTGGTTCTTACAAGGAAGATTATGGAAATGTAGACATTTCGGATTTCGGTATCAGCCGTGGTTTAGGAATACGCTATCTAGGAAAGCATGGCCTGTACCTTGACGCGAGCTTACAGAAGCAAAACGTTGATGTGATGAATTTAACTACTGTGGACATAAAATGGACAGGCCTATCCCTCGGCTGGTCATTCTAAAGCTCATCTACTAATGAAAGTTTAAAAAAAGCTAACACCACCATAGATCTTATATTCTATGTGATTGCAAAACTAAAGGAGCCAGTCAATCGTAAAGACGATGAATAGTAAGGACTTATTTCATTTAACGTAACTTTATAAGCAATTAGACTGTAGTTAATTTTAAAGGCTTCCCATAAACTGGCTCCTAAAACTTTGGTTCGCTTTTCTACAACGTTGTTTAAGTTGTTAGCCGAAAAAGTTTTGAGAAGTAGAATTATCAAATTTGTAGCACGAATACGGTACAGGTTTTAGTCAATAAACCATTTAATAACAATGATTTAAGTCGATATCGATAAAGGTTGAGGCTCATAAAAGTCCTAATTATAACTCCAGCCATATAAAAGTGACACTGCAACTAAAGCGCATGCAAAGATTGAAAAGTAATAAGCTTTGCATGTTCTAATACTGAATCAAGTCTAGCCGTATAAACATGTGTTTAGTTTTATTTTCACACAACGCTATACGCTGCCAGTTACACTGTATAAATAAACAGTACAATCTTTACACCCCGTAAAAACCGCACTTTTTGCTCAAATTCCATTCAAAATCAATGTAATATCGCTTCAATTTGATTTAATTACAGGTTCAACCTATCTCTTTCCTGTATAAAGTAAGTGTGGGTATGTAGATTCCACCGAGGCTAATCAATAGAGCCTCGGACTGCGCCAACGGCATAACATTCACGTCACGTGCGCAGGTAATATAATGAGTGACAAAGCATTCCGAAAACTCAACATATTCCTTTCGATTTTTTGACTCGCAATCACTCTAGTGTCGTTGATCTCTTTTAATACGCTCATGAATAAGAGCTACGTTATTACACCAGACAAATACCCTATACGCGTTAACACAGACAGAGACCACGATGGTGGTACCGTAGGCTCATTACATAAGTCAGAGGATGGCATTAAGTTACAGTGTGACTTTGAACGGACCTATAGTTTAGAGTTCGTTATATCGACCCAAGGTAAAGGGCTCAATCTCTCTACGTTCGATTCGGACACCTCTAAGCGCGCTTTCACCATCGGCATTGCAATAACGCATATGTTATCACGTCATCGATAGCATTCTCTGCTTGATACGTATCCCTCTATAAACAGCTCCCTACGCCTCTAAGTCTCCTAAACACTTGCTCTTAAAGACGCGTATTTGGCTAGTAAAGCTTGCTCTAAGCGGTGGTAAGTCACTCGCGGTATCGGTTTTAAACATTACCGTCGTCACTTATCTCGCACTGTTCTTATATGAAATCCTCATTTGTCTGATTATAAACATTCATGTACTCGTATCCGCTAAAAAAAGAAGTCACAACGTCACTAGTCTTAAAAAACACCATACATTGAACCACTGACACAAATGCTGACACCTAAAAATAGCAATTGTTTTACTTTCATATCTTGCTGTAATTTAATTACAAATATAAACCGAGAAAAGCCTGTAAAGTAAATTACTCCGCTGTAACTTGCTGAATTGACTAAATTTAAGGGTTTTGATTAGGCTGGAAATTAGGGTGACTAAAGAGTGGGTATGTACGAGATAATATGCTAGAGGGCAATATATTTAGTTATAGTGCATTAAGGTGTTAAAAAAGAAGGGCTGATGCCCTACTCTTCTTTTTTACTCATTTCTTCACGAATTTGCTCAGCAACCATTTTGATAGCTTGTGCTGTGCTGATGCCCTGAGTCATCATTTCTTGAATTCGTTCAACAGCTTTCTGTTGTTCTTCGTGAGAAAGGGTTGGTAAGTCGTTTAACATGCTCTGCTCCTTTGTTTAGGAGCAGAATCATATAAGGAGTATTAGTAACTAGCAAGGAAATTGATTGAAGCACCCATAGCGTTTTCATTCGTGTAGTTAGCGCTGATGTCTAGCTGGAATAAATTTAGCGGTGACAAACCAATACCGGCTGTGACAGTACCTTCTGAGTCAGAGTAAGCGAGGTTCTTGTAGTACCCTCCCCTTAGCTTTAGCTGACGCAACAGATCAACTTCAGTACCGATACGAATCATCTGTTCGTTGTCATCAAACGATGTGAATTTTTCAGTCTCATTCAAATCGTAATCAACACTTAACGTAAAGTAGTCAGAAACGATACCCGCACCAATTGTGTAAACTGGCTCAAGTTGGTAAGTGTATTTACCGCCGACTTGGTGCATTGCACCACCAGTACTCGTCAGTGTTTTAGTTGTATCTTTGGTTTCAATGTCTCTAGAGATTAAGTTAGTTGCCGCAACGCCGACTCGGAACGGGCCGAAGAACCAAAGTGCACCAGCATCCATGTTAAAGGCAGTTTCTCCATCACTGTTCTCTCTCACATCAGACAAGTCGTAATCATTAACTGAAGCAACGTAGTTGTATGTGTATATACGTTGGATCTTTGGTGTGATACCAAATGAAATGTGTTGGCCTATAAAGGTTTGGTATTTAGCTAAAGAAAGGCCAACCTCAGTTACACCAATAGACACTGCTTCAACGGTAGACAACTCGATTTTATCTGCATCTGAACCTGTGGTGTAAACATTCGGCGTCGCGAAAGATTCTGTGTAAGCTTTAGCGAAAAGGTTTGCCGCGACAAATTGATTAGGAAGCGCAAATGCGACCACACCACCCAGCTCAACATTGGCTTGGTTTCCGTCTAGTTTATTAAGAGCAGCATCTAACTCGGCGGTGCTTGATGCGTCAACAACACTATCAATGTTCGATTTCATGTCGTTGGGGTCGTTATAGCTACCACCAAAACTTGGCGTGATCATACCCATATCATCATTACGACGATAGATAGCAACCAGTGCTGGGTTATAGAATGGAGCTGTTAGGAAGTTTGCTGAAACAACACCAACACCACCCATCGCATCACCACGCGCTTCAATGGCGTAGTTTGCTGCTGAAAGAGGAAGACTGGCGAATGCAATTGACGCTGCGAGTAGTTTTGTAGTTTTTTTCATGCCGTTTATCTTTGTGAGATCCCTTACATAGTTAACGGCACAATTCTAAATTACTTTAACTCTTCTTCGCTAGAAATATCATAAGTTTTACTGATAGTTTGTGCTTGTTCTATCGCTATGTCACCTTGCCAGCGAGAATGCACCATCGAAACGGCTAATACATAACGATCATTAGGCAGTTCTTCGCCCGTCAAACTCATTGGATAATCAGATTCGTAACTCTTACCCCACACCTTATCGTAGTGTTCGTCGACATAATCGTACAAACCGACTTCAAGCTTAGGTAGCGGACAGTATGGATTTAGCAGTTCTTTTTTATCGATTCGCCACGTGTCTTTTGATGCCCAACGAACTTGTTGGCGCATGACAATTTCACCAAGGATAACCCAAGTGCTCCACGAGTTTCCTGCATCATCTTTAACGCTTACACGATACAGGCCCGAATCTAGTTGAGACGCTAAATTATAACGCTTATGGTAAAGGCTTGCTGATGCGTTATTGACGAGTTCGTCGTCTTTGGAGAATTCACTATCAGACGAAACAACTCTATCAACCCACTTTTCAAAGGTGATGTCTTGAATGTTGTTTTTAGATTCAACATCAATCGCTACTCGAAACGTATCACGTCCAGGGCTTTGAATGATGTGTCTTTTGACAACTACCGAACTTATCCAATCAGGTAAGGTCTTCTTGGTTAGGGTTTTACCACAATCTTTGTTCAACGCTTGAGCGAACAGTTCATTGAGGTGATCCTCTCGAGATTGAGAAGAGTTGATTTGCCAAACTTCCACTAACGAATCAAACATCTGAGACAAGTCGTTATCTAACAGGTGCTTGTGAACTTGAGTTAGAGCGTCGCTGCTCTTAAACCAATCCGCTGCGTGCGCCGTGTTTATAACGCTCGACAGCATTAATAGTGGAAGTAAGGCTTTTTTCATTATGCTTTCATCTTATAACCAACGCCACGTAGCGTTTCAATTTCTAGACCTGGCAGCTTCTGTCTTAGTTGAAGAACATGTGTGTCTACAGTACGCGTTGTTGGGAAATGGTTGTAACCCCAAACGTGGTCAAGCAGCTCATCACGTGTAAATACACGGCCAAGGTTACTTGCTAAGAACAATAGTAGGTCAAACTCTGTTCGCGTTAGCGTAATTTCTTGTTCATTAAAGAACACTTCACGAGTCGCTTTATCAATAACAAGATTTTGAGCGATAACTTTTGAGTCATCTTGTTCTTCAGCGTCTGGTAGGCGAAGTTGGGCGCGAATTCGAGCGAAAAGCTCAGCTTCTGCAAATGGCTTAGTTAGGTAATCGTTCGCGCCTGAATCTAGGCCCGCTACTTTGTCCTTTACTGTGACGAGAGCCGTCAACAAAATAACCGGGATATCTTTCTTTTTCTTCCAGCTTGGAAGCGAATCTACTGAGTCACCATCAGGAAGTTGACGGTCTAGAATAACCAGATCCGCTTGTTCCCAATAGCCTTCAACTTCAGAGATCAGCTCAGCATGCAAACATTCATATCCAGCTTGCTCAAGGCTAACTAATAAACCGTCAGCTAAATTTTTATCATCTTCAACGAGAAGCAATGTCTGTTTCACAAGGTATCTCCAAAATAAATGTTGTTGGGGGGCCAATAAGCGTCATGTGACCGCCCATTTTTCCGACCATAGATTCAACTATTGTCAGACCTAAACCTAGTCCACTCTTACTAACGAATGGCTTTCTTAGCTGTCCCCAATCTTTGCGGGATAAGTCTCCATTATCTATAACTTTGAATGTCAGCTTCTTGTCAGAAGTATTCAGTTCTAGTATCACTGGAGCCACACCGTACTTCACGGCGTTTCTGATTAGGTTGTCGATACACGTTCCTAACCAATATACGTTCACTTTTGCAGCAATGTCTTTATTCACACGTAACTCAATTCCCGGTGCGAAATCTTCTTCAACTTTATATTGCAACCACTCCTCAACACTTGGCACCCACTCAGTGGCTAGTGGTTGGTTATCCGACTGCAAATAGTCTTTACTAGCTTCCGCCAACTGTCTTAAACGACGGGTGTCTTCACACAATCTACGGAACTCATCATATACCGATTCTGGCAAGTGTTCGAATTCACGCCTAAACCCTTCAACCGTCAAAGATAAGCTCGCGATGGGCGTTCTTAATTCATGCGTTAAAATTTGAAGCACCAACATCCGGCTTTTCATTTCTTGTTTTTTGCTATTCCAGCGGTAAACCGCCCAGCCTAAAACCAGCATGATGTTGGCGATAACCAAGATAAACATTGCGACTTGTAGCAGTTCTGAATGATCTTCGATTTCCCAACACACGTTACCGCGCTGCACGAAACAGCTGTTGCCTTCTGACGACAAACTGAAAGACAACCCGGCTAGCGTTGCATTTTCATTCCACACCGATTCTTTGTATAGATAGTAGCGGTCACCGCGTTTTACCCACATCTCATTAAGCTCAACAAACATACTCGCGCCAGCTAACAATGCGGTTATGGCCTCGTTATCCATTTGTTGTAAACGCGATAAGAGTTCGTCATGCTCTGTATTTGGTCGTTCTTGGATGTGCATGAAGCGCTTCAAATCATCAAACTTTTCTGGGTACTTCTCAACGTACCTTGCAGCATAAGAGCCGCCACCAGGGTGAATCAAGCCACTGCGACTAAACCAACGGTCGGAAAGTTTCGTTCCCTTACATAATGCACGAGTGAAAACTAAAGGCTCTGTGATCAAAGGACTTAACGGCAACTTTCCGCTGCAAGTTTTAGATAATTGGTATAGGCGTTGGATGTCTTTCAACGGATACTCTGCTGTTTGTGGCAGCATAGAAGATGGCATGATCAACCGAGTTGGATAATCAGCCTGAAGCAGTCGAATATCATAAGATTCAACGGCCGTTTCATGATCAAAGAGTTTGGTAAAGTTATCGATACGCTCAGGCAAAGAGTCAGCAAAGGCGTTTACTGAGACTGATAACGTAGCAATAAGAAGAGTCAATGTTTTTTTGATGATCACAAACCAACGCAAATTCATATAGATCAAACAAATATATACCATTCGCTATCAAAGATAAATTTTTAACCGCGTGAAAAACAATGTTGATTCAAGGGACAACGATTGCCTTGCGGGATTGTAGACAAATACGCCGAGATATTTAGAAACATACCTGCCTACCTACTTACAAGAGAGCAACTGGAACTTTCATCAGTTAAGTAAGAGCTCCAAATACGTGCAACATCGTTACGAGCAAAAAAAGGAGCTCAATTGAGCTCCTTAGTATTACAACATGTTCTAACTTTTATAGGTGCTCTAAAATACCCAAGCAACTCTGTTTAGCATCACCAAACAGCATCTGCGTGTTCTCTTTGAAGAACAATGGGTTTTGAACGCCAGCGTAACCGGTATTCATCGAGCGTTTGAACACGATAACATTTTGAGCGTTCCAAACTTCCAATACAGGCATGCCAGCGATTGGGCTGTTTGGATCTTCTAATGCTGCTGGGTTAACAGTGTCATTTGCACCAATAACCAATACAGTATCTGTCTCATTGAAGTCATCGTTGATTTCGTCCATTTCAAGAACGACATCATAAGGTACTTTTGCTTCAGCAAGCAGTACGTTCATGTGACCCGGTAACCTACCCGCAACTGGGTGGATACCAAAGCGAACATTGATACCTTGTGCTCTTAGTTTTTCAGTAATCTCATGCACCGGGTATTGAGCTTGAGCTACTGCCATGCCGTATCCTGGAGTGATGATAACTGACTTAGAGTTTTTCAGCATGTCCGCAACATCTTCAGCCGATGTTTCACGATGTTCACCCTGCTCTTCATCACCATCAGACACAACCACTTCTTGACCGAATCCACCAGCGATAACGCTAATAAACGATCGGTTCATTGCTTTACACATGATGTACGACAGAATGGCACCTGACGAGCCAACCAATGCACCCGTTACGATTAACAGGTCGTTTGCCAGCATGAAACCTGCCGCCGCCGCCGCCCAACCAGAGTAAGAGTTCAACATAGAAACAACCACTGGCATATCTGCACCACCAATCGATGCCACTAAGTGGTAACCGAAGGCGAATGCGATCAGAGTCATTACCATTAGCGCAAACATGCTGCCATCGGCTTTAACAAACGTGATCATTAACAATGTAGAGGCAACAATAGCTGCTAGGTTCCACTTATGCTTATGAGGAATGTTTAATGCTGACGAAGAGATAACGCCACGAAGCTTACCAAACGCAACAATAGAACCCGTGAAGGTAACCGCACCGATGAACACACCAAGGAACACTTCCACTAGATGGATGACGTGTTCTGCATGTGTTGCCGCTTCAGGAGCATCAATGTAACTGTTGTAACCAACAAGTACCGCCGCCATACCTACGAAGCTATGCAAGATAGCCACCAGCTCAGGCATTTCGGTCATTTCTACTTTCTTTGCGTAGTGGATACCAATACCGCCACCGATCACCATTGCAATGATAATCCACACAATACCTGACGAGTGAGGGCCAAAGATCGTCGCGATCAACGCGATTGCCATACCCGTGATACCGTAATAGTTACCTGCACGTGCAGATTCCTGCTTCGATAATCCAGCCAAGCTCATGATAAAGAATACAGCAGCAACAATATAAGCTGCTTGTACTAATCCTTCAGACATCTGTTACTCCTTAGTCTTTACGGAACATTTCAAGCATACGTTTGGTCACAGTAAAGCCACCAAAGATATTGATACTTGCAATTAATACGGCAATAAATGACAAGAACGTGACTACACCACTTCCTTGTCCTATCTGTAACAGTGCACCTACTACAATGATCCCTGAGATCGCGTTAGTAACGGACATCAAAGGTGTATGCAGAGAATGGCTTACATTCCAAACTACGTAATAACCCACCACACAAGCGAGAACAAAAACGGTAAAGTGAGATAAGAACGCAGCAGGCGCAACCGACGCTATCCAAGCAAAAGCACCAACGGCAACCGCCATACCGGCCACTTTTTTGATTGGAGAGACAGGCTCTTCAACTTTTGGCTCAGGTTTCACAGCTTTTGGCTTAGCCTGTTGTTGTGGTTGAGCTGAAACTTGAATTGGTGGCGCTGGCCATGTGACTTCGCCTTCTTTAACAACTGTAACGCCACGCAGTACAACATCATCAAAGTCAATGTTAATGTTGCCATCTTTTTCTTTGCAAAGTAGTTTCAGTAGGTTAACTAGGTTAGTTGCGTACAGTTGAGATGACTGAGTCGGCAATCGACCAACCATGTCTGTATAACCAACCACCTTCACGCCATTCGCCGTTGTGATCACTTGATCTGCAACCGTGTATTCACAGTTCCCGCCATTTGCAGCAGCAAGATCCACAATCACGCTACCTGCACTCATGCTGTCTACCATCTCTTTGGTAATCAGCTTAGGTGCTGGACGCCCAGGGATAAGAGCGGTTGTAATAATGATGTCGACGTCTTTCGCTTGAGCCGCGTAAAGTTCTTCAGCTTTCTTATTGAATGCCTCAGACATCTCTTTTGCGTAGCCGTCACCAGCACCTGTGTCTTCCTGGAAGTCGACTTCCAAGAATTCAGCGCCCATAGACTCTACTTGTTCTTTTACTTCAGGACGAACGTCGAACGAACGAACAATCGCACCTAAACTACCTGCGGCACCAATCGCCGCTAGGCCCGCAACACCCGCACCGGCAACCAACACTTTCGCTGGTGGAACTTTACCTGCTGCCGTGATTTGACCTGTGAAGAATCGACCGAATTCGTGCGCCGCTTCAACAACAGCACGATAACCCGCGATGTTTGCCATAGAACTCAAGGCATCTAGCGCCTGAGCTCTCGAAATACGTGGCACAGAATCCATCGCCATCACGTTGATGTTACGAGTGGACAGTTGTTCCATTAATTCTGGGTTTTGAGCGGGCCAAATAAAGCTGACCAATGTGGCGCCATCTTTAAGCAATTCGATTTCATTTTTAGACTCGTCAACGATTGGAGCGTTAACTTTAAAGATAATATCGGACTTCCACGCTTCATCGGCGGTAACAACTTTTGCTCCAGCTTGTTCATAAGCTGTATCTTCAAAACTTGCTAACGCGCCGGCTTGTGATTCAACACAAACTTCAAACCCTAATTTTAGAAGCTGTTCTACCGATTTCGGCGAAGCAGCGACTCGCGTTTCTCCCGCGAGTGTTTCTCTTGGTACACCAATTTGCATAGCGATTCCTTGACTATTGGCACAATGACTTATTCGTTTGTATCTAACGAGAACTAATACTTCAAGCGTTTTGTTCAAAGAACAGGAAAAGTTATTACTTATAACGATTTAGTTGAGTTTTCGGCGCTTCATTTCAATCAATATTGGCCATCTCAAACAAAGAGGTCAAACCACTTTCTGGTAATCCTTTAAATAACAACCTACTAGCTGTTCTTTATCCCTAAAACTAAAAAGAGCTTTCAGCATATACACTGAAAGCTCTCTAAATGATGACCAACATCAATTCTAACCCCAATTGGTTAGCTAAATATATTGTCGCCCATTTGATCAATGAACATCTGCGATTTCTTGAGCATCAATTCGTTGGCGTCTTCTTTGTTTGAAACAACATCAGAACGAATAAAACGATGAGTTTTGATTTCACCGTCGACTTCTTTCTCGATTCGCCCAGCGACACGGTATTGACCAGATTCTGCAATGGCATCTTGGTAAATATTAAACCCTTTGTATTCTACTGGCTCAATGTCTACTTTTTGTTCGGTTTTTTCTTTGCCACCAAATAATCTAGAAAAGAATCCCACGTTTTTACTCCTTAAATGACCGTACTGACTCTAAACTATCATGACTATTTGCTGTTCAACAATGGCTTTTCATACCATTGCAATTCTACGTCATCATCAAAATTGTGTTGACTAAATATAACGGGCACATTGTCGTCACGTTCGCGTCTTCGGTCGTCAATGATCATGCTTTCTGCATTTTTGACCGCGATCTCACTATTTCGTTTATAGAGCACTAACTTGTCTTCTGGTAGGGCTGCAAGAAAATCGATATCAAAGCGAATGTAAATCGGTTTAAGTTGGCCTAACGCCAAACACGCGAGATCCGCCAGTTGTTCGTTGGTGTAACTAGACACATATTCCTCGGTAGTCAAAACATGACCAACAAGCGTTTCCATGTAATTGTGTACATCCACACTGATTTGCATACTACATCTCCGTTTGTAGTGTTTTATGATATTGCTCTTAACAACTTATTATAACTAACCGCTTGTTGTCACTTCCGTTTTTCATAACTGCCCATTTATCAGAATGGCCTGATTACCCTAACTGTCTGTTTATCAGGGCTATCAGTTCACTGTGACTATTTGCCTGTTATTACGGTTCGCTTATTCGTGATTAACCATTAATTGATACTATCAGCCTACGTTTTGTTAAGTATCTATAACAGCGAATTAATTTCTCATATATACTGTGTAGTTCGTTCTACGGTTAATAGCAACTCAAATACATATAAATATGGTTGCACCAATCTCGCCCTATGGCCATGTTTTTGCTCTAATTTACGCAAAAAACTTGGCAATCGCTTGTTTAACCGTATCCTAAGTATAAAATTAAATTATAAGATCATCAGTACACTTTAGGCTCTCCACATAAATGGCATCTTCTTTTGTAACGTCGAGCTTGTTTCGATTTTGCTTTCCCTTACTTTTATTAGTAATGTTACTCGTAGGTATGAACAACGTCATTCTCGTGACGGAGTCAAACTTAGGGTTTGCTAGCAACCTCCCATATATTCTATTGAGCGTTGCCGTTCTGTTGTGTCATACATTCAGACAAGGCCGCATGGCAATGGTCTCTTCGACTATGCTTGTCGCATATCTCATTATCCAAGTTCGTTTGCAAACACCGCTAAACACAGGCACTACATTATTAGAGTTGTCTCTCCTTGCCACACTACTGCCAGTTACCTGCTTATTAGTCTATGCCTTCCCCGACAATGGCGTTAACTCTAAATCGATGTTCTTATATGCGTTGGTTGTGGTGTTGTTTATGGTCTGGGCACAGCTTATTGTTTCTCACTTCCATGCGGGCGGTTTTGAGTCGTGGAGCGAAGGCATACTGTTTACGGTAAGAGATTTTTCTAAGCTGCCATTTGTGCTCGTGTTGTACAGCCTTTGTTTATTAGGCTTAACGGCCATTTTGGTTTTGGTTTATAACCGCTCTATCGACGTTGTGGTTTATAGCGCTATCTTGCTTGCTTCATCTACCTTCACATTTTTTGATGTACAGTATATTTCGAGTACGATGTTTTCTTTGTCTGGAACATTGATAATCATCTATGTGATGTCAGCAAGCCACGATATGGCTTTTAATGACCAACTCACTAATATTCCTGGCCGACATGCCTTAGAAGTCGATATGAAGCACTTAGGGCGTAAATACTCGATGGCGATGGTCGATATTGATCACTTCAAGACGTTTAATGATACCTACGGACATGACATTGGTGACGATGTTCTCAAGTTAGTCGCACGACTCATCACTGAGACTGGTGGCGGCGCACGTGCTTATCGCTATGGCGGTGAAGAGTTCACGATCATCTTTAAAGGTAAATACGCTGACCAAGTTAAAGCTGACCTACAGGCACTCATCTCCGATATCCAAAATTACGACATGATTATTCGTAATACTCACGAACGCCCTGATGATCATGAAGTGGGTATGAAAAAGCGCGGCCAAAGTAGTAACCCGACAGAAGTGGTGAATGTTACGGTAAGTATTGGAGTATCTGATAGTACGACGACCAAACACCCTGAAGAGGTTTTAAAATTGGCCGACAACGCACTGTATAAAGCCAAAGAAACGGGTCGCAACAAGTTGATTGTTAGTAACTAAGTAACTAAGTAATTTAATCGGGAATGGCTAAAACGCTTAATAGCTCGATTCATTAATCAGAATAAAATTAATGAATACCAGAGAGGAAGATCAATCTTGGTTAAAGAAGATAACTAAGCTCCCTCCTTTCAAACTGCTTCCATAATTAATCGTCAATCCAATCCCGACATTGTCCACCCAATCATTAAACAGATTAGGATTGAGCAACCAGCCTACACTGCCTTCGTAATAGGATGATGTTCCCATAGATGCAACCGTATCGCCCCCGATATCAATTCTTCTGATACTTGAATACATCGAAGTAATGTTTCTATCCCAGCGTATTAAGTCGTAAAAAATCTTGGCTTCGTTTGCGATGTACCAGCCTTCAGGGTGCCCAATGTTGCCTTCATTCGCCTCACCCCAACCAATACCATTAAAGTAATGCCAACTGGTGCTTAGTTTGTATTTTCCCCAGTCATTCTTGTCTTCAAAGGTCAGTTTTACCTTAGGTTCTACGATGTATGCCCATGCGTCAGTATTCAGATACACGCCATCCAGTTGATCTTTATAAGGCTCAAGTAATGATGAGCGATATTCAAAGTCATTGCGATAATAAGAGATGTGGTTACCAATCGCCGAGCTAAAGCTCCAGTGTTCATCCAACTGGGTAACATTGGCAAATTCAAGATAACCAGAAACTACTGATTCTTTTTGAAAATCACTTTTCGTTGTCGATGCGTACACAACATCTTTCTCGATACGCAACGCTGATAGACGTAATGTTATTTCTTGATGATTATCTTCAATGTACTCTGGAAGTTCAAACGTATACGGAAAGCTGATCGAAGCAATATCTTTTCTTCGGCTCACAGAATCATTGGAACCAATGTCTTCGTTATCTAAACGAAAAACTTTATTGGGATCAAAGTTATTAATACCAAAAGTAAACACATCCGTATCGTTAAGCAATACGCTCGTCGCGAACGTGCGTTCGATATCCTTTCTAACTAGATCAGACAACGTAGTGGCACTCACTATTGCAGGGAAAACAGAGCAAAACAGCGGTAGGACAATCGCCTTGTTTGTTTTTACCAAAGGGCATAACTTTGAGTGTGGCATTTCTCTTATCACTAAATAACTTCCTAGCAGGCTGCTATCAGAAGTCTAAATTCAAACATAGAAAGGAGCTTGTCTATTAACGAGCAAGCTCCAAAATGTTGCGCTGTATAAAGGTATTTCTACCGCTTTGTTTAGCTTGATAAAGCGCTTGGTCAACCTTATCGTAGATAGACGCAATTGACTCATCGCCTCCCGGTATAAACGACAACACACCTTGTGACACTGTCACCCTATCAGACACCGTTGAATGATCGTGTGCGTAATTCATCTCATGAAGCGCTTCTTTGATTCTCATGGCCTGTAGACTAGCCGCTTCACTGTCCGTATCACTCAGAATTAAAACAAATTCTTCACCGCCATAACGACCAACATACTCACCCGCACGGACAAAGAGCTGTTTAAGGGTGCTTGCAAGCCCCTGTAAGCAACTATCTCCTTGAATATGGCCGTAATTATCGTTGTAGGGCTTAAAGAAGTCTACATCCAGTAGTATGACTGTCATAGGTATATTACGTCTTCCATGCCATGCAATACTTTCTTCAAGCTTAGTATCCATATATCGACGATTATACAATTTGGTAAGGCCGTCTTCGTTGGCCTGTTGTTGAAGGAGAATGTTGAGCTCTTCGAGTTTGGCGGTACTCTGCTTTAATTCTCGTCGCATATGAGCGATACGCTGCATCGCAATCAACTTGGAATTTAGAACAACTTTGTTAACTGGCTTAATCAGGTAATCGTCACCGCCAGCATCGATAGCCTTAGCGATCATTGCTGGCTCTTCGTGACCACTCAAAAATATAATAGGAACCCATTCAGGGAACCGACTACGAACCTCGTTAGCGACTTCAAAACCATCCATGTCTGGCATGCTAATATCGAGTAATACGAGTTCAGGATCAAAGTCAGAATAAACATCCAGGGCTTCTCTGCCGCTGCCTACAGCTTCAACAATATGACCCAGTTGCTTAAGCCGAATCGCAAGTTGCATTCTGTCTAGTTGAACATCATCAACCAGCAATATGCGCATCGAAGATCCCTTTTCTATCATCACATCACCTTTATCTAGTGTTGAATATTCAAAGTAGCTCAAATTTGGGCTTAAATCATGCCCTAATCTCTATATTATATTGACTTTTTTACAGATCTTTTTAGCATTGTTTCTTTTTAAAGAGAAATACTATGTCAGACGCTACAAACAACGAACCACAAGAAATCGATTTAACGACCATCTCGCCAGAGCTTCGTCAAGTTATCGAATTTGATGAAGTGCCAAAAGAGATGCACTTTATGGTTACTTCTATTCATGAAGTGTCTGAAGAAGCAGTACGTGAAGCATGGAATAGTCTTCCAGCAAGCGCACAAAATGTTTTGGACAACTTCGAGCAGTTCCAGGCTCTAATCAGTGTTAGCCAAGCTTTCGCTGGTGTTAACGTGATGGAAGAGTTCCCTACTCTTAAACTTCCAGAAGATATGTCTGACGAAGAAAAAGAAGAGTACCGAGCTCAACTGCTAGACCAAGTTCTACACAATTGTGTAAAAGACATGGTTAAACAAATCAAGAAAGCTCGTCGTGATGCTATCTTGAAGCGTGATTTTAAAGAAGTTTTTACTAAGTAAGTCGGGGCTAGCCTAGATTAGGCTGAGCGCTAACAGTATTACTTATTGACTAAGCCGCATGTTGCTTCAAACACGCGGCTTTTTTGTCTTCATTAATCTTATGTTTGCTAATGGTATCAGCGCTGCCATCGTGTCATGTCGTTCGCTGTTATGCTCATAAACTCATAAAGTCTGGCGTAAAAAATACATTAACACCGTACAAACGTAACGCGTGTTTCCATTCATGGAATCAAGATCGAATTTTAGTGTACGAACACGTAAGGTATCAACGATGCACACTACCTAAGCTACAATTCCAATCTAAAAATAAGCCGAATCTTAAATCCAAGAAGCCTGAACTAAAACATCAAAACCGCTTTAATGCGTAACCGCAATATCTCGCTGCGTGACACTCACACCTTTGATTTGTGCGTAAACTTGTTGACCAATTTCTAGGTTTAACTCATCCAGCGCCCACAGTGTGATCGTGGCCCACAGATAACATCCAGGTTCTAGTTCCAATTCGACAGCGACAGACTGTTTGTTAGAGCCCTGCTGATGCGTCTCTACGCTTCGAATGGTCACAGGAAGAATATTACGTATCGAAGTCCTTTGTGGCTGTTCTAGTGTGATAGAGACGTCATTTGCCCTAACTTGCAGCCTTACCGAAGCACCAATCTCACTTGACACTTTTTGAACCCATAACGATGTCGATTTTCCTAGCATTAAGCGAGACAGCGCATAATCATCATTGTGCTCAGCTAAAGTCGCTTCAAAAAGCGAACTTTGTTCTGAGAAAGATTGCCACGGCTGCATTGCTCTTGATGCCCATACCTCTTCGGTTACTCCCGATGAAATAACTTTGCCTTGCTCAATAATCACTAAGTGATTGGCTAAGCGTAAAATCTCATTAAGACTGTGAGTAACATAGATGATCGGGATCTGAACAGTTTCAGATAAATTTTCCAGAAACGGCATCACTTCACGTTTACGCGGCAGATCCAAAGACGCAAGTGGTTCATCCATCAACAGAATGCTTGGCTTAGATAACAGTGCACGGCCAATTGCCACACGCTGCTTCTCTCCGCCAGATAAGCGAGCTGGATAACGATCAAGTAACAAACCCAAAGATAACAACGAAACAATTTGGTCAAAATGCGCTTGATCGGCTCTTTTCATACCGTACTTAAGGTTCGCCGTCACCTTCATGTGCGGGAACAATCGAGACTCTTGGAACACATAACCGACATTGCGTTGGTGAGTCGGTAAATTAACGCCATTCTTGCTATCAAACAGAGTGGTTCCAGATACACTGATCAAACCCTTATCTGGCTGTTTTAGACCACTAATCGCATTAATGAGTGAAGTTTTTCCCGCGCCAGAACGACCAAAAATTGCAGTAATACCGCTACTTGGCAGCTCCAAGTCGATATCGAAAAAGGTTTCACCAAGTTGTTGTTGATACTGGAGGACTAATGCACTCATGCGTTTCCTCCCAATCGCTGTGATGATTTTCTATTTAGCCATTCAGATAACATCAACGAACTAAGCGCAATCACAATAGAGATGACGCACAAACGCGCCGCTTCCATTTCTGCACCAGGGGTTTCGATAAAGGTATACATGGCCAATGGAATAGTTTGTGTTTCACCGGGGATATTGGAAACAAAGCTTATCGTCGCGCCAAATTCACCTAAGCTTCTTGCAAAAGAAAGCATTGTGCCGGTGATGATCCCAGGGATCATCAAAGGTAACGTTATGGTGAAGAATACACGGATCGGAGAAGCGCCCAATGTAGCTGCAGCTTCTTCGAGTTTACAGTCTACTGTTTCTAAGCTGAGCCTGATAGAGCGAACCATTAGCGGCAACGCGACGACAACACAAGCAAGTGATGCACCCTTCCAGCTAAAGCTGAATACAATACCAAACACGTCATTGAGCCATGCACCTATTACCCCTTGTCTGCCCATCATCACCAACAACAAATAGCCGATAACCACAGGAGGAAGCACCAAAGGCAGATGCACGATGCTTTCTATAATACTTTTGCCAATAAACTGCTTTTTAGCAAGCAGCCACGCTAAGCCAATGCCGATAGGAATAAGCCATAAGATCGCAAACCCAGCAACTTTCAAGCTCAACATTAACGCTTGATATTCGTATTCCGATAAATACATCATTTAGCGCACTTCAAATCCAAAACTGTTCAAGGTGTTCTTCGCGTTCTTGCTCCTTAGAAAAATATAGAACTCTTCGGCAACCACTTTATCGCTCAATTTCGCTACAGGGTAACGTATCGGGGTATGTAAGTCTGATGGGAATGTCGACACTAGGTTCACTTCTTTAGAAAGCAGCGCATCTGTTTTGTAGACAATGCCAAGTTTAGCTTCACTACGCTCTACCAATGCCAACGCCATACGCACATTGTTGCTTGGCGCTAATCGAGCTTTAACATCATCCCAAACACCTAAAGCTTCTAACGCTTCTTTCGCGTAGATACCCGCAGGAACCGACATTGTGTTCCCTACAGCAAGTCTTTCATTGGTAAGCAGTTTAGCCCATTGTTCACCCTTTGAGAGATTCAAAGATACTGGCACCTCTTTCGGAGAAATCAGCACAAGCTCGTTTTCACACAAATTTGTGACATTGTCACTATAAACCAATTGGCGGTCTACTAAATACGTCATCCATTTGTCATTGGCCGAGATAAAAATGTCTGCTGGCGCGCCTCTTTCAATTTGGCGCACCAAAGAAGAGGTGCTCGCATAAACAGGAATCACATCGACAGAATGATTCTTTTCAAACTCTTCAACCAACAAATTTACTGCATTCGTCATCGATGATGCGGCATAAACTCGTAGTTTTTCAGCAGCAAAAAGATGAGTCGAACTCAACGATGTCGCAAATACTAAGGTGACAAGGGTGACGAGTTTTTTCATTTTAATCACTTATCTATTATTCGTTTTATTTATGACCTAGAACGCTAGGCTCAGGCCAAAACCTTTAATTCAGGCCAAAGCAGGTCAAGATTTAAATGCTCTTCGATAGCATCAGCGATTCGATTAATACCCAACTCTTTAAGTTGTTCATGGTCAATCGCTTTTACGCCGTTGGCTCCCGCCCATCCGCAAATAAGCGACAACGTATCACTGTTATCGAATACGCCATGCAAGTATGTGCCAAATATCGAGTTATCTTGATTCACAGCGCCATCAAGGTTGCCTGATTCTAACTGAACTGGGAATGACGTTTCATTGACATCGGTCCTACCTACGTGAATTTCATAACCTTTTACTGGTGCTGTTTTTCCATCAAGTGTCATGTTGCCGCGTACGTTGGTTAAGGTCTTCTGCTGCGTTAAGATCGTTTCTGTATCTAAATACCCCAATCCTTTACTACTGCCCGGCTCACCTTCCACACCATCTGGATCGTGGATGATATTGCCTAACATCTGATAGCCACCACAGATCCCCATCACCTTGCCGCCTAAGCGAAGATGACGCTGAATGTCTTTATCCCAACCTTGTTCTTTTAGGTAATCTAAATCCGATCTTACTGATTTTGTACCTGGCAAGATAACCAAATCCGCGTTATTTACGCGCTCGTCTTTGCCTACGTAACGTAAATCAATTGAAGGGTTGAGTCTTAGTGCATCAAAGTCTGTGTGATTGCTGATTCTAGTTAACACCGGAACCACGACTTTAAGTTTAGCTTCTCCGTCAGACTCTTGCGCAGATGTGATGGCATCTTCCGCTTCAAGGTTAAAACCATGCAGGTATGGCAGTACACCAATTACTGGTTTACCGGTTTTCTCTTCTAACCAATCTAGACCCGATTGAAGCAGCGCAATATCGCCTCTAAAGCGGTTAATCACAAAGCCTTTTACTCGAGCTTGTTCAGATTCAGATAATAGAGCCAATGTTCCATATAGGTGCGCAAACACGCCGCCACGGTCGATATCAGCCACGATAATGACTGGGATATCCGCTTTCTCAGCAAATCCCATGTTGGCGATGTCATTTTCACGTAGATTGATTTCAGCCGGGCTACCTGCACCTTCAATCATCACACTTTCATATTCGGCAGAAAGTCGATCGAATGAATCAATTACCGTATTCATCGCAACTTTTTTATAATCGTGGTAGCCGGTCGCTTCCATGTTGCTCAGTGCTCGACCTTGAAGAATCACTTGCGCGCCTGTATCAGAATTGGGTTTTAGCAATACAGGATTCATGTGAACCGTCGGCTCAATATTACAAGCTTGCGCCTGAACGGCTTGAGCGCGACCTATTTCACCGCCATCTTTCGTCACAGCACTGTTTAAGGCCATATTCTGTGGTTTGAAAGGTGCCACTTTGATTCCTTTCCTTGCCAAGACACGGCATAAACCTGCCGCCAAAACACTTTTCCCGGCATCTGACGTTGTGCCTTGAACCATAAGGGCGCTTAAAGGTGATCGCATTTGTACCTAAATCCTTAATTTCTTGATTTGTAATTGCTATCTGTTGGCAATATTTCTCTGCCACCATCTTAACGCCATTGCCGAGTAGATGCTCAATAAAATGAATGGAAAATGAATGTGTTACTCACTCTGCATTCAAACCGAGTGTTGTTTAATAGCCTCATCGAAACAAAGCTTCCAAGCGAAAAGAAGCGTATCAACTAAATGAAACGTTTCAACAAAACAACACTTAAGGATTCATCATGAAAAAAACTGTATTGGCTATCGCATCTACTATTATTCTTGCACCTACTTTCGCAATGGCTGGTGACCACCACAGCAATAGCAAACACGAGAACGCTATTGCTTACACAGGTCCAATAGAGACAGTTTCTGTTGCAACTCTACTTTCAGACACAAGTATGTTTGCAGAACAAGACACGGTTGTTGACGGCAAGATTGTTCGTCAGTTAAAAAGCGATACGTTTATCTTCTCTGACGGACAGAGCGAGATTCAAATTGAGTTGGACGATGACATCCGCCTAGCTGCACCTTTGACTGCAGACACAAAAATTCGTATCTTTGGCGAGTACGAAGGTGGCAAAACACCTGAAATCGAAGTTGATCACATTCAAGTTCTTTAAGCAGCAATCATAAATAACTTACTGTAATTAATAAGCTTCAATAAATTGGCCTGCATATTGCAAGCTTTTTTGTATATAATGCCGAAAATACAATTTATATGGAGTCACCATGCTAGGTCGCGCAAACAAGACAGTCCTTCTAGGGCTAGCTGCACTGTGTTCATTCTCTGCGTCTGCAAACAACTTTAACTACAACACATTCGAGCTACGCATGGGTACGAGCCCGAGTACGTTTGGTGGTGAAGTCACAACCATGTTTACCCAGAACTCTCATTTTGTTGCTCGTATCGATTCAGAATTTGAAAGTGATTGGGACGCAGCGGTAGGTATGGGATTCCACGGCCCAATAAGTCAATTTGCTGACGTTACAGGTCAAATGTTACTGCATAACATCGAACGTAATGACGACAACCACATCAAAACTGAAGTAAACATCGGTTTAAGAGCATGGATTTTGGCGAATGTTGAAGTCAATGCACGCCTTGGTCAGTTGATCGATAACGATGACACACGTTCGATTGTTGGTGTTGGCGCACGTTTTCACTCAACAGATCAGCTTTCTGTAGGCCTAGATATGCGTAATAACGGTACTTACGGACACCAAATTTTGATGTCAGCTCGATTCGGCTTCTAGGCTAGATTCGATTTATTACCTTGATCTAGTTGATTATCCTTATCCAGTTGAATCACTTTATCGAGTTAACTGACCTGGTCTCGCTTCATTTACTTAAATCTACACCTCAGAGATAATCCATCCATAAGTAGGTCTCGTTGATAAGTAGCTGTCGTTGATAAGCAACTTGGTGCTTTGAGAAGTAATACGTAACAACTCGAATTAAAAAAGCCCCGAGCATAATCATGATCGGGGCTTTTTATTACTTTCAATTATCGCTCGCTATTAGCTGTGTTAACACTTAGCGAGCAATTTGCTTCTACAGAGCAACCATCAGCATCTTTTTCTGATGATCTAAGTACTCTTCGTAAGTACCTTGGAAGCTAATCAGTTGCTGGTCTTTCACGTCAATAATGTGTGTCGCCAACGACGAAACAAACTCACGGTCATGACTGACGAAAATCAGCGTGCCAGTGTAAACCTTTAGTGCATCGTTCAGCGCTTGGATCGCTTCCATGTCCATGTGGTTGGTTGGTTCGTCCATCACAAGTACGTTAATGTCTTGCATCATTAGCTTGCCGAATAACAAACGGTTCTTCTCACCACCGGAACAGTTACGAGCCTTTTTGTTCGCATCATCAGCGGTAAACAGCAAGCGACCAAGAATACCACGTACCATTAGGTCATCATGTTTCACAGTACGCCACTGTGAGATCCAATCGAAAATGCTCAAATCGTTATCAAAGTCAGCTGTGCTGTCTTGTGGGCAATAACCTACAGACGCATTTTCAGACCATTTAACGATACCTTGGTTTTGCTCAAGCTCTTGAACTAAACATTTCAGCAATGTGGTTTTACCAACGCCATTCTCACCGATAACCGCAAGACGAGTACCCGCTTCAAGTAATAAGTTACCACCAGTAAACAGAGTTTCACCATCGAAACCATGGCCAAGGTCTTGAATCTCAAGCGCTTGACGGTGTAACTTCTTACCTTCACCAAAATCAATTGATGGGCTCATACGACTTGACGATTTCACTTCATCAAGCGTGATTTTGTCCATTTTCTTAGCACGAGAACTGGCTTGTTTCGCTTTAGATGCGTTCGCGCCAAAACGGTTAACGAAATCTTGAAGTTCGCTAATCTCAGCTGCTTTCTTCGCGTTACTTGCTAGAAGTTGGTCACGAATCAAACCCGACGCCTCTAGGAAGTACTCGTAATTACCAGGATAAACACGTAGCTCACCGTAATCGATATCCGCCATATGCGTACAAACAGAGTTCAGGAAGTGTCTATCGTGCGAAATGATGATCATTGTACACTTACGCTGGTTTAGCTCTTCAGCAAGCCAGTTGATCGTGTGGATGTCCAAGTTATTGGTTGGTTCATCAAGAAGCAGGATGTCTGGGTTTGCAAACAATGCTTGTGCTAATAGAACACGTAGTTTCCAACCCGGTGCAACTTGCTGCATTAAGCCGAAATGGAACTCTTCTTCGATACCCGCTTGGATTAGAATGTCACCGGCACGGCTTTCGGCTGTGTAGCCATCCATTTCCGCGAACTCACTTTCAAGTTCCGCGACTTTCATACCATCGTCTTCGCTCATTTCAGGCAAAGAGTAAATGCGATCACGTTCTTGTTTTACTTCCCACAATTTTCTGTCACCCATGATCACAACGTCGATAACGCTGTATTGTTCGAATGCGAACTGATCTTGGCTTAGAACACCCAGTTTTTCCCCTGGAGTGATAGAAACATTGCCCGAGCTTGGCGTTAACGCACCACTTAGGATTTTCATGAACGTTGATTTGCCGCAACCATTAGCGCCGATCAAACCATAGCGGTTGCCGTTACCAAATTTAGCAGAGATGTTTTCAAACAGCGGCTCTGCGCCAAATTGCATTGTGATGTTCGCGGTAGATATCAAAGAACTAATTCCTAAGCGTGTACTGACAGATAATTATTAGACGGACTAACGCGCCTAAATGAGAAGTACGAAAGTATGGATTAAACATAAAACGAAGCGCGGATTATATAGAGATCAGGATCACATTGTCGAGGTTAAACAGTGAACGGATAGCGAACAATGCACAATTAAATGCATTTCGTCGGTTATTCGGCCATAAAAAGAAAAAATCCCCACTAATTCCATTAGCAGGGATTCGATTTATCAAAAGTAAAAGTGTTAGATCTCGTTTTAACTAAAACCGCTTAACGCTATTTAGTTATTTTTTTCTGAACGTATTTTTGTCCTACATCGACAACCGCAACGTCTCTAAAGAAGCTTCTACCCAACAGAAGTGGGAAAGCAAGATGCGTTCGGTCTGCTAATGTAAACTCGGTTTTGTCTTTTAGATCACCGATTTGAATCGCAGCCACAACAACGGCACGTCGTTGTGTACCTTCAGCGCTTGATTGCTTGATCTTAACCCAGCGTTCTACAGGTAAACTGATCTCTTTGGTTGTGATGCCGTCATGTTCAATCTTGAACTTAACCCAGTCTTTTCCGTCACGTTCAAAATCAACAATATCAACCGCACTGATTGATGATGTTGTTGCACCCGTATCTACACGTGCTTTAAACGCTTCTTTCAAGCCCGGAACAAACACCCATTCTTCTTCTCCAAGAATAAGTTTGCCATCGCTTGTCTTCGTTGCTTTTTCTACTGGTTTCTCAACCGGTACTGGCTTTTTCTCTGGTTCGGTTGGTTTTACTTCTTCAGGCTTCTCTGTAGGTTCCGTGACCTTCTCACCTTCAGTTGCGTCAGTCTTTGAAGAGTCATCCACAACAGGTTGTTCTATTTGAGGCTTTTGCTCTGGTTCGACAGGAACTTGAGTCGTCGTGGAGCAAGCAAAAAGGCCACCACTTAGCATTAGAGTTACAATCGCTTTCCAATTATACATTCAGTCACCTTCTATTTTGAAACGTTGGCTATCGCTTTCGCTACATAAGGAATATGAGATTCAGAAAGACCTGCAATATTGATGCGTCCATCACCAACACCGTAGATTCCATATTCTTCACGTAATTGATTCATTTGAGTTTCTTTAAAGCCTAGTACAGTAAACATACCTTTATGGCTTTCAATGAAATCAAATTGTGACGTGTTATAAGTATTTCGCAATTCATCGCATAAACTTTGGCGCAGATTTAACAAACGCTGTTGCATTTCACTTAACTCTTGCTTCCAAATCGTTGTTAGCTCTTGATTCTGAAGAATTGTTTTCACTAGAGCCGCACCATGATCTGGCGGCATAGTGTAAGTTGAACGGGCCAGAGTTAGAAGTTTACCTTTTGCGTTACCAACGTGTTCGCTGTTCTTACCAATAACGATCGCAGCACCTGCTCTTTCACGGTACAAACCGAAGTTTTTCGAGCAAGATGTCGTGATAAGCATTTCTTCAACATTGTTAGCCATATGCTGAAGACCTTTTGCATCTTCTTCTAGGCCATCACCGAATCCCTGGTAAGCGATATCAACAAACGGTAAGAAACCATTTTTCTGCGATAACTTAGTAATTTCCTGCCACGCTTCAAAATCGATGTCAGCACCCGTTGGGTTATGGCAGCAACCGTGCAGCAATACTACGTCTGAAGGGCCCGCTTTCGATAGGTCTTCTAGCATTTTTGCAGTATCAACTTGCTTGGTTTGAGGACTGAAGTAATTGTAGTAGCGAACTTTCAAGCCAGCCGCTTCCATGACCGGTTTGTGGTTAACGTAGCTTGGGTTTGAAATCCAAACTGTCGTGTCAGGTTGAGAAACTTTCATTAAGTCTCCCAACATACGAAGTGCACCACTTGCACCTGGTGTTTGAATCGCAGCAACACGACCCATTGCAGAAGTCCCTTTAAGCAAAAGATCAACCATGCTCTGGTTGAACTCTTCACAGCCTGCTAGGCCAACGTAAGCTTTGGTTTTCTGAGTCTCGACAACAATATCTTGAGCCATAGAAACGGCTTTCATGATAGGTGTTTCGCCTTGGTCGTTTTTGTAAACGCCAATACCTAAATCGACTTTGTCAGTACGAGGGTCGCCACGGTAAGCGACAGAAAGAGATAAAATTGGATCTAAAGTTGGTTTTGGTAGATGTGAAAACATGAAAGTCACAACCCTTTGAAATTCAAGTAATGGCCTCCAAGTTATCATTTTATTTACAATTTAAGAAACAGAAATTCATCAAAGTTTTGATTTTTAGGAGATAACTCTAGTTGAGACTGGTGCAATCTAATATTCCCTATTCCATATAGTTCAATATTCAATCAATTTACAAATTTAGAACGTCATAACATAAAAAGCCTCAACAGAGAAGTTGAGGCTACTAATTTGCACCAATGTAGGTTGACGTTAACTAACGAAAGTCTACTAGAGTCGGAACCGATGAATAATTTGGTTTGAACTACCACGCCAATCTAACATTGGGTCTGCTTTATCTTGTTCAAAGCGACCGTCAATCAAGGTATCAACGTATTCCAATACTTGCTTCTGCTTATCATCAAGCTCATCGAGTTCATAGCCAGTCCACATCCAGATGTCTTTACCTTCGCACTCCGCTTTCACACGCTGAACAAGCTTCAGTACTTCAGACACGTTTGCAGGATGCATAGGATCACCACCAGAAAGCGATAACCCACGACGTTTAATTCGCGGATCCTGGAGATCTGCGATAATTTGGTCTTGCAGTTCTTGAGTGAACAAATGCCCAGAGTCTAACCTTTGCGTCGATTGGTTATAACACCCGCGACACTGGTGCACACAACCCGACACAAACAACGTGCAGCGTGTTCCTGGGCCATTTACAACGTCGATTGGATGATATTGATGATAATTCATAAGACAGTATTGAAAACTCGTTATTACTTAATAGGTTAAAGTGCAGTGCTGTAAGAACTGAAACGAAAGAATTGGTACCGACATGAAGCCGATACCAATCTTATTTCTTGAACCGTAGCTCTTCTAAGTGAGCGAGCTAAAGATCGCAGACCTTAACTAGGATCCTTTGTTAGATCAAAGGTGCTTCACGCGGCGTTTAACTTCTTCTTGCTTACCGAAGTTAAACGGTCGTGCATCTGGGCTACCAAGGTAACCGCATACACGGCGTGTTACGGATACTTTGGTTGAGTCATGGTTGCCACACTTAGGACACGTAAAGCCCTTACTTGTACAGTCAAACTCTCCGTTATATCCACACTCGTAACATTCATCAATCGGCGTGTTGGTGCCGTAGTAAGGAACACGTGTGTAGCTGTAATCCCATACGTTTTCTAGCGCTTCGATGTTCTTCTGCATGTTCGGGAATTCGCCGTAACAGATAAAACCACCACTAGAGATTTCAGGATAAGGCATCTCGAAATCGATCTTGTCGTATGGGTTCACTTTCTTCTGTACGTCTAAGTGGAAGCTGTTTGTGTAGTAACCACGGTCTGTTACGCCATCAATCACACCAAACTCTTTGGTATCGATGCTGCAGAAACGGCTGCATAGGTTTTCACTTGGTGTTCCGTATAAGCTGAACGCGTAACCTGTTTCTTTCGTCCAAGATTCTACTTCACGCTTCATGTACTCCACCAGCTCAAGCGCTTTAGTGCGCATTTCGCCGTCGTCGTACAGGTGAACGTCAGTGCCGTAAAGTGCGGTCATCGCTTCGTGGATACCAATGTAACCAAGAGAAACAGAAGCACGGCCGTTCTTGAAGATATCAGCGATTGAGTCGTCTGCTTTCAAACGAACGCCACATGCACCTTCCATATATAGGATTGGAGCAACACGCGCTTTCACGTTTTCTAGACGAGAAATACGAGTTTCTAGAGCACGACGAGCCAGCTTCAGTTTTTCATCAAGCAGCTCATAGAACTTAGCCATATCTTGCTTCGCGTTAATCGCGATACGTGGCAAGTTCAAGCTAACTACACCTAAGTTGTTACGTCCTTCATGAATCAACTCACCGTTTTCTTCGTAAGTATTCAAGAAGCTACGGCAACCCATAGGCGTTTTAAATGACCCTGTCACTTCTACTACTTTGTCGTAGTTAAGAATGTCTGGATACATACGCTTAGACGCACACTCAAGCGCTAATTGCTTGATGTCGTAGTTTGGATCTTGCTTCTGGTGATTCAAACCATCTTTAATCGCAAACACCAGTTTAGGGAACACGGCTGTTTTGCGGTTCTTACCCAAACCTGCAATGCGGTTTTTCAAGATAGATTGCTGGATAAGTTTTGAACCCCAGCTTTCGCCTAGACCAAAACCAAATGTTACGAATGGTGTTTGACCGTTAGCTGTGTGCAGCGTGTTTACTTCGTACTCCAGAGATTGGAACGCGTCGTAACACTCTTTCTCTGTACGAGAGATAGCAAAAGCTTCTGGGCTATGAATCTCCCACTCTTTCGCTAGAGATAAATGCTTCTCGTAGCTCGCCATAACGTAAGGTTCAAGAACCTCATCGATGCGGTTAATCGTAGTACCGCCATAGATGTGGCTCGCCACTTGCGCGATGATCTGCGCTGTTACCGCTGTTGCCGTAGAAATAGACTTAGGTGTGTCGATTTCTGCGTTACCCATCTTGAAGCCATGCGTTAACATGCCTTTCAGATCGATAAGCATACAGTTAAACATTGGGAAGAACGGTGCGTAGTCTAGATCGTGGTAATGAATGTCACCACACTCGTGAGCTTGTACGATGTCACGCGGCAAAATGTGAGTTTTTGCATAGTGTTTAGCCACGATACCCGCCAGCAAATCTCGCTGAGTAGGGATTACTTTACCGTCTTTGTTGGCATTCTCATTGATCAGATCAACATTGCTTTCTTCGATCAAGCCTTCGATCTCACGAGTTAAAGCGCTTTGCTTTTCACGTGCGATGTCACGGTCATGACGATATTCAATGTAGGCACGAGCCAGAGACTTATACGGTCCCTGCATTAGCTCATTCTCGACCAAAGTCTGAATTTCAGAAATATGAACTTCATCGTAGTCTTCGAGCTTCAACTCAACTGCTAATGCCACATTCAGAGCATAAATAGCAATTTCCTTATCGGCTTTGTCTGATGCTGCTTCCACTGCAGCTTGGATACGATCTCTACTGAATGGAGCTCTTGAGCCATCACGCTTGATTACGATTGATTTCACCACTTCTCCTTACTCTTGAGGTATTCACAGACTTATCCACAAACACACTATATAGAGCGATTTATCGTTTAACTAACACTAGATATTGTGGCGTATTTAACGAGAACCACCAACTTTGAGTATTGATTTGGATCAATAAAACGCGCACGCTGAACAAGATAAATCCAATATTATTACGTGAGTTCTCAAGTCGAAAAGAAACAATGCAACAATAAAAAAACTGCTAAAAAGAGTTGAATTTTTGGTAAGTGTTGTAGGATAACGGCTCAACTATATTGGACGACAAAATTAGGGATATTTGGAATGAAACGACTTCAAAAGTGGGTAATGCTAAGTTGCTTACTCAGTAGCCACGCATTTGCTGAACCTTTGACCATATCCAGTTGGAATATCGAATGGTTATCAACCAATGTGGCTGTGAATAAGTTTTCTGCCCAACGTGATCAAGCGGATTTCGATAAACTCGAACAGTATTTCCAATCCTTAGATGCGGATGTGGTTGCTTTTCAAGAAGTCGATGACGTCAATGCCATTCAACGCATCGCTGGCGATCAATATGAAACCTTGATGTCTGATCGTTCATTGCCCAAAAACAGTAACCGACAATTCAAAGAAGTGAACCAATATACGGGCTTCGCGGTTCGTAAAGGAATCGCTCTCACTGACTACGCTGACTTTCCTCTAGAAACGAGTGCTAACAGCAAGCTTAGGTTTGCCAGCTATATGGTTGTAGAAACGGACACAAAACCAATTCATATGTTGTCAGTGCATTTAAAGGCGGGTTGCAGCGGCGCGTATAAGTCTAACCGCGACTGTTCAAGGCTCAAAGACCAAGCTCAACAACTGAATAAGTGGATACAGCAAAGAGAACGTAAAGGCGAAGACTACGCGATTCTGGGCGACTTTAACCATAACCTCTCCTATTCAAGAGATTGGATGTGGAAAGATATGACGCAAAATACCGATGCTCAGTTGGCAACACGAAAAACTCGAGCAGATTGTAAGGTACGCTCAAACCGCAATAATCACCGTACACATCAGTTTCGTTCAGTGATTGATCATATTGTGGTGAGCAAATCCTTGAATGCTTCTCCTGCGAAACAAAAGGTATTTGAAACGCAAGATGTGCTGGACTACAAACTCAGTGACCACTGCCCAGTTTCAACGACTATTAAATAGTAGATTTTAGATAACAGCAGATTGTAGATAACAGCAGATTGTAGATAACTGAAAATAATAGAAACAGTAAATATAGAAAGAGGCTGACTGACTTTCGTGCTGAAAGCGAGTCAACCTCTATGCTTGGTCAGCTCAGAACGGATAACGTCAAAGCCAATGTAATCAGCTATAAGCTTGCTACTAACAGGTTTTGTTCATACGATCCGCCAGCCACATTCCCACCAGCATGCTTATCATAAACACCCACACCGTCGGGTTGCCGCCACTTAGGCTGGTTACCGCAGGGCCTGGACAAAAGCCTGCAATCCCCCAGCCTAAGCCAAACGCTGTAGATCCAAGAATCAGCTTTCTGTCTATCAACGGATTGTTACGGCTATCTAACGGCTCGCCATTGATGGCTTTAGCGCGCTTTTTAATGACCAGATGATAAAACGGTGCAAAGACCAATAGCGCGCCACCCATGACGAATGCCAAACTAATGTCCCAGTTACCGGTAATGTCTAAGAAGCCGAGTACCTTCTCAGGATCAACCATCCCTGAGATGATCATGCCAGAGCCAAAAAGAATACCTGCGACCAAACCGATAACGATAGTAAATGAAGCGTTTTTCATTATGCCCCCAAGCCAGTCAGATTCTTGATAAACACGGTTACGATTGCCACACCCATAAATACACAGGTCGCAACAATAGAACGTTTAGATAAACGAGCCATTCCGACAATGCCATGCCCGCTAGTACAACCGTTCGCTGTTTTAGTACCAAAGCCCACCAGAAGGCCAGCAATAATCACTAAAGCGAGATTCATCTCTTCTAACTGCGGAAGTTGGTAGCCCGTCGGAATTAATAGCCAACCACTTGCGACCATTCCCACAACAAAGGCGATACGCCAGTGTTTTTCGGTGTTTGCTGTATCCGCATCTTTACGTTCTTTGTTGCTGGTGCCAGTTGGCAATAATCGGCTGACAATGCCACTAATGCCAGCAACTCGACCAATCCCCAACATTAAAACAATGGCCGACACGCCTAACAACATGCCGCCGAAAAAAGCATCCCAAGGAATCAAACTAAGCACAAACCTCTCCTATCCACAAACATCATAAACTCATAACAACCTATAAATTAGAGTTTACTAATAAATATAAATTAGTCAATGCTAATGTACTGCGAGTATGTGTCGTTTTGTAAGTCTGGAATTAACAAGCGCCCTGCATGAAAAAAGCCCCTAGGCGTTAACCTAAGGGCTTATGATTTAATTCGGTTGTATTGGTTGTATTATGTAAGCTACTTAGTCTTGTTCTTTTCAGCTATCCACTGGGACATATACTTCGTGCTCGCCATGCTGTGGTGTTTGAGCATCGAACCAAAGAAGTTATCCAGTCGATGAGATTCAAGATCCGACTCTAACGCAATCAATCGCTCAATCAATGTGTCGCCCAGTTTATTCTGCTCGTAGTGCGCTTCAAGGATTGAATGACATCGGCTTTGTGCCTTAAGCCACTTCTCTTCATCTTTATAAAGGGCAACTGCAGCTTCAACAAATTCGTCGATATCATCAGCAACCGCACCTGGCCATTGCAGTTCTCCTTGTGGCAACATGCCTTCGCTGCCGATTTCACTGGTCACGTTCGGAGTCTGTAGCTTCATCGCATCAAGTAACTTGCCTTTAATGCCTGCGCCAAATCGTAAAGGTGCAACACAAACACGAGCCTGCTCCATCACTTCTTGAGCGTTTTTCGCCCAACCTTTGATATGGAAGCCAGTTTTAGGGTTATGCAAAGCCGTCGCTTTCGGTGGCGGGTAAGATCCATAAATATGAAGTTCAGTGTCTGGCAACTGCTTGCGAATCTTCGGCCAAATCTTCTGTAACTGAAGTACGGCATCCCAGTTCGGTGCGTGTCTAAAGTTACCTATCGTCATGAAATGCTTACGTTCTTCAAAGCTTTTCGTGCTTTCAGGTAGAGTGTTGAGATCAACCATGAACGGCAAGTGATGAAGCAGTTTTGGATCGATATTGAACTCAGCTTGAAGCAGTTCCATCTCGTAGCTAGAAATGATCAACGAAAGATCACAGCGTAGAATCGCGGCAATTTCACGTTTAGCCAAGTCACTGTACAAATGCGCTTTAGTCAGTTCTGTCTCTTTCTTAACCGCTTCGTGTCGAGCATTACGTAAGAACTGTAAATCTTCCGTATCCAGTAACTTAAACGCATTCGGGCATACCTTTTCCACGCGCCAACCAAACTGCTCTTCCATCATGAAACGGTCAAACATCACGACATCGGGTTGCAGCTCTTCGATGTACTGGTCAAAGCTATCGCAATTCAACTGTATAGATTGGCTTGTGATGTCCTCTTCAGAGAGATCAATCATGTGCTCGGTTTCTTGAGCTGGCGTTGCAAATTCAACTGACCAACCTTGTCTCTTGAACAATCGTAAAAGTGACATCATATGGCTGCCAGCCGCCGATGAATTCGGTTCAGGCCAAACGTAGCCAATTGCTAAAACTTTCTTCAAAACACTTCCTAAGAAATAACAAAAGGGACTAGATTAGTCCCTAATTAAACGTTTATCGATGACGGTCGGTTTGTACCGCTGATTATAATTGGTTCTAAGAACTCAGCGATCAGATCCGCTCACCCACATTGCGAGCTATCATAAGCACTTCGTCAGCAGAGTACAGGTTTGAAATCGTGGTTTCGACCTCTGCTCCCAATGTCGACTGATACAGCTTCAGCGCAAAGTTATCCGCTCTGGTGGTCACTAAAACATGCTTTAGTGTTGAGCCTTGCTCCGCCAAATGCTGTTTTACCTGCGGCAGGGAATCTAGAATCAGCTTTTTGCCCAATCCTTTACCCTGTGCGCTTGGTAATACCGCAAGTTGTTCTAACTCTAATACAGCTTCAGGTCTAAACCCACTCTTCTGAACCCAGATGATGTAACCCACGATCTCACCTTCACTCTCTGCAACAAAGTTAAGAAAGCGTGGCGCGGCATTTAAGTTACATTGTAACCAATCGTTTGAGTTCTGTTGTCGAACAAACGTTGCTTGGTGGACTAAAGCCGCCCCATCTAGGTCGGCTTTAGTCATAAGACGTACTTTGGTTACTGTATCCATCAGCGTTATTCGCTCGCTGAATTCGGGTGTGTTTTACAGTGTAAAATGGCTCTTTCTAAAAGCTCTAACGCAGATTTGTCGGCTTCTGGAAGCTTAGCATCTGATTGACCTAGTGGTTCAACACGGCTACCCCATTTAATGTGGCCAGCACCCCACGTTAAACCCGCTCCAAATGCCGCAACAAGAATGTTGTCGTTAGGCTTAACGAAACCTTGTTCTAGCGATTCACACAATGCGATTGGCACAGTCGCTGCGGATGTGTTGCCGTAGTTTTGGATATTAACAAACGCTTTCTCGCGATCGATACCCGCCATATCACACAGAGTTTGAATGATTCGGATGTTCGCTTGGTGCGGAATCACAACGTCAATGTTGTCGGTTGAGATACCTGTGCGGCTCAATACTGTGTGTGCCGCTGCGCCCATGCCTTTCACTGCACGTTTAAAGATCTCTTTACCAACGAAATCAAAGTCCCAGTAGCCGTTATCAGCGGCAAAGCGGTCCATAGAAGTACCGAATTTTGGTACCGCTAGAATATCACGGCCTTCAGCATCACAACCGATCTGAGCTTCTTGTAAGCCAACTTGCTCTTCAGTGCGAGATAGAACCACTGCACCAGCGCCATCACCGAACAGAACTGCAGTATCACGCTTGGTCCAGTCGATGAAGAATGACAGACGCTCAGCACCGACAACGATAGCATTGCGGTAGTTACCCGCTTGAATAAGTCGAGTCGCGGTTTCAACACCGTAAATGAAGCCAGTACACGCTGCGTTAAGGTCGAAAGCCGCTGCACTTTTAATGCCTAGGTTCTGTTGAACCTTAGACGCAGTATTTGGAATAAGAGAATCTGGGCTGCACGTCGCGATGATCACGAGGTCGATATCTTCGGCAGTAAGGCCGGCACACGCCATGGCATGTTTTGCTGCAACAGTCGCTAGCTCAGAGGTATTTACATGACTGATACGACGGTTTTCGATACCAGTTCGAGTTCGAATCCACTCGTCAGACGTATCAATGAAAGTGCTTAGATCATCATTGGACAGCACGGCTGGTGGTAGACACTTTCCCCAGCCAGTAATTTCGGCGTAAAATTTTGTCATCATTTACCTGTTTATTGTTTGTTTTTATTTAAGTATCGTATTCTAGTTTTAAACAGTATAAGCGCTCCGTGCGTGATTCGTAAATCGCGTTAGCAACGGAGTTACAATAAAAAGAGAAAGTTATGTCTACATTCAACACACGCTGCCCTTCTTGTAATGGCGTAAACCGAGTTCCTTTAGAAAGAATTTCAGAAAGCCCAACTTGTGGTAAGTGCAAAACAGCACTGCTCGATGGCGCTCCTATCGAGGGAACGTCACTTAATTTCCAATCTATCTTGAACAGTTCACAACCTGTGGTTGTCGATTTCTGGGCAACATGGTGTAACCCATGTGTGGGCTTTGCGCCTGTGTTCAGCGACGTAGCAAAAGAGCGTTCTGGAGATGTTCGATTCGTTAAGGTTGATACCGAAGCTCAACAGCAGCTTGCCGCAATGTACCAAATCAGAAGCATTCCTACTGTGATGGTATTTAAGGACGGAAAACGTGTCGACACGATCAACGGTGCGTTACCAAAAAATCAATTTGATCAATGGCTTAATCAAGCTCTGACTAAATAAGTTTGTTTCGATTCTTTCAGTAATCAACAAACAAAATAGGTTAAGGAACCTTAATGAATAAGGCTCCCTAACCTATTGTAAATACGCCTGTTATCTCTAATCTGTGCTTCTAACCCGTCATTTCATGTTCTGCGCTTTCATTCGCGCCTTGCTCGTTTATAGTGTCTTTCTTATCCAAGCTATATTGCTCTTTCATCTGATCAGCTATTTTCTCAGCAATCATTATGGTTGGCGCATTGGTATTGGCCCCGACTACTGTCGGCATAACCGACGCATCAATGACTCTTAAGTTGTGTACCCCATGGACTTTAAGATCTTTATCTACCACAGCTAGTGAATCATCAGCGATACCCATTTTACAGGTTCCAACAGGGTGATATTGAGTATCCGCCCGGTTACGGATGTCTTGCTCGATAGCTTTGTGATCATTAGCATCGACAGGATAAAAAGCATTGCCACGGATATCATCGAACGCCGAGCTCTCTAGCATTTGATACTGCTTCTTCCAGCCTTTAATCATCACGTCCATGTCTTCAGGGTGACTGAAAAATGCAGGGTCGATCTTAGGCGGATCATAGGGATCACTACTATTGAGCGTTACCGTGCCTATACTTTTCGGTCGTAGCAAGGTGACATGAGACGTAAACCCATGACTGGTATGTATTTTTCGGGCATGGTCATCAACCACAGCGACCACAAATACAAACTCTAAATCTGGCACGGCGATATGATCTTCGGAACAAAGAAAGCCTATCCCCTCAGCAAAATTGCTGCTCATTTTCCCACGGCGTTCTTTATGCCATAAGGGTAAAGCTTTGGTCATTTCAGAGGCCATTTGCAACGAGATACCGAAAGTTTCACGCTTTTCACTGCACTTGTACGAATGTACCAAGTCGATATGGTCTTGGAGGTTCTTGCCCACACCGGGTAGTTCGTGAACCTGCTCAATTCCGTGCGTCTCTAGTTCACCTTTAGCGCCGACACCCGACAGTAACAGCAATTGGGGGGAACCAAAGGCACCAGCGGATAGAATCACTTCTTTGTTGCATTGGATCTGGTAACGCTTGCCGTTAGAACCATATTCGACACAAATCGCCTTCTTGCCTTCAAACAAGACCTTATGCGTGGTTGCCTTGGTCACGACCGTTAGATTTGGTCTCGAAAGGTTTGGTGTTAAATAAGCCTTGGCAGCACTGCATCGTTCGCCATTAATCTGAGTCACCTGAGTCGGCATCGCACCAAATTGAGCCGCACCGTTGATGTCTTTATTACGAGGAACCCCTATCGACTCACATCCCGTTAAGTAACGTTCCAACATCGGGCTTGGCGATCGAAGGTTCGCCACATTCAAAGGACCACCTTGGCCATGGTACTCATCTTGGTGAACTTCGTTATTTTCCGCTTTCTTAAAGTAAGGCAAACACGATTCATAATTCCAGCCAGTGTTACCCAAGCTTTCCCATGTGTCATAGTCGTAACGGTGCCCACGAGCATACATCATGGCATTGATAGAGCTAGAACCGCCCAGTGTCTTACCTCTCGGTTGGTAACCTTTACGACCATTCAAACCCGGTTGTTCAACGGTTTCAAAGGCCCAGTTGTTGAGTTTGGTTGGCATCATTGCCACCACGCCAACCGGAGTATGAATGAACGGGCTGCTGTCTTTACCACCCGCTTCTAATAAGCAAACCGTGATATTCGGGTCTTCAGACAGCCGCGAAGCCATGACACAACCCGCAGAACCACCGCCAACAATAATAAAATCATAACTATCCATTGGTTGCCTCCGCTATTTCTAGTGGGTGTAACTCTCGCTTCAAAATCTTGCCTGTCGCCGTCATTGGTAGCGCTTTACGAATAAACACCTTACGAGGGTATTTGTAATCCGCTAATTGCTCACGACACCAAGCTATCAGCGCCTTGCTATCAGGTTGTGTATGTTCATGAAGCACAACATGGGCATGAATTTCTTCGCCTAGACGATCATGATATTCACCCACCACCGCGACCATTTCGACATCGGGATGACACATCAATACTTCTTCGATTTCACGCGGATACACGTTGTAACCACCACGGATGATCATGTCTTTAACGCGATCGACAATGAATAAATTGCCGTGCTCATCGGTGCGTCCGATATCTCCCGTTAGGAACCAACCGTCCCTGATGGCTTCTGCCGTGGCTTCTGGCCTTTGATAGTAGCCTTTCATGACACTTGGACTCTTGATGCATACCTCACCCAGTTCACCCATGGCGACTGAGTTACCTTGGATGTCTGTAATCTTTATAAGGTGACCACATAAGGGTTGACCCACACTGCCAGACAATCGGTCACCATCAATATGATTAAACGTGGCAACTGGCGCAGTTTCAGACAGACCATAACCTTCCAATACCGGAAGTTCGAATCGGGATTCAAATTGTCGGATAACCTCAAGAGGCATAGACGCACCACCAGACACACCAAGCCTTAAGCTATGTTTAACCTGTTCAGATCGTTTGGTTATTTCTAAACTACTAGAGGACTTTTCTCCCGCTTTTAGAAGCGCAATATACATAGTAGGAACACCCGCAAATACGCTTACTTTATGGTTAATGATCTGTTCGATCACCAGTGAAGGTTCGAAACGCGGAATCAACACCATGGTCGACCCCGTTAACACACTCGCATTCATCATCACTGTCTGGCCGAAGCTATGGAACAGAGGAAGCGTGGCCATTGTCGTATCGCTGTATTCCAGTCTCATTAAATACTGTGACGACATCGCATTGGTTTGCATGTTGGTGTGGGAAAGCTCTGCGCCTTTTGGCTGACCTGTAGTACCTGAGGTATACAGAATTACAGCTGTATCATCACCATTGCACGCCACAGACTCAAACGAAGCCAAAGGTTGTGCCATCCAGTCGGTAATCGATTCATGTTGCTGATGTGCTTCTGAAGGAGTTCCTGAGCTTGTTGGGATTGGCATATGAATAAAATGTTCACACTGATTTGCCTGCTCGAAGCCTTGTAATCCATAGCGTCCAATTGGCAGCTCTTCACTGCCCTCAAAGCATAAATAAGCTTTCGTATCTGAATCATTAAGGTGATAAGCGATCTCTCTGGCCTTGAATAACACATTCAAAGGCACCACCACACAGCCCGCTTTTAGAATCCCGTAATAAGCGATTGGAAAATATGTGACGTTCGGACACGACAACGCGACCTTATCTCCCTTCTTTAACCCGAGTCTTTTTAGATTCGCGGCCACGTTTCCAGAAAGTTGTTCTAACTGAGAAAAGCTGACTTCATCCGATCCCATACGCAGAGCGGCTTTAGTTGGAAAAAGCGAAGCGCTGCGCTCCAAGTTAACAGCAAGATTGTGCATCCATGGTCTCCTTATTCGGCTTGACCTAGCGGTCACATTAGCCTTAGACGTTTTAATCGTTGTAATAAGTGTTGTCTTTGTTGCTATCAAAGCCTGCACATTGGTGTGTCATGTAGGTAAGAATATTTATTGAGCAAAACAGTAGGTATTGAGCAAAATGTTTGAGATGTTCCAATATGCAACCCATCAAATTACAACATTTTGATAACATTTCGAACAGGTTTCAAAAAGACAAATACCGGTGATATTCGGACACAGCTTTATCAGGCCTTGTAAAACCTTGCACACATAAAGCAAAAGTTTGAACAAGCTTGGGAAAGTGAGAACAGGCGACAAGCGTAAATGTAAAAAGTTCGGTTAAGATGGGAATATTCAACAAGAGGCATCCTATGGAATACACCGCAGTCTACGAACCCGATATGCAAGCATTCGGTATTCTTGATCTTCAATTACTGCATCGCTATATGTCACCCGCCCTCAATATCGAAGCATTATTGGAAGGCAGTAACATTGATGCTCTGCAACTCAACACGCCAGATACCCACATTACCTTGGCGCAAAAGTTGGCGGTGTTCAGTAACGCATTGGCGAACACTGATGAAGGCGGTTTAGGGTTAAGAGTCGGCCAACAAGCACGGTTTAGCGACTTTGGTGTTCTAGGTTATGCGGTATTCAGTAGTGAAACGCTTTTAGATGCTTTGCTGATTGGATTTAAATATATGCAGCTTGCAGGCCCAGTACTAAGAAAAACCATGTCTGTTGAAGACAACGTGGGGCACTTTCGCGCAGAACAACTTATCGATTTAGATTCGCTGCTGCCTTTTTGCTGTGAATACTGGTTCACCGCAATTCAAAGCTTGTGTGAAGAAGTGTTGCAACAACCCTTCCCCTCACAAGTGATTCGCTTCCCTTACCCAAAACCTGAATACGGCGACCTCTACACAGAGATTTTCCGTTGCCCCGTTGAATTCAATAGTGATCGCCTTGAATGGCAGTTTGATGCAACAAGTTTGTACTCGCCTCTTCCTACCGCCAATACCATCACGCTGCAGATGTGCCTGAAATCATGTGACGACATGTTGGCAAAAGTCAGTGCGTCAACAAGCCTAAAAGAAAAAGTCTCTCAAATGCTGTTAGAGAGACCCGGATGCTACCCTTCGATAGAATCTATTTCATCAGAATTGGGGATGTCTTCTCGAACACTGCGCCGACACCTCAAAGCCGTCGATACGAGTTACCAGAAGATACTTGACCACGTTCGTTTTCACCTTTCTCGACACTACCTTTCTTCAACTCAAATGAGCATTGAAGAGATATCTGAGCGCGTTGGGTTTTCAGACAGCGCTAACTTTCGACATGCCTTTCGTAAGTGGAGTGGAAGCTCGCCCAGACAATACCGAAAAGAAGTGGTCTAACACGATTAAACGCCCTAAATTAAAATCTGATGAATACAACGAACCTCTCTCCGTCTTTCAAATTAAATAGTCGTTTGAACAACGCTTTATCGGCTATTTAACCGCAGAAAATATCGCGAAAACATGAAATATCACAACGGTGTTTTAGCCAACAAACACGATAAATTTCTTTTATCTTCACGACCATTTTTATTCGTTTTACCCAATTCAGTTTCTCCCCCATAGTCGCGGAAAATTCATCGTTTCTTTCACTATTTAGAGGCTCCTGCATTGGACAACATCCAACCAACAACTCGCATAACTGTTCCTGTTATTGCATTGTCTTTTTACGCGATCGCTTCAGGCTACTTAATGAGTTCATTACCATTAATGCTGTCTGAGTATGGCTTAGACAGTAACCTATCGAGTTGGTTGGCGAGTGCCTTTTATGCGGGTCTTCTCGCGGGTACGCTATTGATCGAACGTACGATTGCTCGTGTTGGCCATAAAGATGCATTCGTTATGGCGCTTAGCGTATTTATCGCAACGATCCTTGTGTTGCCATTGCTCCCACATCAAGCCGTATGGCTACTTGCGCGTTTTGTTGCGGGTGTGTCTGTCGCAGGGATCTTTGTGATTGTAGAGTCTTGGCTAATGAGCGGGGACGAATCCCAACGTGCGAAACGTTTAGGGGTTTACATGTGTTCGCTATACGGCGGTTCTGCCGTTGGTCAGCTTGGTATTGGATACCTTGGAATTACAGGTGGCGTGCCGTTCATTGCAATGTTCACTCTTTTATTCGGTGCGGTCATTGTATTAATGTACGGCCAAGCGACACCTCCACAGATCCACGATGCAAAGTCTTTGTCTTTAAAACAGATCAGCAAATTGAGCCACAGCGCTTTAATTGGTTGCATCGTATCAGGGCTTACTCTAGGTGCTATTTACGGTTTGATGCCAGTAGAATTAGCGCAGCGTAACATTGCGCACGAAGACATCGGAGGTTTGATGGCTTTGGTAATCATGGGTGGCATGGCTGTACAGCCAATGGTGACTTGGTTATCTCACCACATCGGACAAGTATTATTGATGGCTTTGTTCTGCTTGCTAGGAGTAGCAAGTATTGCAGTGCTAACTTTGAATCGTGATTTCTACGTATTAGGTATGAGCCTATTCGTTTTGGGCATGGCAACATTTGCACTGTACCCTATTGCGATTAACTTAGGCTGTCGTAACTTAGATCCAAGCTACTTGGTTTCCGTAACTCAAATCATGCTGCTTTGCTACAGCATCGGTTCTGTTGCTGGCCCATTGATTGCTGACACCTTCATGAGTTCACAAGCAGGGTTATTCACTTATCTGTTTGCGTCTCTGTTAGCGACAACAATTTACATGTTAATTGCGAGCCTAAAGCGTTCTCCACTTCAGATCGCAGGAGAGTAACCCCTGTATATAAGAAATAAAATCGACAACTCGGTATGAAAAAACATCGTTGATTAACAGTGAAATTTGGGGCTCTGAGTTATGACTTTTCGTCTAAACTAAGGGCCCTTTGTCGTTGGTCATCTGGCGGAAAGATCGACTACCAAGATCATAAAATAGAACAAAGTTAAGGTTGGAATACGTATCCTTCACCTGTAATCGTAATGATCAAACCGTCTCCGAATAACGATCTAATTTCAGATATTGCGACAATCACAGACGAGTTAGTCACTTTTTCGTTCTCCCAACCAATCTTTTTTAATTGGCCAACGCTGAATAATTCACCACGATGTCGATTCATAAATAGAATAATTTTTCGATAGGCTAACGGCAGCGTTGCTAACACATATCCATTTTCTACGTTTCGAATGAGCTTGGTGTGGAGTTCAACTATCTTACCATTGAGTTCAATTACTACGTTATTTTCAGAGTGGTTCGTTTCTAATGCAGGATAAGAGTCCATTTTTATATAATTCCCTTACTATATAGCCAGCGACAAAGTCAGATTCGGTATTTTTAATATAACGTCGCTTATAAGTGGACGTTTTAAAAATGACGATAATCAATGGAACTCGTACGGTAAAGAGATTAAATTTTTATTATTAAAATATTAACAGGATATCAATAGAGGATTATTTCTTTGCTCCATAACATAACCTTCATTTGAAACAGTTTGAATGCAGCGACAATCGAGAATCCTTCTGATCTCATAAATAGCGACAAGCACTGAGGCAGACGTGACAGCTTTACCAGCCCAACCAACACTCTTCAAAATTTGCTTGCTGACCACTTGCCCTTTATTTTGGTATAGATAGAACAATACTTTACGGTGAGGTTCTGAGAGCGTCCCAATAATCGACCCGCAACCCTGTTTTCTAACAATCTTAGTACCTGATTGAAACTCTCTATTATTTAAAACAAGTTTGGACGGCAGCACAAAATCACCTAATTCGTTGGTAAGTTGTTCCATATATACCTCGTATTGCATAAGTAGACGTATTCTTAAATGTTTACGATATTACATAATAGAGTAAAAATACTAAACTGATAAACATCTCAATACCGTACTTTTACTGCTTAGATCAATTATTACACGCTGATACTGAACATCGCCTTATATCCTCGGGTAAAATAGTAGTCGCACAAATGTCTGATTTAGATTCCAAGACCCGAAACTGCAGACCAAAGGTCTAATCCGAGGTTTGATTACGCTTGCGATATTGACTTGGCGATAAACCAAAGTGCTTTTTAAACCGATGTGAGAAGTTATATGGGTCTTTATAACCCAGACGATTGGCTATCATCGACACCGACCAATCTTGTTGCTTCAACAAACTGGTCGCTTTGTCCATTCTCAGCTGAATCAATTTGCTGCGCGGAGAAACATTAAACAGCGACTTCGTGACTCGATTTAACTGTTCTTCACTGATAAAAACACGCTCGGCCATGCCTGCTACTGTCCACGCTAAATGCAGACTGCTCTCGATTTCGTTGTATAACGCCTGAACACGTGCCGTGGTGCTGGTCGATTTAGGTTCAAACCCTGTTAACGTGCGGATGATTTCACTCATCAGTAGCTTTCTGTAACTTGCCCTGCCGCCGATTTCAAAGTGAACCAAGTTCATTAGTGACCAGATTTGTTCGCACTCGCCGAAAGGCACAATGCTCTGACCCAAGCTCGCGATATGTTGCCACTGCGGGGTATCAGGCGTCAGCATCCAAGCCATTTTCCAATAGTTGTATTGAGGATCAAGTTCAAAGCGAAATGGCGTTCCAGCGGGAAGAACCACCAGCGTGTATGGCGTAATCGCTTGTACTGAGGTTGCGGTGGTAAGGATTCCGCCCCCTTCTTGAGTAAAAATCAAGGTATGAACATTCACAGATTCGCGTTCAACCCAATACGCATCATGCAGCTTTGCCATACCACCCATGTAAACACCGCAGCTTTTCATTTCTGGGATATCTTCAACGGTCAAAAAACGTTCTTTACATTGTTCCGCGAGAAAAACATCATCTTGCCACGTTGATTTAGGCTTCATGGTATCAATGACGGATTCGCACAGGTTTTGTTGTTTTTTAAACATGTTGTTACTTCGCTCAAATCACTATAGTTCTGCCATAAATCGGAGAGCTTATGACAACTAACATCAACCCTAACTCATCTATGAATAACAAGCCAGAGAGCATATTACCTCGTATCGTTAAACTTGGTTTGCCTGTTGCTTTGCAAAGCGCGCTGGTTGCTATTCTTGCCCTTGCTGACGTCTTAATGGTCAGTGGTTTTGGCATGGAAGCAGCTGCCGCTGTGGGAATTGCATCAAAATGGCACTTCGTTGCTATTATGATTATGGCAGGGTTGGCCTCAGCAAACGGAACATTAGTCGCTCAATATTGGGGAAAGAACGACCGCAAAAGCGCGCGCACAGTGTCATCTATCGCAATGGTATTTGGCTTAAAAGTTCTGCTGCCTGTAACGGCAATCATCACTCTTGGTTCTCAGTTTTTGATGATGTTGCAAACCAGCGATCAAACTGTGATTGAACTTGGTGCGACTTACCTTTGGTATGGATTCCCTGTCCTTCTGCTGACTCACATTGTCGTCGTGGTAGAGGCAAGCATGCGCTCATCAGGTGACACCGTAACTCCACTATTGCTTGGTGCGGTGACGATTGCCCTCAACATCGCACTTAACTTCGTGCTCATCAAAGGTGCCTTCGGTATTCCAGCGATGGGTGTTGCAGGTGCGGCATTAGCAACCACCCTAGCGCGCTTGATTCAAGTGGGCTTGATGTATGGCTACATGCGTATGCGTAACCACTGGTTGTTAACCACGCCTAGCTCACCACATCGTCCGTCATTGTGGTTGTCTTACCGTCGTATTGCTCTGCCGCTGACCATGAATGCCGTTTTATGGGCAATGGGTACTATGGCTTACCAAATGATATTTGGTCACATGGGCACAACGGAGCTCGCAGTCTTCTCAATGCTCGCGCCTTTTGAGTCGCTGTGTTACTCAATATTCTTTGGTATCTCGGTTGCGTGTTCTGTACTGCTTGGTCACTCACTCGGTCGTGATGAGTTTGATGACGCTATGAGTATGGGTCTGACCTTCATCAAAGCCGTAGTTGTTTTTGGTGCGGTTGTCGGTTTGATGCTGTTTATGGGTAAAGAGCATGTTCTATCATGGCTAAACCTGACCACTGACGCTTTATACCCGCTCGCTTCCCCTGCAATGATGATCATGTGCTTTGCGGTTGTGATTCGCATGCTCAACATGGTGATCATTAACGGTATTATTCGTGCTGGTGGTGATAACGCGTTCTGCCTTCGTATGGATTTCATCGCGATGTGGATGGTGGGCATTCCAGTATGTGTTTATGGGGCGTTTGTCGCTGGATGGGACTTCAAATACATCTATGGTCTGATGTTAGTAGAAGAAGTGGTGAAATTGGCTATCTGTTCACACCGTTACTTGAGCAGACGATGGATCAACAACCTAACGGTGACCTACGAAGAGCCACAAGCTGCGTAAGTTTGAGTTACCTGGCTATATTCGAGCTTAGATAAAACGTATCTACATCAAAAAGGTCTGAGAAATCAGACCTTTTTCGTTTCTTTAGGAATTACTTTAAAGCGCCAGTTACTTCTTGTTCATTCGGATATGGCGGTTCGACACATTCGGCAGCGGTTTTTCGGGTACTTTCCGCTTCTCATGAATCAAATGCCTGATCGCTAATATCGGATGCTTAAATAGCATCCTTGGCCCGGCATAGCGCATCACTAAACGCATTTGCTCTTTCGGATCGGGTTTATAGCAGTGAATCGGACACTTGTTACAGGTCGGTTTTGCTTCGCCATAAGGACATCTATCCAGCCGTGTTTCGGCATAACGCAACAGCTGCTCACACTCCTCACATAACGCGTTATTCTGACGAACTTCACCGTGGTGATCTTTGCAATAGATGTGCACCATCGCAATAACGGTTTTGTACTCCGTTGCAAGCTCGCCTTGTAGAATATTGTTATGTTGGAACATGTTTTAATTACCTAATGAGAAACCGTACAGGTTGAGATTAACGCTTTCGCTGATCACATCTTCAACTCGCTCGAACACAAAACCTAACTTAGTCAGTAATGCGATACTTCGAATGTTATCAGAGGTTGTGATGGCAACTAAATGATCGATATCAGCATTCTGCTTAGCTTGTTCAATTATCGCCTTTGCTGCTTCTTGGGCAAAGCCTTGACCATAAAACTCAGGAACAAACCCGTAGCCAATATCATGCGACTCTAAGGTATCCCTTTTGATTAGTCCGCAGATACCAATTGGCGTTGAAGTCTCCTTGATTTCAACCATCAACAAACAAACACCCTTCTCTTCGTGCATCTTAAGAATGTTGTTTTCGATGTACTCGACAGCCTTGTCAGTGTCATTGATTTCCTTATCACCGATGTAACGCAAGAAATCTTCTGAGCTGTATAATCGTTGAATAAACGTCGCATCTTGAGGTGTGATCATTCTTAATCTTAAACGTTCGGTCTCGACTGCCTGCATAGTGATATTTTCCTTGCTGAATACCATGTAAATATTGAGTTCTAGAGCTAAAATGATTATCCTCCACCGCCTAAACTAAATACAAGGCTATGCAGCAATGAACCGTAAGAAAAAAATCAATCAAATTCTAAAAAAGAAGCAGAAACAGGCGAATTCTAAACTGCATAGTAGCAACAAGCCTCGCTACATTTCTAAAGCTGACCGCGCAAAAATGGAAGCTGAAGAACAAGCGAAAGCAGCTCAAGAGCAAGCTGAAGGTTCAGTAGAAACAACTGTTGAAGCTGAAGAGACAAAAGCTGCAGAGTAAGTTTAAACTCGCAGCCCTCTTGTCTGACACTCTTTTCAGAGCCAACAGACAAGAACAAAAAAAGCAGCCTCTATTTGGGCTGCTTTTTTGATCCTACCATTTGTAATCACGCTGATTAGCCTTTGAATGGCTGCACTTCCCAGCGGGCAAACGGTGCTTTTCCATTAATCCCTGCTCTACCCCAACGATCAACAGAATCCACCACTAAGATACGCTCATTCGGTACCAATGATTTAATCAAATTGCTTGGCTTTTTCGCTGTGACTAACCATAGAGCATCATCTTCCGAAAACATCGCTTTTAACTTCGCTGTGTCTTCCTCTGTCCATTCCAGTTCAGCTTTGAACATACGATCTTCAACAAACAGTTGGCTGCCAGAGGCGAAATCTTCCAAGCTTTCTGAAAGCAGCAATACTGAATCTACGTCGTTATCTAGCAATACTGCTTGCTGCTTGTTGATCAGTTCACGAACATCCAACATCACGCGTTGTAAATTGCTATCAATCGTTTCAGCTTGCGCAGGCCACAACAACTTAAAGTCGTCAGCCACAATCGCCGCCATACGCGTTAAGTTGGTCGGGTTTAACCACGCATATTTAGACACATCACCATTCGACAATGTAAGTGCTGCAACACCCTGTGCTCGCGGTGTAATCGCTTGAGCCGCATCAACCTCAACTAAGCGGATATTGCCTTGTCTTGCGTATACAAACGTAGGGTCGGCTTGCCAGATCGATGACAGCGTTACCGCAACGGTCGCCTTTTCGCCCGATTGAAGCACTTTACTTGCGCCCTTGGTACCGAACCAATTCGGCAGACGGTCAATACCGTAGCGCTTCGGTGGTAGATATTCGGTCGTAATGTCCGTGCCTTTGGTTAGCTCTGTCGCTAGTGCATAGGTTACAGGTGTACTCGTTAGAATATCTTCTGCATTCACGTTCAGTGACATCACAGAACCAGCTATTAACACACTACCAAGCACACCTACTTGAGCCGCTGTTTTTGCTGAACTAGCGATAAGTTTTATTGAGCTAGTGATACGATTCATTAAACAAGTCATGATTACGCCTTTCTTACAATTCGGTATAACGTTGCTGCTAGGAAAAACGTTGCAGAAACGATGATGATTGAAGCACCTGACGGTACTGGCAATTTAAGTTCCATTGGTAATACCGTACCAACCAGACAAGCAATGGTCGCAAGCAGAGCTGATAACAGCACAAAGCTACCCATGCGTTTAGTTAGTAGTCGAGCCGTCGCACCTGGAATCAATAACAAAGCGCCTACCAAAACTGCACCCACGATCTTCACGGCAGCAATCGTGACTAACGTAATCATCATGACAAACAGGTAGTCGTAGAAACTGGTGTTGTAACCGCGAACCTTCGCAATATCAGGACTGATACAGGTAAGCAGGATACGGTTGAATGTCGGTATCAAAAGCAAAATGATGATCGCGCAACTGCCTGCGAGAATCGCTAAGTCTTGGTCCGTTACCGTAAGGATCGAACCAAACAGTACGTTCTCAAGCATGTGAATATTGATCTTACGAGCCACGTACATCAGTAACGCTGCACCCACTGCCAATGCCAGCGCAAGGAACACACCAACCAAGGTATCGTATGGAACGTTGGTTCTATTTCTTACAAAATGAAGAAGCAGAGCGAAGATCATACAGAAGCTAAACAGACCAATGATTGGGTTTTCTGGTGGCTCACCAAGCAAAACACCAATTGCAATACCAGTTAACGCGGCGTGACCAACGGCTTCTGAGAAGAAAGCCAGACGCTTGGCAATCACCAAAGTACCCAGACCACCTAACAGAGGACCAAGTAGTAACGCTGCAACCAAAGCGTTTACCATGAAGGCATACATGAAGCTTTCTGATAACAGACCCGCTTCAACACCACTAATGGCAAGTTGTCGTAACCAATCCATTACGCAACCTCCTTCGATTCAGAAATTGCAGCGCCACTGCTGTAATGCTGGAACAGACGCTCAATCTTAGTTGGATGCAGAACTTGCTCATGCGGGCCACTATCTACTAAGAATCGGTTAACGACATGTACATTCGCTTCAAGTCGACGAACTGCCGTGACATCGTGGTGTACCGCAAGAATCGTACGACCTTCATTAACACATTCACGAATCAGCGATTCCAGATAACGCACGCCCTGCTCGTCCATACCGGTCGTAGGTTCATCCAACACCAATAGACTTGGGTTATCCAATAACGCTTGAGCAAACAACACGCGTTGCTGCTCACCACCCGATAACTGTCCCATGCGGCGGTCGCTGCGTGTCGCCATGCCAACGCGGTCTAACTGGGCAAGAGCAAGATCCAATTGCTTAGATTTACGGCGCCAAAACAATGGGATTCGCGTTTGATTAAGCAATACGAAGTCCATTACCGTCAAAGGTAAGCTCGATTCGAAAGTCGCTTTTTGCGGAACGTAACCAATACTGGGCTTTTCTGGCCAGTGGATATTGATTTGACCAGAGAAAGGCGTAAGTCCAAGTACAGATCGCAACAAAGAAGTTTTGCCTCCACCGTTTGGTCCCATAATCACATGACACTCACCCGCTTTAAGTTCTAGTGAGATATCATCAAGAATCACGTTGTTATCGTATTGCAGGCCGAGTTTATTAATTGAGATTGATGGACCTAGCATTATGCGTTCCCGCTTTTAGCTTGGTTCGCCGCCGCAAATTTCATGGCTTCGATTAACGTCTCTAGGTTCTTCTTCATCTCAACTTCTACTTTATCGTCTTCGTATTCGCCGTGAGTCATGTGAGAAAAGCGGTAAAGCTGCACGCCTGTTTCCGCTTCAATCGTGTCAACAAAGCGGTTTGGCATGTTTAGCTCGTAGAACAGAACATCAATGCCTGATGCGCGGATCTTCTCGATCGTCTCTTGCAGTTGGCTAGCACTTGGCTCAACACCGTGTGCAGGTTCGATTACTGCCGCGACATCCACACCAAACTCTTGAAGGATGTAGCCATAAGCATTATGTGTAGTCGCGACCTTCATACCTGATGTATCGAGTTCGCCCAGTGACAGCATCGCGTCACGCTTCATAAAGCGGAATTGCTTAGCGTACTTACGCGCATTCTTGCGATAAAACGCAGCGTTGTCTGGATCGAGCTTAGAAACTTCACTGGCTATGGTGTAAACCTTTTGAATAGTTGTCGAAAGCCCCACAAAGGTATGCGGGTTAACGGCACCTTGACCAACAGACTGTCCAAGAGCAGGAAGTAGAGGCACTTCTTTGTTTGCTTCGATCACGACTAAGTCATCACGTTGCGCTGCTGAAATCACTTTAAGCGCGAAGTCATCGTGACCAATACCGTTTACTACGATTGCATCCATTTGGCTCAATCGCTTTAAATCATTGGGTTGTGGTAAGTAGTTATGTGGGTTGAAACCTGCGTCAACCAAAGGAAGAATGTTCACTTTGTCTCCTACTACTGCTTTTACGTAGCTGTAGTAAGGTTGAAGCGTGATACCAATCGTCAGTTTATCGCTGTCGATCTTATATTCTTTTGCCAATGCATCGGGTGCCATGAACACCGCTAATAACGACATGAACAGAGTCATAATTCGCATAGTAATTCTCTTATTATTAGTGAGCATCACTTTCATGATGCTGTTCAATTTCTGATTCGTTCACGACCATTTTCCAACCAGTAGACTCAAGCGTGTGTTGGTCAAAAGTAGCTGGCTGTTTCGCTACACCACCCAAGAAGATCCAGATTTCAGGGGAAACGCTGTTCGCGTTCAAAATAAAGGAATCCGCAGAACCATGATCGGTTGGTTTAGCTTGTTCACTTGGTGTCGCAGATTCACTTGGAGCAGAGAAATAGTAACCACGCTCATCTAGTACCCAAGCATGAGAGCCTTTGCGCTTCCAACTCTGATCTTCTACAAACGGGGCAACCCACTCATCTTTAAGTGATGCAACACTCGGCCACTCACCGTCTGAGTCCATGCGCAGATCTCGAATTTCTTCATGAGCTAAACGCAGCTCTGATAGCATCGCCAAGTTTTCTTGTTCAACATCAGTCACAAGAATTTGATGATCAAGCACTGCTTTAACGTGAGATTCTGCCTGATGAAATGGGATCGCAACGGTTGTAAAGCAAAGGATGAATACAATGACCAGCCCTACCCATTTGCCCTCTCTACCGCCCGTATCAGCACGTACGCTTTGAATCATCATTTTTCGCTGATCTCAACAACATCAACTTCAACGGGAAACTCATGGCCTGAATCGAACACAAGGTAGAACTCAGTGTCAGGATGTGGGAATTCAACGATAGAGCGTTTATCTGTCATCTCTTTTGCAATCAAGTTGTCTTCGTAATCGTACATCTCAACCGCGTAATCAATCGCTTTGCTGCCATCCGAATAACCCGCTTCACAAGCAACGGTCTTACCTTCAAACCAGCAACTCATCAGTGGGAAGTGTGCTTGCGCAGGCAATGCAGCGAAACCAAGTCCCAGTACTAAGCAAGGAGTCATTAAAGCGTTAAGTTTTGTTTTTATTGTCATGGTTCGTACCCTAGCCACAGTGCAAATTCTCAGAAATAAACTGAGCGATAAAGGGCTCAAATGAGCCCTTAAGTTTTTTGGTTCTTAATCAGGGCTCTAGCCCCGATATCACAGACTATTGAAGCAGTGCTTCGAACGTTAGGTGAACGTTCGCACTTGCTTTATCTGCCAGTGGGTTGTCAATCAACTCACCTTTGTAGTTCGCTTTCATTACGTAACGACCTGCTACGTCTGGAGTAAACGTGATTTCACCGTTCTCATCACTCACCACATCAATCTGCTCTTGGTGGTTGCGGTAAAGCGTACCTTCACGAGTAATCTCCGCTTTCACGTCTTTTTGGATTTGACCGTTGTAGAAGAATTGGAATGTTACTGGTTCGCCCTCAACGATATCTGAAGGGTGAGTCACCGGCTTCATCTCAAGAAGCTTGCCTTCAATTTTGAACACTGAATCCGTTGGCTTACCTACCGTGATGTAGCTTTCTGCACGAGTGAAGCTGATTTGTGTTACCACGTCACGTGATTTTTCAGGAAGAACAGAGTCACGCTCTGCTTTGTTTGCTTTAATCCACTTCACCGTGTCACGGCGACCCGCTTTGTATTGCGTGTAGTAAGATGGCTGGTTGTTGATCGCCACTTTGTGTGTACCTTCTTCTTCAAAATAGAAGTCGAAGATTGAACGACGCTTGCCACGAATCACAAAGTTAGGACGCTCGCTGCGACCATCAGGCATGATGACATGCGCATTTTCGCTGCCAGCAGGCTTATCAAAAACAAACGTACCGTGAGACGCAGTAACATCGAACGTTAGCCAATCACCACCTTCTTTAGATACAGTGAAGTGAGATGGCAAAATCCAACGTGGGTGAGCTTGTGCCGTTGTCGTTGCTGCTAGGCCGAATGCCATCACACCCGCTAGAGCAAGTGCTTTGATTTTTGTCTGTTTCATCATGTTCAATTCCATTATTTATAATTGTTAGCCGTGTCGCTCTATCTGAGCCTACGATGACCACTGTCTATTCTGTTCAGCTTGGTTTTAGTTCGTACTTACTAGTTACTGTTCGCACTTACTATTTAGCGATGTAGTTCAGGGTGATTTCACCCGTCTCTTCCGTTGCTTTTAATTCGTAAGATGCGTTTGAATCTGTGAGTGATACTTTTTGGCGAAGGTAGTTGCGGCCACCGTGTTCGCGAACCACTTCGATATGAACCGTGTACTCGCCTTGTTCTAACGTTTCACCGCTGTCGCTCTTGCCATCCCAAACGAAACGGTACTGACCAGCAGGACGTGTTGCAGACGTCACAGCATCAACCAGTTCACGATCGTAACGGCCAACCTTTCTCCACCAGCTACGCAGATCCTTAAGCCATTCGTCTTTACCGACCCAAAGCTCGATGGTTTTCACTGACTTTCGTTCGCTATTCTCTACCCACACCGCCACATAAGGACGTGCATACATAGAGGTATCAATCTTTGGAAGCTCGAAGCTGACATCAAGTTTTGCCGTATCAGGAATCGCTTGTGCCATACCTAGGCTTGGCAAAAGGGATAAAGCAAGAAGCGCCTTGCTCCAGTTCATTTTTTTCATGTTTAACAACCTTTTAAATCCGTTTAACCTTGAGTTCGCTCTTCAATCCGATTCATCAATCGAATCAAGCGTTAAGGCACGGCGACAAAATAGATAACAAGTGAGATTGCAGACCCAAACACCGTCCACTTGATGGAGGTATTAAGCGTCTTTTTCTTAGGTAACAGTAAGCACACGCCAGTAAGCACAAAGAAGATCATCAATAGCGCAGTGATATCGATAAACCATTTCCATACTTCACCGCTGTTACGACCTTTATGTAGATCGTTCAACAATGCGATAACGCCGTATTTCGTGGTTTCGACTTCTACAAATTCAGACGTAACGTCAACAAACACGGAAGCGTTGTAGCCTGGTCCCTTGAAGTCCATGGATACCTCACCGATGAGCAACTCACCGTCTTCAATCTCTGCGTAGATGTCCAAACCTGAAGGAACGCCAGATAAGTTGGCTTCTTTAAACAGAAACGTTTCAAAGGCCGTTTCATCGGCTTTTAATCGTCCTTCTTGTATCATGAATAAATTAGTAGGAAGCGTTAACGTCGATCGTTGGATATTGGGTTGCGTTGATTCAAATAACTCAGGCCGGTTCAGGGTGATACCTGTCACTGAAAAGAAAAGAACAACGAACAGAAGCGCCATTGAAATATAAACATGAAGTCGACGAGCCCATGATTGAACCGCCCTACTTTTTAACGACATACAAACCAATACCTATAAATTTTATGGCGACAATTTAGTTGATAATCATTCGTATTGGCATTCAATTTACATTGTTTACGTTTACCGAGCGGTAGAAGAAAATTTACATAACATTACACGGGAAGTAATCGAACTGTATGCATATTCTTGCTAACTTGTATTCATGGTGCTTAGTCGCCGTTTAAAGTTCGACAAAAGCTGAAGGTCAACAAGAGCTAAACAGGTGGATTGAGCAACTTTAAGACAAAGGACGCAGTGTGCATGGATGAGTACTTACGAGGTTTTGCACTGAGATCACTATAGACATCATTGAGGTGTGTATGTGTTCAGCGATTGATGTGATGCGGTTTAGAGTAGATTAAACTTATTGATTATAAATTAGGTACAGTTACACAAGTTTAAAAGGATTTTAAAATGCGTATTATTATTTTAGCTTTTGCCATGTTGGTGACGGCTTGTACCAGCCAAATAGCAAGCAAGCAAGACCGCCTCCAAAAACACATCGGCTCAAACATAACCGATATACAAGCACTGTACCTAACTGAACGTTCGCGCCCTATCAGTTTTTGGGAATCGCGAAACTATGCTTGGGTTGAGACTAAAAAGCCTTTAGATAATGGCAATACTTTGCACGCCTTTAAAGACCCGTATCGTGATTGCACTATAAACTGGATCGCTGATAAAAGTGGTGTGATTCAAAGTGCAATTCCAATCGGTACGATGTGCAATCCTTGAGCTTAGAATGCTCACGCTTAGAACTTAGTTTTCGCTGTTTGCCCTCCCGGACAGTCAAGCGCGCAAAACTTTAACGCAAGATATCAAAAAGGGTGCCATTTGAACGTTCAAATGGCACCCTTTTGCTTTTCTCATTTTTATGTACTATATCTTATCTTTTGTTTACAGCTATTAGACATTTCCATTGTCGGTTACTGTTCGTAGTTGAGTTAGATATTTAATCCAACCTTTTGCTTCAGAAGAGGGTTCAATGTTATTCGCATGCTTAGCTTGAGCGAGTGCGTTATCTAAGTTTTTCAACTTATACCAAGAACGCACTTTTGCCAATGCTACGTCGGCCTGTTTATTTTTGTCTTTCACTTTGTCTAAAACAACCAACGCTCGATCATAATAACCCTGCTGAACCAAAAGCTGAGCTACATTCCAGTGGTATCGAGTGTCTTTTTTAGACGCTAACGTCCACACTTCAATCGCGTTGTCCCACTCTTTCGCTAGCTGCCAGTAAGTTGCTTGCTCCGCCAGAAGTTGAACATCACTGTTCGCACCATCTAACTTAGCGATCTCTTGAGCAGCACGCTCAGGAATGCCTCGTTTCGCATATAATTGAGCAAGCAGCCTGCGGTCTGAATCTTTTAGCTCAACACCATGCAGATCAGCCAACGCCAGCGTATTCAATGCATCACGATTACGCTCCAGTCTTAACTGGATACCAACAAGCTGACGCCACCAGTTATCTTTCTCTGGTTGAAGTTCAATGAGGCTTTCTAGTGTTGGAATAGACTGTTTCCACTGTTTTAACTGAAGCTGCGCGCCCAACTTCAACGATAGAGGTGACAACTCTACTTTCGAATTGAATTTGTCTCGATTACCAATTGCAACTAGGGTTTTTGACCAGTTTTCAATTTGGTATTCAGCTTGGGCAATTCGCATCCACAGTGTGCCTTTCTTTTCCTTTTCTGGCGCTGTTTTCACTAACTCGTAATAGTGCGGAAGTGCTTGTTTGAACTGCTGATCATTCAGCAACAAATCAGCAAGCATACGCTTCGTTACCCAAGCTTGTTCATCCACCAGTAAATTAGTATCGACGGCATAAGTCAGCTGCTGAATCGCCTTATCAGTTTTACCATCTTGCCAATAAAACACCCCCAGCATGCGAGCTACATATGCTTTGTCGTATCCTTTAGAAAGCTCTAAACCTGCAAGTACTTCAATCGCCTGTTTAACCTGTTCATCTTGAGCAAGCTTATGCGCTTTTTGAACACGAATAGCAGTATATTGGGATAGCTCTTGCGCCTGTGTCGTAAGGGGTAATAATAACAAGCCCATTAATATCCATATCTGTTTCATCATTTATCCAACTTGAATTCAAAGGTAAATGTTTGACCAAATTGAGGGGTTGATTTTCCATCCACAACCTTAGGCTGATACTTGTATTTTTTCAGTGCACGTATCGCTTCACGTTCAAACATGCGACGTGGGTTGGCTTCAATCACTTCAATATCGATTGGGCGTCCTGTTTCATCTATGGTAAACGACAAACTGACAAAACCTTCAGCGCCGCGCTTCAACGCTTTAGCTGGGTAACGAGGTTCTACTCGATACAGAGGCATTGCCTGTTGGTTCGACCCAAAATCAGAAAATGTCGGTGCGTTAATCGCTAGGCCGTCAATCGATGTATTCAAATCCAATGAAGGCAGCGAAGACATCGAATTCAGAGGCGTAACTTCAGCCTGTGACTGAGACGTTTGCGCTTCCGGTGGTGGCTCTGGCATTTCTGGTTTTTCAGGGATTGCGCGTTGTCGTCTTTGGACTTCTTGTTCTTGTTCCACCATTACCATGTTGAAACTTAACGTCTCGCTATCGTCTGGTGAACGTTGATGGCCATTGTCGACCATCCAGGCCATAAAAGAAAACAGAGCTAAGCCCAATGCACCCGCTAACGGTAAAGCAAGAAATAGGCGAATCATTTATGAAGATCCTCCAAGATCATCGCTTATCAGCAGCAAGCGCAATGTTTTTAACACCTGCACCTTTCGCGGCATCCATCACTTTAACAACAGTACCGTTGTAAGCGTGTTCATCCGCTTGAATAACCAAAGAAGCATCAGGTTGTTCTAGCAACAAGTGCTCTAACGTCGCTTGTACACGTTCAACATCAACGACACGCTTATCAATGAAAATGTCATTTGCAGATGTAATCGCAACAAAGATGCCCGCATCCTTTTGGCTAACTACGTTAGAAGCTTGTGGGCGATTGACTTCTACCCCTGATTCACGAACAAATGAACTGGTCACAATAAAGAAAATAAGCATGATAAAGACAATATCAAGCATCGAAGTAAGGTCTATTTGAGCCTCTTCGTTTTTAGAATGACGTCGACCGAGTCTCATCGTTGACTCCTTAAAGATTTTTCTAATTTTAATTCTAAGCGGTTACACACTTTCGCTAAACGTGCATGGACAAACATGCCCGCTAATGCAGCAACCATACCTGCCATGGTTGGCAGCGTTGCTAACGAGATACCTGAAGCCATCAATTTAGGGTCACTGCTGCCTTGTGTCGCCATAACATCAAAAACAGAGATCATACCGGTTACAGTGCCTAGCAAACCCAACATTGGACAAATAGCGACTAACAGCTTAATAAAATTCAAGTTTTGGTTAAGCAAGATACTCGCTTGCCCTAACCAACCTTCACGAATGGCTTTGGCATGCCAAGAAGAGTGATCTTCTCTTTCATGCCATTTCGCTATCCAAGCTTGGCGTTGCTTAGGAAAGTAGAACGCAAGATAAAGCACACGTTCAACCACAAGCACCCAATACACTAGGACAACAGCCGCTAGCCACCACAAGACGAAACCGCCCTGCTCCATAAAGCTTGATAAAGACAGCAGCCAGTCACTCGTTAACCAACTCGCTGGTAATAGAGAACCCGACAAAATATCCATTACGCAGCAGTCCCAACTGGTGAAACAACAGCGTTTGATTCAACGGTCTTTTCTGCCTGCTCAGCAACAAGACCAATACCTTGTTTCTCAAGAATATTGCGAATGTTTTCTGCTTGAGTGCTAAGAATGTTGTGTGCCAGTAGAAGAGGCATTGCCGCAACCAGACCAAGTACCGTAGTTACAAGTGCCATCGAAATACCACCCGCCATTACTTTAGGGTCACCATTACCAAACTGTGTGATCACTTGGAATGTTTCGATCATGCCAGTTACTGTACCTAAAAGACCCAACATTGGTGCTAGTGCCGCCAATAGCTTGAGCATCGATAAGCCTTTCTCTAAGTGAGTCTGTTCATCAACAACCGCTTCTAAAAGTCGCAGCTCTAGAGCTTCAACCGTTTGGTTTTGTTCTTTGTTGTAAACCGCAAGAACACGGCCTAGTGGGTTATCACCCGCTTGCTCAGGGTTCTTAAGTTGCGCACGGATTTTCTGGCGTGCGATAGCTAGTGAAACACCACGAACCAATGCGATGATTAGACCAATAGCCAATAAACCAAGAATCACTTTACCAACCACACCACCCGCTTGTAGACGGTCAGTTAGGCTTGGCGTAAGTGCTAATTGCTCTAGCATGAACCCGCGAGAAGGATCGACAACTACATTAGATACGTCACCATTCGCAAGTGAAGAAAGTGACGCTAACGTTGGACCATTTGATGGCTGTTTCAGATACGCAATTGCATCTTCACGCTGAGTGTTCCAGCTAACATAGCCTTGGTCTGTTACTAGGCCAATTGAACCTAAACGATAAGCGTCGACAGACTGTGTGTTGCCTTCGCCATTGATGAATGCAATTTGAGATTTGCTAAGCTCTGAGCTTGCTTGGATCTGTTCCACCATGCTCATCCACAAACCAGAAAGTTGTGGCATTGATGGCAGGGATTTAGCATCGATAATTTGGTCAACGGTCGCTGTGTGCTCAGCGCGATCAACGCTATTTACTGTTGAACTAAGCTCTGCGCCTAGTTCTTTCGCGTTTTGACGAACGACACCGAACAACTCACCAAGGCTACCCGTTTCTAAACGCAGTTTTTCTTCTAAACGAGCAAGCTTGTTTTCGTTGTCGCTGAAGGTTTGAGTAAGAACGTCTGTCGCGTTTTGAACCGATGTACGTTTCGCTTCAAGCTCCGCTTTGATCGCTTTAAGTTCTTGTTCAGTCTTTTTGAAATCCGCTTCACGAACTACGTTGTGAGAAGCTTGAGTACGGTTCTCTGATTTTGCTTTGTTAACGAGCTGAGCCGTTGAGTCGGAAGCTGAGAAAGCAGAAAATGAAAGTGACGTAATGCAAAGCAATGCTGCTAATGGTTTTAAGTTCATTACTTAACCTCCGCAACAGTTAAAGAAACAGGTAAAGTAATCAAGCTTGGGGCTGCTTGTTGGCTAGCAATATCATACGCTTTATCGAGCTCAGATTTCATAGAAGAATCAAGTTCTTGCCACTGAGCATCTGTTTGATTCCAAGCCCAGTACTGGCTGCCATTTAGGTTACGAGCAACCAAAGAGATACGACCTAAGTGCAGAACATCTGCCTCGATCGTTTTATCACTCGCCAATGCGACACGACCTTGGTACACACCAAGCTTGATGCCGTAGTCCATCTCGATTTGGTATGCCTCTAGGATGCGACGGTATTTCTCTGCATCACTGACATCAGCACGAGTCATCATTGCTTGTAGCTTTTCAACTCTTTCTAGACGCTCCTCTTTCTTAATCGGAATATCTTGCTCGACTAACTGTTGAAGGCCATCGATCATTTGATACATCAAAGGTACAACACCTTGACGTGTGTATTTGATTTCGTCGATCTGCGCTTCAATGCTCTGAGCTTCTTTGTTTTGGCTATCAACCAATGCTGCAAGATGGTCGTGATAGATTTCTAGATTCTTCACTTCTTCTTGCAGACGCTCAATCTCAGCTTGCAGCATCAAGGTCGCTTGCGAACTTTTATCAATAACCTTTTGGCTTGAAGCCGACGCGTTATTGGTCTTATTTTGAATTGATTGAGCTTGATCCAAGCTGTTTGCCATAGAGGACGTTGCAACCAAACTGATGGCAAGTGCTAGGCTAGTTTTTAAAAGATTCATAATTGTAGTCATTTACTATAGAAGAAGGTCAAATGAGTTTTATTGATAAGCAGTCTCATTATCATTAAAAGTCACTCACATTACTAGGGATATTTTACGAAATAGCAGAATCACGAAAGGGGAAAGTAGAAACCCTCCCCTTAATATTTAGGCTAACAATAGTACCCTACTAACAAATTAGTATTTTACCTGTAACGTTGCCATGTAGTTGCGGCCTTCGCCAATAACTACGTCCTCAGCAAATTGGTGACTTGAAGAAGTAGAACCACCACCCGCTAGGTATTCTTTATCAAATACGTTCTCTACTGTTAGACGCGCTACGAAATCAAGAGAGTCGTCGTACTTAAGTGTGTATGCTGCGCCCATATCAACACGAGCGTAACCATCTTTCTTGAAAGTATTCGCATCATCACCGTAACGAGAGCCTTCATAGATAAGACCAAGGTTTACATCAACTTCATTTGTTGCGGCATAAGTAGACCAAACACTTGCTGCAAATTCAGGTACATCTACTGGACGATTGCCCGCGTATGTTTCATGATTAGCAATTTCCGCATCTAAGTACATTGCAGAACCAGACATTGAGAAGCGCTCTGAAATAAAGCCTTGTGCAGCTAGTTCAGCACCACGGTGAAGTTGTTCGCCGCCTTGTGTCTTCGTCCAATCACCTGATGCAGTGTCTTCTACATCCATCGAGATATTTTCTTGCGTAATATCGAATACTGCGCCGGATACGAATAGACGCTCATCCATTAGCTCCCACTTAGTACCTACTTCATATGATACACCTGTTGCTGCATCAAGAAGTTGACCATCGTTGGTGTAGTTACGGCTTCCGCTAGAAACAACACCTTGTGGTTCGAAGCTTTCAGAATATGAAGCGTAGATGCTACCGTTTGATACTGGGTGGTAAATCACGCCAAGCTTAGGTGCTACGTTTTCTTCTGCAACGCCAGAACTTACTTTACGATCGAAACGGGCGCCTGCAAGAACTTGCCATTCGTCATTGATAGTAATTAGATCTTGAATGTAGAAGCCCCAAGTATCGTAAGTGCTCATCTTACCTAGCGATGTTGCTCCTACTGAAGGTACTGGTACTGTTGCATCTGGTGCATATTCACCACTGCTGAAACGATCCATACCACGGTAGTAGCTGTAACCTAACCAGTTAGCACCGAATAGTAATTGGTGTTCTGTGCCCGCAAGATCGGCGGTTGTCGTTAGATCTACGTAAGCCGTTCTAAAACGCCATTTGTCATGACGGTAGTTACCGCCTTGAGTCACGGTACCCGTACCGTCAGGGTTCATATTTGAAAAGCTTGGGTAGCTTTCCATATCGATACGTTCGAAATCTTGGTAGTTGAAACCTGTTTTCACTGACCATGTATCAGTTAGATTAGCAGCAATATCAAAACCTACGTTTTCAACATCATTTTCAATCTGTGACCACTGCGCATCCCAGATCTGTTTATCGTTACCAACTCGGTTACCATCCAGTGTGTATAGTGCACCAGAATCTACGCTACCTTCGTCGTTCGTCTTATCGTAATGAACGGAAACCGTTACGTCTTCAGTAACATCGTAATCAACATATACACCACCAACAAAACGTTCTGTTTGTGGCTCAGTACCATCTCCGTACTTTCTCCAAGAACCGTAACTTTCTTTAGATAGAATTGCGCGGCCGCGTAACGTTTCAGCATCGTTTAATGCGCCACTTACATCTAGAGTCGTGCGAGTGTGATCATTAGAACCGATGTCTTGGCTAAGACTTACTTGTGTATCGTAAGTTGGCTTCTTGCTTACCATGTTGATCAAACCACCTGGCGCAGAAATACCGTAAAGAAGGCCAGATGGTCCTTTAAGTACTTCAACACGCTCTAACAGTTCGATTGGTTGGCGGTAGTGAGACCAGTGTTGTTGGCCATTTTTCAGGAAGCCTGAAGAGCTCTCTACCGAGAAACCACGCAGAGAAAAACGCTCACGGTTACGACTAGTACCACCAGCACTGACACTCGCGTCATTCTTAAGAACGTCACCTAAGGTTGTTGCACGCTGTTCATCGATGATTTGCTCATCAATTACTGAAACTTGTCCCGGAGTCTCTAATTGAGTCGCCTCCATGCGCATTGCTGTTGTGTTCGTGTCGGCTTTGTAGCCGTAATCTCGACCTTCAACAACCATATGTTCATCTGTTTTTACTGTTTCTGCCAGTACTGCCGGTGAAGCTAGTACCGCGCCGATCACTAAAGCCAATGGGCTCTTTGAAAACATGTCCTTTACTCCGATTTATTCTTTATTCGAACACTTTTTATTTTGTTGTGTCCGTTGTTGTCCCGTTTCCGGTACCACTGAGTCATTTCGGAGGTGAATATAAGTGATAATTATTACCATTTGCATTAAATTTACATTCTTTGCATTCGTAAAGTTTTGTAAAGCGCTTAGAAAGACTTTGTCCTCTCCACCAGAAATTGTCGTTCAACACATCATTTGATCCTCTGACTTAATGATTCATTCACAAATAAGTGCACAACACTTTATTACAAGGTTATTTGCTCCATCAATCCAACCCCAAAACCGATAAGAAAACCTTCTATCTTATTTACTACCTTTGAAACGATGTTTTTATGTATAAAAGCCTCGATAAATGTAAATAAATAGTGAATAAATTTAATTACACTTGTTTATTTTACAAATTTATCAGTGATTTTGATCACATCTATAATGCCTAAGCAATTTTTTGTTTTTCGATTTAATCAACCGACTGCTAATCTCCTGCTCACTTTGAAAAGGTGTCAAAGTTATAAATAATAAGGAGTGTTCTAAATGAATACCAAGAAACCTATGTCTCTGACTGGACGAGTTATCCTCGGTATGGTCGTAGGTATATTTACGGGATTTGCCATTCAATCTCTTTTTGCAGACAGCGGATTTGTTAACAACTACATCGTTAACGGACTCTTTGAAGTAGGCGGACAAATCTTTGTCGCCAGTTTGAAAATGCTTGTTGTTCCACTAGTCTTCGTTTCACTAGTGTGTGGTACAAGCTCACTGAAAGACCTATCAACTCTTGGTCGTATGGGCGGTAAGACGTTAGCACTTTATATCGGTACGACTGCCGTTGCTATCACACTGGCTCTGACTATCGGTAACTTATTCCAGCCAGGAGCAGGTGCAGATCTTACTGCTGCAAGCTCTTTCAAGTCAGCGGACGCACCATCTTTGGGTCAAGTCATCATCGACATGTTCCCTACTAACCCTATCCAGGCGATGGCTGAAGGAAAAACACTGCAAGTTATCGTTTTTGCCGTGTTGTTTGGTATTGCTATTAGTGCTGCAGGTAAGCCAGGCGAACGTATCGCTGCGGTTTTCTCAGATCTGAATGAAGTTATCATGAAGTTAGTAGCGCTACTAATGAACCTAGCTCCTTACGGTGTGTTCTTCTTAATGGCAAAACTGTTTTCAGGTCTTGGCTTAGGTGCAATTTGGAACTTAGCAGAATACTTCTTAGTGCTTGCTGGTACCCTACTTCTGCACGGTTTGGTTACCTACAGTGCGATGTTGAAAGGTTTCACCGGTTTAAGTCCTATTACGTTCTTACGTAAGATGGAAGATGCAATCATGTTTGCATTCTCAACGGCTTCTTCGAACGCAACCATTCCAGTAACAATGGAAACAGCTAAGAACCGCATGGGTGTAGACAATAAAGTAGCATCATTCACTGTACCCCTAGGTGCAACTGTGAACATGGATGGTACGGCTATCATGCAAGGTGTTGCGACAGCGTTTATCGCACAGGCATACAACATTGACCTTACTATGGGTGACTACCTGATGGTTATCCTAACGGCGACATTAGCGTCTGTTGGTACAGCGGGTGTTCCAGGTGTTGGCCTTGTTATGCTGGCGATGGTATTGAACCAAGTAGGCCTACCGCTTGAAGGTATCGCGCTTATCATGGGTGTTGACCGTCTTCTTGACATGATTCGTACAGCAGTAAACATCACAGGTGATAGTGCCGTAACGATCATCGTTGCGAAGTCTGAAGGTTCTTTCGACGAAGCTCGCTTTAACGACCCAGCAGCTGGCGAGAAAGAAGAAGAAGTTAAACTAGCACGCCAACAGGCATAATCTAGCTTCTTTGATGCTCTTGCTTTTAAGTTAAGGCGTAATTAATGGCTATGCCTTAGCTGATAAAAATAAAACGCCACTGCATCTGCAGTGGCGTTTTTTATTGTGTATTGTTTTACAGGGACGGGCAGCTAATCGGCGATTGGGAACATCAGGTTTACTCTAAGGCCTCCACTGTCTCTATTCTCAGCAGTAACGTGCCCATTCATCACGCCCATTGCTTCTTTAACAATCGCAAGGCCTAAGCCGTAACCACCGGATTGTTTATCTCTGGCTGACTCTATCCGTGTAAACGGGTCAAAAATGCCTGCAATCTTGCTATGAGGAATGCCTTCACCATCATCTTCTACACATATGACACTGTAACTTTTATCGATAACGAGTTCGCGCGTTGATATAACGATATGAGCATTCTCGCCAGCGTACTTAATAGCATTACCAACCAAATTTCCAATAACTCTTAAAAGCAGTCGCTCATCAACGTTAACCATCGGCGTAGGCATCGTTAGATCACTAACCAAAGTTTGATTCGGTTTTAAGTCGTTTTGCATCTGCGCGATCAACATCGAGCAATAGTGCTCGAGGTGCATCAGGCTAAATTTGGAATCATAACGAGAGGTTTCTAAGCGGCTAAACTCGAGTATTTCGCCCACCAGCTTATTCATCTCTTCTGTTTCGCTTTCCATACGATCTAGTAAGCCTATACTCTTCTCATCAACTTTATTACGCAATAAGTGCAATGCGAGGTTCTGCCTTGCTAATGGAGTCCTGAGTTCATGAGAGACATCTCGTATTAATCGACGCTGCTTCTCTGCGAGAGATTTGATCTCAAACGTCATGTGATCAAAATCCACTGCTAATTCATTAAATTCTCGTGTATTTGATTTCAATTCAGAGACGACTTGTACCGAAAAGTCACCTTCCGCTAAACGTCGACTCGCTTCTCGCAAACGATCCAAAGGTTGTTGTAACCTACGCGCCATAATTAAAGAGAACAAAGACAGGATGATGAAAGCGATAAAGACCTTCATTAAGGACGAGTACAAACCAAACGACTTAGCGGGATGGAACCGGTGCGGTAATTGGATAACTAGGCTTTTACCGTCATTTAAAGGTAGGCCAAATATCGGCCGATTCACAACGGCATCCAATTGATGATCTAACGTTCTTAAGAAACGCAACTTGAATTCAAAGTGTGGGTGCATGTGCCTATGTGTGATCGGGTGATTGTCTTTTCCCAAAACAAATAGGTAATACTGCTGAGCGTTTGCCCAGTCGGCAAGTTCATCCATGTCCCCTTCTTCGATTAACACATTAGCTTGATATGCGAGGTCTAGCATCTCGTGCTTCACAGAGTCTGGGACTTTTAGTAATGCCTTCATCAAGGCCTTCTCAGCTACAGCTTGGAAAATAAAAATGCTGATAATGATAATCGTCAGGTACGAGAAAAGTTGGAATGTTAAACCATCTTTACGCTTGGCGATAAAGTCAGGACAACGCAGCAGTTTTTTACTCATGCTCCTAACGACTCTAGGTAACTGTAACCTTTACCACGAACAGTTTTAATATGTTGTTTTGACAAGCCCGCCTGCACAAGCTTTCGGCGTATATTGCTGATATGCATGTCCAAATTACGATCAAAAGGACACAGTTCTTTCTTAAGTACATGGATTTGGAGATCAGATTTGGAGACAACGATGCCATCATTTTTAACGAGATAATCGAGCAAGTCTTTTTCAGTACCGGTTAACGGTAAACGAGCCAACTGCTCGCCTAATCCCTGATTGGATGAAGCCAAAGATTGCCTCTGACGTTCAAATCCTACTCTTCGTAAGATAACCTTAATGCGAGTCAACAACTCAGGAACGTTGAAAGGTTTGGCTATGTATTGGTCTGCGCCAGCTTGATAACCATCTAACATTGAAGCGTCATCATTAAGAGCCGTCAACATGAGAATGGGCGTTGCGAAACGCTGACAAATGCGTCTTGCCACTTGTATCCCACTGAGGTTAGGTAGCATTACATCAAGCAAGACTAAATCAACGGGATGAGATTGGATAAACTCAAGCGCAGACTCACCACAATGAACGGTATCGACGTGATACCCTTCATTCTCCAACACTTCACCCAACAATTCACATAACTGAATATCATCATCAACAACTAAAACGCGCGACATCATACAAACCGATAAATAATAATAGTTTGCATTCTAATTATCGTTATTATTGATTTCAATTATAAAATGCGAGATTTCTCTTATAGTAAGAAATCTTTTTCAATCGGTACAAATTTTGAGGCAGAATCGATAAGATTTTGAGCCGTTAATCCGGGAACGCCGTATACTTCAACAGGTTTACCAAAGCGCTCTTTAATTCGTTCAACCAAGATTTCGAAATCACCATCACCTGATACCAAAACAATTGTATCAACCGTCTCGGCAAGTTCTATCGCATCTAACGCAATGCCTACATCCCAATCCCCTTTTGCGCTGCCGTCTCGGCGCTGGATAAACGGTTTTAACTTCACATTAAAGCCAACACCGCGAAGAATATGGTGAAATTGACGCTGTTTAGGATCTTGACTAGAGATAGCGTAGGCATTGGCTGCAATTACGTTACGTCCTTCCGTGGCAACATACCAAAACTGGTTATAGTCGAAGTTAGAACGGTATTTATCGCGTGTCGTATAGTAAACGTTCTGAACGTCGACCAAAATTGCTATATTTTCCATAAATTCATACCTTTAGATTTTCCGTAAACCCTATTCTATTCAATTGTGAAATGCGAGTCGCTTTATTTAATAAAATGAACCTGTTGGCTATCGTTAACGTAAGTTCACCTATACCAAAGCGATCTATGCTCGATGTTCCCCGATAGAATTGGAATGTAGTGGTGTTGGATTCTACACTTTATAGAGAGAGTTGTTAGTTCGCTCTTGAGCAAAGGCTTATTAAATGGAGTTTGGCTATGCAACAACGACAGATACTCAAATCATTCTCAAACATCGTCCTACCAAGCCGATGGCGAGGAACAAGCGATTCATACAACACAAGTTGGTGGTTTTCGCTACTAACACTACTGACTATCAGTACGGTATTAATTATGAGCTTAACGATCAACTCGGCCTTTGCTTATCCTGCCTACTCTCATTCAAAAGTTTTACCACATCGAAGTGTGATTTATTTTGCTCCCACTGAAGACTCAGTGGTTAAAGACTTTTTAAACGAAGTTCTAATTAATAATTGTCAATTGGACGAGCGAGATGTCGTCGTCATGGTAATTGCAGAAAGTGGTTACACCGTTCCGACTTGGCTAAATGAAGAGTTCAATCTAAAGGCCGTTACCAGCAGCTATCAGATCCCTAAAGGGTCACATACGGCTGTTTTAATAGGAAAAGATGGAAAAGAAAAACATAGATGGAATGGAAAAACAGATTGGAATTTGCTTACCAACCTCATTGACGAGATGCCAATGAGACAGCAAGAAATGCAGCGACAAAATAGCCGCTGCAGTATTTAATCCGCTTTTAGTCAACCTGAGAGCAAGTCGGCTATCTATTGACTTGATTAAGCATTGAGCCAGTTACCAGTTACACGCTAAACTTGTTCTTTAAACCAAGCTAGCTTTTCATGAAGTTGAGCGACACTGCCTACAACAATCAAAGCTGGGCTTTTTGCCTGACTAGCTAAATTCGCCAAGTCACTTAGCCCACCGCGAAACACCTTCTGTTCCTTACGTGTACCATTTTCAATAATGGCAACAGGCATATCAGCACGCATACCATTCTCAAACAGATTCTTTTGAATATTAGGGCTCTCTTTTAAGCCCATGTAAAACACGATGGTGTGGTTGTGTTGAGCAAGTGAACGCCAGTCAATATCTTCGCCATCCTTCTTCAGGTGGCCCGTAATAAACTGAACGCTTTGCGCATGATCTCGATGCGTCAGTGGAATACCAGCATAGGCAGTGGCACCAGCTGCAGCGGTAATGCCAGGAATGACTTCAAATTTTACGTCATTTTCGGCAAGTGTTTCACACTCCTCACCACCACGCCCAAAGATAAACGAATCTCCACCTTTAAGGCGCACTACGTGCTTATTTTCTTGCGCTTTAGTAACAAGTAGTTGGTTGATCTGATCTTGTGGTACACAGTGGTGATCTAGCTTTTTGCCCACATACAGCATTTCTGCCTCTGAGTTTGCCATAGCCAAGATATCTTTTGATACCAAACGGTCGTAAACCAAAACATCGGCTTGTTGAATAACACGCGCCGCTTTAACCGTTAATAAATCGGGATCACCTGGACCCGCACCCACTAATGAAACAAATCCTTTGTTTCCTGTATTAACATTCGATGGCGATACTTCTGACATGCTTTGCTCCGAAAGTTAGCTTGTTATATTTCAAGCTTAATTCTGTTTAGCCACCCACAGTAAAATTCTATGAGTTACCAATATCCCTACCTCTAGACTACCAGTTGTTTCGATAAAACTTCACGATTAATTCTAAACAAGATAGAAGTTTATATAACAAAACAATCTATTACGGCCCAAATAGATCATCGATTCCCTTAACATCGATGGTTATTAGGCCTCCCAATAGGCTAAGTCTTAACTTCGAAATACGATCAAAAAAGCCCCAAACATGATGCGAGGGGCTGATTAATTTTGTTTTAACTGCTAGCTCTATTCAACAGAGGTAGTCAATTACTTAGCACCTAGAGAAGGAGCAGTTCTAGCGTGTGTTAGGAACAAAGGAACACATGCTAAGAAAAGACCACCAACGATGTTACCTAGGATGGTTGGGATAAGGTTGAAGTTCAACCAAGTTGCGATACCGAAGTCAGCGCCAAGAATCATACCTAGTGGGAATAGGAACATATTTACTACTGTGTGCTCAAAGACTAGTGCGAAGAAGATGAAGATTGGGAACCACATCATCGCTACACGGCCAGACACTGTGCGCGCAGTCATGTTACCGATCACACCTAGGCATACCATTAGGTTACAGAAGATGCCGCGCACGAAACACGTGATCCACCCGTCCATGCCCATGTTTTCAAAACCTAAGCTACGACCAGTAGAAACAGCAATGAACTTTTGAGCAACTGCGTTTGGTTCAAGGGAGAAATTACCCGTTAGTGATACTGCAACAAGGAAAGCGACAATTAGAGAACCGATTAGGTTCCCAAGGCCAACAAGGCCCCAACAACGTAAAACACGACCCCAAGTAATGCCAGGGCGATTGTCGAATTTCGCTAGAGGTGCCAAGCCAAATACGCCAGTAACCAAGTCGTAACCCATCACACTTAAAATAACAAATCCGACTGGGAACACTAGTGCGCCAACAATACCAATACCTGTTTGTACGATAGTTGTAATAGCAACAACAACAGCAAGAGAAAGAATGATACCTGCCATTGTACTTCGAATCAGAAGATCACGCGTACTTGTCTTTGTTTTAGCTTCACCCACATCGATCATCGTTTGAACGAATTCAGCTGGTTTGAAATCAGGAGACATAAGGTTGTCCTTAAAAAAGTTAAAAGTAAAAATTGGGTAGGAAAAGGTTCTAGTTGCCGAATTAAGGCAATACCGGGAACTAGAACCCTTGATCTATCGAATCTTGCGATTTAACTGACTAGGTCGATGTTAAACTAAGCAGCGATTTCAACCGCACCTTTAGTTACGCGAGCTTTGTACGCTTTTACGCTGAAGCTCTCATCTTCCATACACACACCAGTCGTGAGATTAAAGCGTTGCTTCTTAAGTGGGCTCGCCACCCAAAGCTCACCTTTGTGCTCAACCGTTAAACCACGAGATAAAACGTTTGATTGGAAAAACGGGTCAGTATTACTAATAGCAAACACTTCTTCGGCTTTAGTTGGGCGGAAAATAGCAACTTGCTCACCACCAACCAATGCACAAACACCGGTACCTGGAATAATATCTTCGATCTTACAAACTTTGGTAAATGCCATGATGTCGTCTCCCAATTAAACCAGTTCAACGTGAAGGATGTCGCCCTTCGCTTCTGGGTGTTTTTCTGTGAATGTTGCTGGGCGGTGTTGTTCACGGCCATCATCAACGAATACAACGTTCTCATCACGGTCATCGGCATTGATGAAGTGGGCAAAGCGCTTAAGTTGAGCTTCGTCGTTGATAGTATCAGTCCACTCACAAGCAAAGTTATCAACTAGTCCAGCGATGTCAGCTTCAAGTTGATCTTTAAGGCCAAGTTTGTCGTCAACAATGACTTCACGTAAATATTCAACACCACCTTCTAGGTTATCCATCCATACCGAAGTACGTTGCAGTGGCGCAGCCGTGCGGATGTAGAACATCATGAAACGATCGATGTATTTGATCAGCGTTTCTTGGTCTAGGTCGCTTGCTAGTAGGTCTGCGTGACGAGGCTTCATACCACCGTTACCACATACATACATGTTCCAACCAGCATCCGTTGCGATGATACCTAAGTCTTTACCTTGCGCTTCGGCACACTCACGAGTACAGCCAGATACACCAAACTTCATCTTATGAGGCGTACGGATACCTTTGTAACGGTTCTCGATCATCACGCCTAGGCCAACTGAATCTTGAACGCCGTAACGACACCAAGTTGAACCGACACATGTCTTAGCCATACGAAGTGCTTTTGCGTAAGCTTGACCCGTTTCGTAACCGGCTGCGATTAACTTCTTCCAGATTGCTGGTAAGTCATCTTTCTGAGCACCGAATAGACCGATACGTTGTGCACCAGTGATCTTCGTATATAGGTTGTATTCAGCCGCAACATCCGCAAGAACGCTTAGAGCTTGAGGCGTTACTTCGCCACCCGCCATGCGAGGGATAACCGAGTAAGTACCATCTTTCTGAATGTTACCTAAGAAGTTGTCGTTGGTATCGTGCAGTTTTACTAGCTCAGGCTTAAGGATGTGCTCACCCCAGCAAGAAGCAAGGATAGAACCCGCTAGAGGCTTACAGATTTCACAGCCGTAGCCTTTACCGTACTTCTCAAGTAGCTCGTCGAATGTTTTGATTTCTTCGATGCGGATTAGGTGGAAAAGCTCTTGGCGAGAGTAAGCAAAGTGCTCACAAACGTCATTTTTTACTTCAACACCTGCTTTAGCAAGCTCAGCATTTAGTACTGAAGTTACTAACGGGATACAACCACCACAGCCAGTACCTGCGCCTGTTACTGCTTTAATATCACCAATTGTGTGATGACCTTCAGCAACCGCTTGTGCAATCTTGCCTTTGGTTACATCGAAACAAGAACAGATAACTGCAGTTTCAGGTAGAGAATCCGCGCCAAGGGTTGGTTTTTCTGCACCCGCATGAGCAGGAAGAATCAATGCATCTGGGTGTTCTGGTAGATCGATTTCGTTCAACATAAGTTGAAGAAGATCACCATAATCAGAAGTATCCCCTACCATTACTGCACCAAGAAGCTTCTTGTTGTCTTCAGAAACGATTAGGCGTTTGTAAATTTCCTGCTCTTCGTTTTGATAAACGTAGCTCTTACAACCTGGAGTTCGACCATTTGCATCGCCGATTGAACCTACTTTTACGCCCAGAAGCTTAAGCTTCGCAGACATGTCAGCACCTTCAAATGTGCTTTCGTTACCTACAATGTGATCGACTGCAACAGTCGCCATTTTGTAACCTGGAGCCACTAGGCCATAGAAAGTTTGGTTCCAAGACGCACACTCGCCGATGGCATAGATATCTTTATCCGTTGTTTGACAGTGATCGTTGATCTCGATACCGCCACGAGGTGCAATACCCAAACCCATTTGACGAGCAAGTTTGTCCTGTGGACGAATACCAGCAGAAAATACGATGAAATCTGTTTCAAGTTCTGTTCCGTCAGCAAAACGCATTACGTTACGAGCTTCAGTGCCTTCAGGAGCAATTTCAAGCGTGTTCTTGCTTGTATGTACGTTTACGCCCATACGTTCGATTTTTTGACGAAGTTGGTTACCACCAGCTAGGTCAAGTTGCTCAGCCATCAACTTAGGAGCAAACTCAACCACATGTGTTGTCACGCCAAGTGCTTTTAGAGCGCCTGCTGCTTCAAGACCAAGTAAACCACCACCAACAACAACACCAGATTTTGAATTCTTAGCGGTTGCTTCAATAGCTTTCAGATCTTCGATGGTACGGTAAACAAAGCAGTCTTTACCTTCGTTGCCTTTAATTGGCGGAACGAAAGGGAAAGAGCCAGTAGCAAGAACAAGTTTGTCGTATTGAATTTCACGGCCAGTGCTCGAGTAAACTGTTCTTTTCTCACGATTAACGTTAATTGCACGCTCACCGATCAGCATGTTAATGCCGTGTTTCTCGTAGAAACCTTCTTTAACTAAAGAAAGTTCATCCGCAGTATGGTGTGAAAAATAAGAAGAAAGGTGTACACGATCGTACGCAACACGTGGCTCTTCACAGAACACAGTAATGTCCATGTTCGCAACATCTGTCTTCTCGACTAAATCTTCGATATAGCGATGACCTACCATCCCGTTACCGATTACGACTAGCTTCATCTTGCTCATAAGAATTCCTGAAGGTTATATATTTCTTAACTAACCGAATAATGAATTATGAAAGAAAATGAAAATATGATGTAAATCAATTACGAAATCGAACTACCCGAAAGGGGTAGAACAAAAGAGGTAGATGTGCTTAATTTTAACGCAAAGCAAACGAATAACCGTAGTTTTGATAGGGTTTAGAGGGGTTTTATATACACTTTAGTGCATCAATCATTGTGTTGTAAATTTTCACAATAGATTAGCAATAACATAATTGAATGACAATCATTTTCATTTAATTGCACAAGAAGTGTAATATGGTATGAAAGGGTTACAGCTTCATGATCAACTATGTATAAATATGAATAACTTAATGATTCGAATCACAACCGCTGTTTTCCAACACTCCCCCCCACTCCATTTACATACATCTCGGTCAGTTAACAGGTGTATTTGTTTGCTTAGTAACCGTAGACATTGAGAAGAGACATTTTACAACTCAAGACGCATCACAAGGTTCTGAGACAACGAATCAAACTTGCCAGTTGCCTATTTCCAAAGATGTAATGAGTCGCTTCAAACTAAGCTTGATCTGGTCTAAATCACGTACTCAGACACTGCCTTCCCTGAGTTATACACGATTTGTGACAGTGCAAACCCTCATGTATAGGTAAAGAAAACTATTCGATCTTCCTAGGAGAATGAAACGGGGAGCCGCGTGCTCGATTTCTTATTTAATAGTTTGGACATGTTATTGATTAAATTAAGCTTTCTAGATTCGGCCTTCGCCACCGATCAGGTATTTTATCTACGACATAACGTTTGAAAGCCTAACCAATTGATGTTAAACATGCAGTTTACAAAATAACAACAAGATCTTTCAATGGATCTGCCCCATTGCCTGCTGGCTAGGTACCTCTATGACAAAAAATACTCAACACCTTCAACGCTCCTCGACTGAGTTACACGAGTTTACACGTATCGACGTCTGGAACGGCTTCACACAGCTTCTTCCTCTTTCTATGTTTGTGATCGTATTTGGCCTCGCATTCGGTGTTGCTGCTGTACAAACTGGACTAGATGCATTTCCAACTATGTTAATGAGCACACTTGTTTTTGCAGGTGCTTCACAGTTTGCTACGTTGGATATGTGGGGAGCAGAAGTACCCCTTATTCCAGTTCTTATTACCGTATTCGCGATCAATGCTCGTCATCTTTTGATGGGGGCGACACTATATCCTTGGTTACGTCAACTTCCTCCGACAAAACGATATGGTGTGATGTTGATAGCTTCGGACGCAAACTGGGCAATGGCACTCCATGCATTTGGGAGGAAGGAGCCCGGTTTTGGATTGCTCGTTGGTGGTGGTTTAGCACTTTGGTCGTTTTGGATCATTGGCACTTGGGTTGGCATATACTTTGGTAGCGCAATCCAAGATCCTGTCGGCCTTGGTCTCGATATGGTTATGGGTTGTTTTTTACTTTCCATGGTCGTCGTTGGACCTAAAAGTTTAAGAATTTTTACTATTTGGACCTCAGCAGCAGCATCTTCAATGTTGGCATATTGGTATTTACCTGAAAACAGCCATGTTGTAGTTGGTGCTATCTCAGGTGGAGTCTTGGGAGCTTGTTGGAAGGAGAAGAAATCATGAATATCGAAACAAATGTTGGTGGTACATTATTGATAATCATTGCAATGGCATTAGTCACATTAGCAACACGCTGGGGTGGTGTGTATGTCATGTCATTTGTTCCAATTAGCGAGCGTGTTCAACGTTTTATTACAGCGATGTCAGGTTCTGTATTAGTCGCCCTTCTAACACCTCTTGCCGTAGAAGGTGACAACGGAGCTAGAGCGGCACTATTTTCTACAGCACTCGTCATGTTCGTCGTTAAAAAACCTCTACCAGCAATCGCAGCAGGAATCATTGCCGCAGCGGCAGTACGATCTTTTTAGCTGTTATCAATACTACGACACTCCCTCAAATAGCTAAGCCTTGATAACATATTTCGATGCTATCAAGGCTAGCCCCATACCTAAAAGTGACTGATATAACCCATTGAAGATAGAAAGATTAATAAACTTATCAATTTTCAGATACAAAAAAACCAGCTTTCGCTGGTTTTGAGTTGATGATTTTTACACTGAGATATCGTAATTACCATATCTGAATAATTTGGAGCGATACATCGGGTTCGAACCGATGACCTCAACCTTGGCAAGGTTGCGCTCTACCAACTGAGCTAGTATCGCATTGTCATTCTTCTACTCTTCCCTTTGCCTAGGCAAAAAGAAGAAAGAGAATGGAGGCGCCTCCCGGAGTCGAACCGAGGTCCACGGATTTGCAATCCGCTGCATAGCCACTCTGCCAAGGCGCCTTCAATGAGTGTTTTAAGAGAACTACTCTGTTGATCTCTACCAAAAGTAGCAATCAAATAGATGGTGCCCCGGGCCGGACTTGAACCGGCACAGCGCGAACGCCGAGGGATTTTAAATCCCTTGTGTCTACCAATTCCACCACCAGGGCACGCAATTCTTTATTGCGATGCCGATTACTGAAAAGTAAAACACCATCTTAATGTCAAAATGAATCAACATTACAAAATTTGGAGCGATACATCGGGTTCGAACCGATGACCTCAACCTTGGCAAGGTTGCGCTCTACCAACTGAGCTAGTATCGCATTATCATTATTCTAATCATCCCTTTGCCTAAACAAAAAGAAGAAAGAAAATGGAGGCGCCTCCCGGAGTCGAACCGAGGTCCACGGATTTGCAATCCGCTGCATAGCCACTCTGCCAAGGCGCCTTATCAACATAAAAAATATATTGAAGTGTTTAAAGAGAACCACTCTTTGTTCATCACTCTACTCTCAAGTAAAAACTAAATAGATGGTGCCCCGGGCCGGACTTGAACCGGCACAGCGCGAACGCCGAGGGATTTTAAATCCCTTGTGTCTACCAATTCCACCACCAGGGCAACGCAATTAAGCAATGCTGATTACTGAAAAGTAAAACACCATCTCTCAGCGACCTAGGCCGTGAGAACGAGGTGTACTTTAACGGATGGAAAAAATTCGTCAACAATAAATTTTATCTTTTAATTCAAGTGATTAAATATCGAACTTTACAGGCTTAAATTACTGCAGCTTGTATGGTTATTATACATAGTTCTTAAGTTTCAATGGCATCACCACAGGTGGGGAATTCAATTTATAGACTGGACATTATCGTTTGAAGTCAGTTCTTCCCACTGGTTATCTGTAGCGTAAGAAAGACAACGTCGTTTTCATGCACGTTTCACATTCAACCTCTAGAGTTTTAAGTAACTCTTATTACGAAGTGAAAATGTGAAACCACTAAAACGATACCAATATGAGCGTTATGCCGTCCTATGTAACCTCGCTTACCCTAGAGTTTTTAAACAAACTCGTTACGGGTTTGACCCTAATGGACAACGCATCATAAAGAATCAGTTTGGTAAAACCATGATTCGAGTCTTATGGAGCAGCAACAAAGATGAGGTAGTCGTGGTTATCAAGGGATCACACAGTATTTCTGACTGGCTACTCACCTTCGCATTATGGACCAGAAGCTGTAGAAGGATTGGACTGAACTATCGTGTTCATGCTGGTTTCTATCATCTCATGTTTCAAGAAAGCCAACCAAGTCGTAACGAAGATAAGCTAGGGCAAACCGTTATAGAACGTTTAGAAGCCACGCTCATACCTTTGTTAAAAGAAGGAAAAAAAATTTCCATCACCGGCCACTCATCTGGCGGCGCTATTGGTTGTGTATTTGCTGACTACCTAGACCAAAAGTATCCCGGTTGCATCAAACGAGTCGTCACGTTTGGCCAGCCTGCAATTGGTGATTGGAGCTTTAAAAAGAACTACCGTTTAAGCAAGAAAACTTACCGCATCTGTTGTGACATAGACATTGTAACCTTCATGCCGCCATTACCTTTAATGTATTGGCATACAGGAAAAGTGCTTTGGCTCTACAACGGTAGAATCTATGAAAACACCCCAACACTCATTCGCCTTGGTCGCTCTATCTTTAGTTGGTTGATTCGGCCTTTCTCTTATCACCTTATGAGTAAGTATATCCGTAATAAAGATTTCTTCGATAAACACTGAGACAGCAAATCAAGTTGACGCTAGCTGCTTAAAAAAGAGCACAAGCTTGTAACGACTTGTGCTCTGTATGGTTGTAACTGGACTTATAATTTAAATCTAGAGAGTTCCTGTTTGAGATCGTTAGCTAAGTGACTGAGTTGGTCGGCTTGCGAGACTGCATCTGACGCATCAAGCGCCATCACGTCACTTACTTCACGCACCGACTCAGTATTGGCGTTGATTTCCGCGGTCACTAAAGATTGCTCTTCTGCGGCTGAGGCAATTTGAGTCGCCATGTCGCTGATCATCTGAATCGCTTCGCGTATTTGAGCCAAGCTTTCTCCGGCCATATCCACATCGCGTACGCTAGTTTTTGCCATATCGTGACTTTGTGTCATTACTTTAACAGCACCGCTAGTCGCTTGTTGTAAACGCTTGATCTTGTCTTCAATCTCTTCCGTTGAAGCATGAGTACGTTGTGACAATACTCGTACTTCGTCAGCAACCACCGCAAAACCACGACCTTGCTCTCCGGCCCTCGCTGCTTCAATTGCCGCATTGAGTGCAAGCAAATTAGTTTGCTCTGCGATCTCACGTATTGTCGCTAAGATTGACGCGATTTGTTGACCGTGTTCTTCAAGCTCACTAATGATAGAGACTGCGCTGGTTAACTCAATAGACAGCTCATTGATTGATGATTGACTCTTCGCCATTTGTTGGAAGCCTTGTTCGCTTAACTCAACAGAATGACTTGCACTTTTTGCTGTATTGTCTGCATTAGACGCGATTTCAGAGGTTGCTGTCGCCATTTCGGTTACAGCTGTTGCTACCATAGTGATCTCGTCTTGTTGTCGGCTTACGCTATCGCTACGTTTCAATGCGCTTGTGTTCGCATGTTCTGCACCGTTATTCATGGCAGTTGAAACTTGGGTAACATTTTTCATCATCTCATGTAGCCTATCGACAAACACATTGAACTTATCGGCAAGTTGCCCGACTTCATCTTGACTCGATACTTGGAGGCGTTGTGTTAAATCTCCTTCCCCTTCAGCAATATCAGCTAAAGCTTCGCTCACTCGTCCTAATTCCACCAATTGACGAGCGACAAACCACGACGTTGCCGCAGCCATAACGATCAATACGATCAATCCTGTCGTTACCTGACTGATCAGCATATCGAACAACGGTTGTTCTAATACGTCTTTGTCCATTTCAATCACAAGAAGCCAGTCGGTGCCTTTAATAGGCTCAGCCATGATGACGCGCTCATAACCATCAACTTTTGTAAAAATTGTCGTTAAGTTTTGTGCGGCACTATTTAATCCAGCAACACTTAATTCTGGTGCTATCTCTTTGACTTGCTTAAGGATGAAATCTTTATTCTTATGGGCAACGACCGTACCTTGCTTATCTATTAGGATCGCTCGCCCATTACCTGGAACCTGAATGGCCAAGACATCGTCAATAAGCTTGTCTAATGCGAGATTTGACGCCACCACACCAATAATCGAACCATTTTCGGTCACAGGATCAGTTAAGGTCACCACTAAGGTTTGCATAGTGACGCTTACATATGGCTTAGTAGTGACCGCGCGATTTTCTGCTAAAGTTTGTTTGTACCAACCTCGAGCTCTAGGGTCATAGCCCGCTTTATTTAATGAAGGATCGTGGCGAAACATCTCACCTTGTTTGTTACCGTAGTAACTCAACCCAAACCCACCAGACACAAGGGTTTGACGTAAGTGTGGCACTATATCTAATGACGGGTTAAGTTGAACTTGTTGTTTTAGTCCGTGTACTGCTTGTTTCTTATCATAAAACCAATCGCTGATGCCCTTTGCATGCGCTTGGAGTGTGTTTCGACTCTCACTCTCTATTGATTGCCAACTGTTACTTTGAAAAGTCTTATAACCCATAAAAAGAAGGATGGCAGATGTAACAGCAATCGCTAAAACTACAGAGAAAACCATTTTTCTCTTTAGACTAAATTGCATATTAAGAACCTCTTATAGAACAATTAAAGAAATATAAAGTTCTATGCTCTCACCTATATATATGAATTAAAGAGAGTTAACACTCATATAAATGAAACAAATTGAGTACAGTAATAATTTGTGACTTCTGTTTATTTACATATTACTCAGCCGACAAACTCAAAGTAACGCAGAGTAATGGTAAATAATGGCACAAGTGCGAAACAGGTGACATGAATAATGATTGAGTTGTTAAATAAGTGGGCTAGAAGGCAGGTTGTTCGGTGGTATATCTGAAACGAAAAAACCAGCCACTAGGACTGGTTTTTTCTGAAGATTGGAGGCGCCTCCCGGAGTCGAACCGAGGTCCACGGATTTGCAATCCGCTGCATAGCCACTCTGCCAAGGCGCCTTCAATGAGTGTTTTAAGAGAACTACTCTGTGATTTCTACCAAAAGTAGCAATCAAATAGATGGTGCCCCGGGCCGGACTTGAACCGGCACAGCGCGAACGCCGAGGGATTTTAAATCCCTTGTGTCTACCAATTCCACCACCAGGGCACGCAATTCTTTATTGCGATGCCGATTACTGAAAAGTAAAACACCATCTTAATGTCAAATGAATCAACATTACAAAATTTGGAGCGATACATCGGGTTCGAACCGATGACCTCAACCTTGGCAAGGTTGCGCTCTACCAACTGAGCTAGTATCGCATTGTCATTCTTCTGCTCATCCCTTTGTCTAAACAAAAAGAAGAAGAGAATGGAGGCGCCTCCCGGAGTCGAACCGAGGTCCACGGATTTGCAATCCGCTGCATAGCCACTCTGCCAAGGCGCCTTCTTACATCAACACTTTAGGGAGTTAAATAAGCTACCCCTGTGTTCGGGTGCTTACTTTACGGATTGAGGGAAGATAGTCAAACAAAAAAGTGAATTTAAATTCCGTTTGCTGACATTTAAATCAAATTGCTGCATGTTCGATCTCTTGAGTCAAAAAACACACAGCAAAAGGGATTTAATTGGAGTGGTCGAACGCTACCACTTTTTCATAAAACGGCCAACAAGGCTTGGGTGGTAAGCCCAACAATGGTCAAACATGGTCATAAGTTGTGGGTTGCCGTACTTAGATAGGCTTACCGCGTGGAAACGGTTTTTGTGCTCTTTCAATTTTTCGACTTGAGCAATCATTTCGTCAGATTGTTTTGGTGCAATAAAATCAGAAAGCACAATCAAATCTGCGTTCTTGTATTTATCTCCGGTCATCAAATCAATTGACTTCATCAAAACAGGTTCTAGATCAGTACCACCGTGGAATGAGTAGCTTAAGAAGTCACTCGCTTCACGTAAACCATCTTGTTTTGTTAACTCATAGGTAATCTGCTCAGAAGAAAACAGAATCACGTAACAGTCTCGCTCTTCCGCGAGAGCGATTTGCATCAGGGCATAAGCCATTGCTTTGGCAGATTGCTCTGGAAATCCACTCATTGAACCTGAAGCATCCACACAAACGATGAACGGTCCTTTTTCAATATCGATATTCTTACTATCTGGCTTTTGCGCTTTCACTTTGCGTAAAGTACGAGATTTACCTTGAGATCGATAACTCAGTAAGCGCTTGTCCGCCAGATGTTTATAAAAGATAACTTCGAGCTCAGGATAAGCTAAGAACATAGTTTCGTTTGGTAGCATCTTGTTCAAGTCATCACTCTCGTGAATCCCGACAATATCATCTACCGCTTCATCGCTTTTCTCTTCAACCATCTGTAGCTCTTCTACAGGGGCTTTGTGTAGCGAAGGATCGTCTTCCTCACCCGCCATACGGCCGAGTTTTTCAGCTATTTCTTGCAGGCCTTTATGTTTATTTAAGAACTCTGCATGACGCTTCATTACGGTTAGGTCAGTTTTACTCAACTTAGCTGAAGCCATATCCCACAAGCGCCCTACGCTGCCTTCATCACCTGACTCAGTCACTTTGTCCATGTTCTTCATGGTTTCCATGCGCTGATAAAGATCCGCTAAGACTTTTTCTTTGCTTGTTTCAAGTTCGGTTACTTGAGCTTGCTTAATGGCTTCAGATAACGACTGATACCATTGATCACAAAAGTAATGTGGAAACATAGCGTTATAAACGCCTTTGTTGTTTTCCATTAAACGTCGTGCTTGTAGATAGAACGCAGAGTGCCACTCCAACTTTTTGATGACTCCGTCTATGTCATCAAAAAACTGGCCTTCATTCCAATAAATCACTTCTTGATAAAGTGCTATTTCCTCTTGGAAGCGGTCGGTCTCACACACTTTGGTCACGCGTTTTTTCACTTTTCCGCGCCATTTAACTAAATGGTTTTTTACCGATGTTTTGACGCCTTTGTTCTCAGCAGCCATCATAACTTGAGAACGAGCGATGAGATCATTCATCGCCGTATCAATGATGCCCGAATCAGCAACCATCAAAGCAAGGTTTAAGCCATCTGCTCCTAACATACTTGTCTCCCCTTACTCGAAGTACTGACTCATGAACTTGATGCGTTGAGCGATCTTACTGCTCTTCACTTTTGTCGTTTCAAGGTCTTGAGTTACTGCTTGTAAGCTTGATTCCATCGCTTTTGGTAGCTCTGGATCAATGTAGTTATGAGGTAATGCGTCGTGGAACTCGGTGCGGACTCTCTTTAACTTGAACTCAGCTTCAGTCAACTGTTCTAGTGCTCTCTCAGCGCCACTTAACCATTTGTTATACAATTCTTGATCTAACCCATCAGTCGTTACAACGCTAACCAACACAGAGCGGTTCGCAATATCTTTGATAACGAGCTGATTAGAGGCATCAAGATCCAACTTTAGACGACATAGATTTTTGTTTTCGTTGACGTAGCCGTAAATATCACCGTGCCCTTCTTTAAGAACACGGTCAAAATCATCTTTCGCCACGTATACCCAGCGGCTGTCACCTTTCTCTGATTCAGATACCGACATGTTGCTTTGCAGTAAGACCAGTTTCACTAAATTGTAAGCACTACCTACGCTGTACATCTTCGCGTTCTTAATATCATGTTGATACACGTCTTTACGTAACAAGCCACTGGTTGATTCCATCGATAACGAAACCGACAACGTCGATTCAACATCATCTTGAATTTCTTCTAGCTCTTCACGAGACATTTCGATTTGAGCTTTCGACTCTTGTTGGTCAAATGCTCGGTTAAGTGCGAAATCTTTTACAACACTACGAACCACATCACGCGACTCTGGGCTATGCCATAAGCAATCTTGCAGGAGCATGATATCTAATGGATTCACGCTATCTCTGCCACTGAAGAACGCACTCGCTTTCAACAGTTTGACGGCTTTCTTCCAGCGTCTGTCTGACACATACAGATCTGATTCTGAAGAGGAGCCTTGTTTCTTAACTGTCTCCTCAAGCATGGTTTTTAGTTCAAACAGCTTGTTGAAGGAATTATCTGTCAATTCCAACTTATCGAGTTCTTTCTGCCATTGGTGGTATTCAATGTCGGTAATCGCTAAACCTTTTGGAATCACGGCTTCTTGAGATGTACCAGTCGTCAGCATTGATTTGAAATTTTGCTTGTTTTGAATACGGTTTACAAACACACGGACTAGCATCCGGTCATACAGCGCTTCTAAGCCACTATCTTCATCTGGAAGTTCGTTGGATGCCGAGACTAATAAACGCATCGGCACACGTTCAATGTCACTGCCGTTTTTGAATGTTTTCTCATTAACTACTGTAAGTAACGTATTTAGGATGGCAGGACCAGCTTTCCAGATCTCATCAAGAAATACGACTTGCGCGGTTGGCAAGTAACCCTCAGTTAGTCTTACGTAACGTCCGTTGTCTTTTAATTCTTGGATACTTAGCGGGCCAAACACTTCCTCTGGAGTAGAGAAACGCGTCATCAGATATTCGAAGTAGCTGCTGTTGTCAAAAGCCTGTATGAGACGCTTAGCGATAAGGCTTTTTGCGATACCCGGAGGACCGAGTAAAAACACACTTTCACCCGCTAAAGCAGCCAGTAAACAAAGCTTAATCGTGTCTTCTCTTTCATAGACACCGTCAGACAGAGCTTGCGCTAATTTATTGATTCTTTCAGAGAGTAGCGCCTTGTCAGCATGTGAAGAAATAGAAGGGTTCATGCGTTACTCCGAAAATCTTTGAACAATTGAGAGTGTAGATATGTTTTTATACATTTGTTAGCACTTTGTTACAAGTGTATTTTATTATTGAGTTGCATTTATATCAGATGGTTACGGTCGTAATTTTGGCGCAATCATAGATTCCAAATATGAGAGTAACCTCACGAACGGTGTGAAACTAAATCGGTAACTGAGCCTAAATTTTCTTTTATTTTCGACACCATAGACGTTAAGGTGGTGCACGTCTTCAGTAACGCGATAAATTGACAAGGAATGTGGCAAGACTGCATGAGTAAAGTTATCCATCAATGGAAAAGTATTTCTCTCGTAGAAGAGAACGTGACGCTCCCTACGAACGTCGTGGTAAAGCATACAACAATACACCACCCTGGCGCGGCTGTTATTCTACCTATTACGTCGTCTGGAAAGATTATCCTCATTAACCAGTTTCGTCCTTCACTCAAAAAATGGCTATTAGAACTACCAGCTGGAACGATGGAAGTTAATGAGACACCACTTGAATGTGCACAACGAGAGCTCGAAGAAGAAACAGGCTACAGTGCCAAATCATTCCAAAGCTTAGGGCAAGTTACCCCACTTGCAGGGTTCTGTGATGAGATACAACACCTATTCGTCGCAAAAGACCTCAATCATACGACTCGCTTTGAGTGTGATGAAGATGAAGTAATAGAGGTCATCGAACTTAGCTTAAAAGAACTGCACGATAAAATTCGCTGCGATCAAATTACCGATACCAAAACCATCGCTTGTTTGAGCAAAGCACAACTATGTGGCTATTTATAAAACTCTAGGAGAGAAACATGGACTTTCGTTCTGATACCGTAACCAAACCTTCACAAGCTATGCGTGATGCAATGGCAAACGCAGATGTAGGTGACGATGTCTACGGAGATGACCCTACCGTAAATGAACTAGAGCAATGGGCCGCAACTGAAACAGGCTTTGAAGCTGCAATGTTCACTTCTTCGGGTACTCAAGCCAACCTTCTCGGTTTAATGGCGCACTGTGAGCGTGGTGACGAGTATCTGTGTGGCCAACAAGCTCACAACTACAAATACGAAGCTGGCGGCGCTGCAGTATTAGGCTCTATTCAACCTCAACCAATAGAGAACAACCCGGACGGCACATTAGATTTTAAAAAGCTTGCTTCTGCGATTAAGCCAGACGACAGTCATTTTGCGCGCACTAAACTTCTGAGCCTAGAAAATACGATCAATGGTAAAGTGCTGCCAATGTCATATTTAGCTAACGCTCGTGAGTTCGTAAACCAATATGGTTTACAAATGCACTTGGATGGCGCTCGTGTATACAACGCGGCAGCCGCTTTAAATGTCCACGTGAAAGAAATCGCACAGCACTTCGACTCGATGACGATTTGTTTATCAAAAGGTTTAGGCGCTCCGATCGGCTCACTGCTATTGGGCAACAAAGAGTACATCGCTAAAGCACGTCGTCTGCGTAAGATGGTTGGTGGGGGTATGCGTCAAGCCGGTATTCTTGCCGCTGCAGGCAAAATGGCACTAACAGAAAATGTTGCTCAACTAAAAGTCGATCACGAGAACGCAAAAAATCTAGCGATTGGTCTAAGCAAGCTAGAAGGCTTCTCTGTCAATCCTGACTTCATTCAAACCAACATCGTGTTTGCTAAATTAGATGAGTCTGTTGATATTAACCGCATCGCAAGTGAGCTGAGTGAACAAGGCATTACAATGTCGCCAGGCAACCCTGTTCGCTTTGTCACCCATAGAGATATTAGCGCAGAAGATATCGTGACTTTCTTACAAAAATTGGAAAATGTACTTTAACTTTAGGTTAATTTGTCATCGATAAACTATTAATGATGAAGCTTCTCTTCAAAGGGGAGCCTTTTTTCGTCTTAAAAAGAGTCATCAACCGTTCATATAAGGAAAATAACACCTTTACACCAGCCTCAATGTCTTAAAAAACACCACATTAACGCCAACAAAACTAAATCTCGTTTTGTCCTATATAAATATCTTCAATAAATCATCCAAACATAGCAGGGTGACCTTTCCTCCCAAATTCAAGCGATATCCCGTGCGTTAAATAGAGTTAGGCTGGTGATGAAAAAAACCAAAATATGCACTCAGAACAACTTCGCTATATTTAATTGTCATTCGTACGGTAATTAGTGGTTAACATATTGCATTTATAAGATGTATTTTAAGGTGTTAATTTAAATAGAAAATAATTTTCAATTTCTAATAATTCATCATCCTTCATTGCTATTTCACTTCGCTCCATTGGATTTATCTACAAACATTTTAGACGTTGTATTTATTTTTTAGGACCATCACGTTAATAGAGTTATTTAGGTAAAGTCACCATAATCTAAGACTTTAAACAAACGCGTAGACCATAGTTTAAATTTTATCAATTCAATAAAAATTCTCAATCAAACTGGTACTTAGGTAAATTCTATGTATCTAATTGAATATGAAATTGTTATCTAAATTTTTGTATCACTCTTCCAACTCAAAATCATACGAAATCTCATACTTCTGAATAATAATCAACTTTTTTTACTACTTCGCCATTTTTTGTAGCTCTTATAGTTTTGTTAACCAAGCAACACGTTACATTCGATTAGGGAGAGGTGAGCTTATGTACAAAGTATGTTGGTTTCTTCATAGCCTCACTCTCTCCACGTTAATTTTGGGGTTGTCACTTTCATTTAATGTCAGCGCCAATACTTTAACGTTAGGAATTAACGGCAAGATCAAAGATCGATGCGAAATAAATTTTTTCTCTGGCAACGTTATGAAATTTACCGAACATCTCGATGTTCAATCGTTACCTTTTAATGTGTATTGTAACCGCCCATTGGGTATAACGATTAACTCCAAATACGGTGGCCTAAAATATCAACAACAAGGCGTTGATATTATTGAAACTTATAATTTGTCATTACAAATAGATGAGCTTCGTCTTAACGAAAGTCGACACAGCAGTCAACTCTTATCACCTGTAATGATAGACAGTTCTGGTGTAATTCCTTTCTCTCAACAAGGGAGCCTTAGGGTTGCACTTGAAAATAGCTTGCACTTCGCAGGTTATTATAAAGACGTGATTGAAATCGAAGTTTATCCCTCGATTCATAGCGTGACAAAGTAAGACCTCTGCAATGTATCTGCAGAATAACAAATGCTCAGCAGTATTTGAGCCAATCATTTAAGATAAAGGAATTTCTAATGAAAAAGCTAACAATCTACGCAGCAACAGCCACTGCTATTTTTGGTGCTCAAGTTCAAGCCGCTCCTGGTGACGTCCAGTTAGTTGGTTTTGTTTCACCTGTATGTGAAGTTACCGGCCTTTCAACACAACTCATGGACTTTGGTAACGTGTCTCAAATTCAAAACATTTCTGTTGGCGGTCTGAACATGAAGTGTAATGACGTCGATGGTGCAACTGTGACACTAACAAGTGCTGAAGGTGGTCTAGAGTCAGACGATAGCGAAGACTACGCTCTTACCTACGATGCAACATTTAGCCCTTCGGGCCTAGCTCCTTTCACACTTAATGCTCCTGGGGGCCCAGGTCAAAATGATGTTTCAGTGAGTAACTCTTATGGTGGTTCTGGTGCATTAGCTACTGGTGTTGCCGCGACCATTGATATTGTTACGACAGAAACCTCGCCATGGGCAGGTGGCTACTCAGATACATTAACCGTAAATATTACCTCAAATTAGAGGTCAGTAAGTCGGAGGCCACTAGTTGGCCTCCGACTTAATCTGAATCTTAAACCTTACCGACATAAGTTTAGTTTGGAGCTCCTCGATATGTATAAATGGATCATGCAGAAATGGATTGTTCTTCTTTTATTGTCATTTACGTGTTTATCTGCCCATGCGTTCAAGGTAGAGCCGATGTCTATGGAAATGACACCGCTTGGTAAAAGGGCTCAAATGACAATGAGAGTGGATAATTCATCTACCGAACCACTAACAGTGGAATTGTCTCCAGTATTTATGACGATGAACGAATACGGGAAAGAAACTACGACGCCTGCAGATGACGAGCTATTAGTAATTCCGGTGACCGCGATTATTGAGCCTGGACGATCGCAATCAATTATGGTGCGATATTTAGGTGATCCTTCCATCACAGAATCAAAAGCGTATCGTATCGCTGTTAAACAGGTGAAGGTAGAGAGAGCGAGTAGCAACCAAGGACAAGTAAGTCTCTTGCTTCAGTTTAATACGCTGATCAACGTACGACCACAAAACACGACTTCTCAGTTAGAGATAAAAAGTATCGAGCAAAATGACAAGAACAACAAATGGGTTCTAGAAGTGCTTAACAGTGGTAATAGTTATGGTCGATTAACGAATACAACATGGAAAGTATCAGACGGTACACACTCAACGTATTTGAAAGGCGTAGAAATCGCCAAGCGCATTCCAGGAACTTTAGTGCTTCCGTATTCCACGCGTTTTTTTGAAATGATGCCACTTAAAAATTATGACTTTAAGACCCTATCGATTGAAATAGAACAGGATCAGTAGTGATGAGACGTTGTATTTTCGGAGGGCTCGTTTATTGCTTTTTATGTGCACAGACGTTTGGCATAACACTATTTCCAACCGTCATTGAGCTCAACACTGATCATAGAGCAACATCACAGCTGGTTGTGACTAATAATTCGACACAGACTCTCCCTCTTGAAGCCAACGTTCGCCGTTTGAATTTTTTATCCGATGGCACATTTGAAACATCGGAACTGTCGAATGAAGAAATGTTTGTGTTTCCTCCGGCTGCAATGCTAGCACCTGGGGAGCGTCAAGTATTCCGTATACAATGGTTGGGCAATAGATTACTCAAAACGTCTCAGAGTTACTTCATTCGCTTTAGTACCGCGAATATTAGCCAGAACAACGCCAAATTTGATATGCCGACAGGTTTAGCTACGGGTATCAACTTACAAGTTCATTACAATGCGCTATTGCATATTCACTCTTCTTCGCTTGAGCCAGACGTGAAATTGCACATAGGTGAAAAAGGGCAACTCACATTGACCAATACAGGGACGCGGTTTACCTACACATCGTTACTTAATTTTACAGGGCTTGAATCTCAAAACCAAAAAGTACACGAAGCTTTAGGTGAACAATTTGTCCCACCGCGCTCAACTATAACTTTGCCTTCTTCTTTAAATCACTTACCAGTGGGCACTTACCATGGGTATGAAAACTAGAACCTATCACAAGACATGGCATTTTTTGTATATCTTGGTATTGATACTTTTTTATTTTGCCGCCTTCATTCCTAACGTTTGGAGTCAAAAAATGGTATTGAATCCGACAGGGCGAGACATTCAACTCACCTCGTTACTAAGAATAAGTGACACTATATTGGGTGAAGCGGATATTATCATTACCGCTAACAATGAGATATTGCTGCCTAAAGAAAGCACTCTCACTCTCCTTTCTTCAGTGGTGACTCAAGAAGGTATCAATAAACTGAGTAACACGACAGATAACGAGATGTTGTCTCAACATCAATTTGAACTCGTAGGGTTAGGTCTTAGTTTCGACTTTTCGTCATTAGAATGTATCGTGACGGTACCGCCTGAATTTAGCTTAACACAGCAACTGTCGATGAATGGCGCGAATGATTTTTATAATTATGCAGAGCCAAGTATGTTCAGTGGGTACATTAACTTGGCCCTCTCCGCGAACGAGAGTCAATATATCGATCAAAACTCCTCAAGACAGGATCTTTATCGTAGCCAATTCGACTCCGCTCTTAACATTGGCTTTCTAAATTTTGAGTATGAATCCTATTTAGAAAACGGCTCATCGCAAGAATCGAGATACATAAGAGAAGGCTCTCGCCTAAACATTGATTTTGCCGAACAAGGTACACGACTGGTACTAGGCGATATGTACAACAGCGGTCAATCTTTTCAAGATAGCACCGACATTCTTGGTATTGGCTTAACTCGAGATTTCACCCTTATTCCAACTAGAAACGCGCGTCCAAGAGCTAATCAATCATTCACACTACAAAGAGCATCTAATGTCGATGTCTATATTGATGGGATCGCAGTTCAACGGTTAACCCTAGGGGCCGGTAGCTATAACCTTAGTGATATCCCTCTTGCGCAAGGTAGTAATGATATTGTGCTGGTCATCACCGATCGTTCGGGTAATGAAGAACGCATCGAGTTTTCGATTGCGACAGGTAACGACTTGCTCAATAGCGGCGAGTTCGAATATAGCATTATGTATGGAGCACCATCTGAATTACAGAATGGGCAAATCGAGTATCTAACCGACGAACGCATTTTGCATGGTTATATCGATGTGGGTATTAACCCTTGGTTAACTTTAGGCACTAATTTCCAATCCCGTGAAGATCTATACCAATATGGTGCCACCGCTTTAGTTGCTTCTACATGGGGTGTCACTGAATTCAATGCTTCACGTAGCGAACACCCTACATTTGGAACTGGCGATGCTTATAAATTTGCTTTCGATGCAGAGTTTTCCAGTGCAAATACGCTGACCCCACAACTAAGTGTAAGTTACGAATATCTAACCAATAACTTTACGGGTGTGACAGGATTTGATGCTTCCAATGTCGATATAAACTTAACCACCCATTTTGCCTCAGCATTCGGCTCCATTTATCTAGGCCAGTCTTTACGCGCGGCTATGACCCTCAACTACCGAACAGGAGTCGATGAAGAGAACGATTATTGGTTGATCAGTCCGAGCCTATCAGCAGGGCTATTTGATACTCCCGCTACATGGAGTGCACGCTTGAGCTATCAACATAACGCAACCGAAGACGATGACATTAGTACCACAGTCACAATAAGTTGGCCTCTTAGCCGACAAACTCGCGTAGTCGGTCGTTACACAACAGAGCTCAACGAAGCAGCATTAGATTACAGTTATCAAAATAATATTGGTAACACCGGCGGTATATCAGGCTTTGCAAGTATTGTAACTAACGAAGAAACAGATGCAGATATGGATGCCGGTATTAACTATACGGCCAACCGTTATGAATTGAATGCGACTCACGCTTCACGGCTTGAAGATATTAGTGGTGAAACACGAAACCATAGTACAGACGTGACGATCAGCAGCGCACTTGCTTTTGCAGGTTCATCTGTGACGATCGGCAGACCAGTTCGTGAAGCATTTGCGATTGTTAGCAAACATAAAAGCCTTAAAGAGAATGATCTGGCTATCGACCCGACAAAAGATGCTGAGTACGCACGTGTCTATCTTAGAGGAGATGGCAATGCTATGGTCCCTGATCTTGTTGCTTATAATGGCCAAGTGATCGGTTACGAAGTCGATAACTTACCGCCTGGGTATGACTTAGGTGATGGTGCGTTCTGGGTTAAGCCTGGTTATAAACAGGGCTACCAACTACAGATAGGCTCCGATGCTGTCTTAACCGTTATTGGCAAGCTATTCGATCGTCAAAGTAACAACCCTATTTCACTTGTCGCAGGCGTAGCACATTACCTTGGTGAAGCAAAACAATTACCGATTGATTTCTTTACTAATCGTAACGGAATTTTTGCAATCTCTGGATTAAAGCCAGGTAAATATCAATTGGTACTCGACACCAAAGGACAGGAATCAGTCATCATCACCCTCAGTGAACGCAGTGACAACTTGATAAGACTAGGAGATGTGTATGTGGAATAAACAACTTCTTTGTGGAGCATTAAGCCTCATCGCCATAAGCCATGTTTCTTCTGCATTTGCGTGTGAAGCTAGTGCATTGGCTATTCAACCCGTCTCCTCACAATCACAGTATGACGTTTTCAGCGCAGGGAATTTTGCGACAATAAATACTTACCGTATAGATGCAAACATAATCGGCGAACCCTGTGAGTTGAGCCTGATTTTACAACTTAGCGATACAAGTCGGTCGTTAAAAGGGTCAAACCAAGACAGGCTCAACTTTGAATGGAGTGGGTTCGTTGGCATGCCTGTGGCTAATCAGTGGCATCTGTCATTAACCGACAGTCAACAATCCGCAACGATACAAATGCGCTTTCCAAGCAAACAATGGTTAGAGTCAGGAACCTATCGAGGACTTTTAGAGGTCTCGCCTTCTTATACTTCAGACAACAAACAAATAGAAATCAGCCCAAGCTCACTGCCTGTTTCAGTTAACGTCCCACCCGCTGCAAAAATTCACTTTTATGGGCTAACCCAACAACACTATGACCTTGATCTCGGTACATTATATTCAAATAAAGTGATTCGTTCTGCACCTAACTTGTGGGTTCAAAGTAATACAGGCTATACCATTGTTTTGGAATCAGCTTATCAAGGAAAGTTACGCCATGAATCAAATGACACTAAATGGGACATCCCATATCAACTCTCCCTAGATAATGACAGAGTAAACCTTGATCAGTTGGATGCACGAATCCAACGTCTTGCTTCGACAATTGGTCAGCCTATTCCTTTGAGTTTTGTCATTGGAGAAACAGAGAATAAACCAGGAGGGCAATATGACGACACATTACAAATTTCTATTGAACCTCGCCTTTCACAACAACCGTAAATATGTAATTATATAAAAAATGAGACATTGCACCCAATTATATAAAATCCAACATCATAAAATTAAAAATCAATTGTTAGTTGCGGAGTAAGTTATGTATGACCATAAGAATAATTTAAAACACATACTCCTAATTGGTGACAACGGTATTAACAACCAGTTTATCCAACGAGAAATAGAAAAATACAGTGATTTCTCCTTTAATAGGGAATGTATTTTAGATATTGAACGTTCACTTAATCATAAAGAATTTGATGTCGTTATCATTAGCTATTTATTGTTGACCGATATAAAAGATATCAACGTCACTCTATCAAACCTAGAGTCCAGTAAGTGGGTGGTCTATGACGTTCCTGAAGATATCACAGGACAAAGCATTACCGTAATGCAATTATTCAATTTATTTAATTTAAAAGGGGTAATCTATCAAGATGCGCCTATCGATCACCTTACACGTTGTTTGAAAACAGTATGTGACGATGATTTATGGTTACCGAGAAAGCTGATGTCACATATTTTGTCCAATGCACGCTCGTATACTGTCAAGTCGGAGGTAATACTGTCCAGCCTAACAAAAAGAGAAATTCAAATATTTAAACGAGTCATTAGAGGTGATTCAAATTTAGAAATATCAAGCGACCTGTTTATTTCAGAAAGCACGGTAAAAACACATGTATACAACATATATAAGAAAATCAATGTTACTAATCGAAAAGAAGCAATAAAAAAAGCAAATTTTATCAATAGTTTAGAATCTATTATACAACCAGATGTAAAATTCAAGGCATGACTATAGATATAAAAATCAATTGAAGCCTTAATCTTCCAATTCATCAGACGCTTCACTATTTTACCTTAAACAAGCATTCCTCAGAAAGTTTGCTAGAAAGGAATAAAAACCGCTAACTCACAAATTCATACGTTGACGTAATGAAGGTTCGACTAAGTCAAAGTTGGACAAAATTTAAAGATGTTGCTGTTACTTAAGCGTCACAACAGACATGAATTCATCTTTACCTCACCTCCCTACTAAGAATTAATTCTAGAGTCGATTGTAACGATTTTTTGAAACCAAACATCTAAAAACAACTAAATCCTCTCTAAATATGTGTAATCCCACCGACCCTACAAAAGTGACATTTAATAATAATTATTAAATATCAATAACTTAATTAAAAACCATAAAGTCATTTTTTGTCATTAGCCTTATTTTCCGGTTCCATGAATAATTCACCTCTCATTCATGAGTTCAAGCCAATACGTCGAACTCTCTAATGTGATGTCGATACCAGCAATCCAATCACCTCAGGTCGAATCGCATGTTTTTGAATTGATTTAATAGAACGGATTTCTAACCATACGACAAGGAAAGTTGAAGGTAAGCCTAATATTGAGATTGTTATGAACGCGACAAAAATGTCTTTAATTGCCCTGACAGCTATACTTACAGCCTCGGTAACAGCGACTGTACATGCGGTAGAGTGGGATCAACTCAGCGGCGAAATACTCTTCGCTACTCTCTACACACACTCAGATTCAAATCTCTACACCGAGGGCAACCCAAATTTAGGTAAAAAATCAAACCGCGGCGACTATGGTGACAAGGCCATTTTTACTCCTCTGGGAAATTTGAATTTTGATTTCGGTGCAGATCGAACTCACCGTTTATATGTGGGTACATCTCGTGATGATTTATCGGTCGGTACGCTGGCATTCGAGTTTGGTTACCAAAAACAATTAGACTCGGGCACAACCGTTGATGTGGCCTACTTGCCAACCGTAATTCCAGGCGAAGTATGGACTAACCCATATGAAATCGACGAAAGCCGCACGAAAACCGATGTTGATGGCGGTGCTGTACGCATGAAATTAAGTAACCTTTCACAAACGAATATTTCGCTAGATATGGCATACGCCTACGCAGACGTAGAGGAAGACAATGTCCCTAGTCAGCTTCTAGAGCGAGATAGCCAGGCGTACTTCATTAAAGCTCAGTACCTTTCGATGTTAAGCCGTCAATCGGGCATCAATTACGGTTTAAGCTACACGTTCCATGATGCTTATGGCAAAGCAAATCAACACAACAGATATGGTATTGAAGCATCGTACTTCTTTGTATCTTCATCGTATGCTGTAGCTATCACAGGTAACTACGCTCACAGCGATTACCGTGCAGATAATCCAATATTCGATCAAAGCAGAACCGACAATAGTTATAGATTATTCATCGCTTATGAGTACAAAGATCTTGGAAGTTGGGAAAATTGGAGCATCGCGACGTTTACCGGAACTCGAAAGAACCACTCAAACATAGACTTCTTTACACATCGAGAATGGTTAGTGTCAGCTTCTTTAAACTACGCCTTCTGATCGGTTTCACAAGTTGGTTCACTTATCAGTTAGTATCACGATCGCCTTAGCGAAATACTGACTGGTACTAAAACCTATAAATTTGATGACGATATGACGACTAAAGTGCCATAATTAAATAAGTTTCTATTCCGCAATTTGCCCACTTATTATTAATTTATGACCAAACTCACTTTAGAGCCACCTGTGTACCTTATTGGTGAATACTTGTACTCATCAACCTCAGGAGTTTTATCCAAAAACCAAGTTCTGACTCAATTAAGAGCAAAAGAATCGGCTTTGTTGAATGCGTTGATCAAACGAGTTCCTGATGTACTATCTAGAGAAAACATAGTTAAGGAACTTTACGAAAACACGTATGCCACAGACGTAACGATCAACCAATTGGTCAAACGATTAAGAACTGCTCTGGGTGATGATAAACGTTCATTGATTCGTACGATCCCCAAGACAGGGTATTTGTTGGCTATCGAACCGAAATTAGTCAAAAACAACACTGAGACTTGCTCAGTGGAAGCAGCATTCATAGCTCCCGTTGCCAACCACTTACCATTGGAAGTTCAAGCAGAAGAATCCAAGCCTTTAGAGTCGCATAAAATCGTACAGCAAGACGAAATCCGTTTACAACGTTTTGGAGCCCTTGTCGTGATTGGTTGTTTACTAGCGATTGCGATTGGCTACCGGTTAGCTTCTTTGCTTACCCCACCAATACGATATCTAGAACGAGTTTCTATAATCGAAGCAGAAAACCAGCACATCGATACCCTATCCCAAACGCCTACAATAGTAATAGATGAAAACCGCCAGGTTGAGGCTATATATTTAAAAGACGATGAAGTAACCGTTCATTGCACTTATCAAGAGCAAGTTACCTTATGCGATTAAAATCCAAACATCATAAAGTTCTCGTAATCTGGACCGTTTGTGTGGTCGTTGGTTTTCTCTTATTCCAACTCAGCTACACACCAACGAAACCATTTACTGGCTTTTGGAGCGGACACTCGGTCGTTAATTATGGCGAACGCTCTCTGCTTATCAACACACAACTGATCATCGATAGCCCTGAATCAGAAAGTGCTCGCTTAATTACCACATTCGAACCCAAATCCGATGTTACTACGCCTTTTCAAACCAGCGTTACCAGCAACATACAAGTGCAAAGACGAGTCGACTCAAAAGTCACCTTCTCATTAACTGAACTGAATTACACCAATAAGGAAGCGCTTGAAATTTACTTAAACCGTGAGTTACCGCAGACGGGCAGCTTAGTTTCAGGTGAGTCATGGGCGGTCGATGACGATGAAATATTCATGTATTTAACCCTCGCATTCGGCGAGAAGATGGGCGTAATTCTCAAGCGTCATCAATAGTTGTTGGAAAAATGAAGACTTACCCATGCATATCAACCCGAGTGAAGCTAGCATCGACTGAAATCATTGTGAGGTGGCGATAAGTTCATATCTTTATCATCACTATATAGATATGGCTTTACACGCCCTATCGAACCCTTACAATGTGCAGCAAATATATTTATCAAGGTTTATCTCTATGTCTATTCAATGGTTTCCGGGTCACATGCATAAAGCCCGCAAAGAAATCGAAGAAGTTATCCCACAGGTTGATGTGATCATCGAAGTATTGGACGCTCGTATTCCGTTCAGTAGCGAAAACCCAATGATCTCTTCACTGCGCGGCGATAAGCCTTGTGTCAAAGTCTTAAACAAACGCGACCTTGCCGATCCGGAACTCACTCAACTTTGGATTGAGCACTTTGAGAAAGAACAAGGCGTTAAAGCGATTGCAATTACCACTAGCGTAAAAGAAGAAGTAAATCACGTAATGGAGCTAGTGCGTAAGCTAGCACCTCACCGTGAACAGATGGGCAAAAACATCCGAACTATGATTATGGGTATCCCAAATGTAGGTAAGTCGACCATCATCAACTGCTTAGCTGGGCGTACAATTGCGGTAACGGGTAACCAACCGGCAGTAACTCGTCGCCAACAACGTATCAACCTACAAAATGGCGTAATCCTTTCTGATACTCCTGGAATCCTTTGGCCTAAAGTGGAAAACCCACATAGTGGTTTTCGCCTAGCAGCAACTGGTGCAGTTAAAGATACAGCAATGGAATACGACGAAGTTGCTTTTTATACAGTTGAATACTTAGCGAAACAGTACCCTAACCTACTTAAAGAACGCTACCAAATTGAAGAGCTACCAGAGTCTGACATTGAATTAATGGAAGCGATTGGTCGCAAGCGTGGAGCACTTCGAGCTGGTGGTCATATCGATATTCATAAATGTTCTGAAATCTTACTTCACGAACTTCGTAGCGGCACTTTAGGTAAAGTAACGCTTGAGCTGCCAGAAATGATAACAAAAGAGCTGATCGAAGTTGAAGCTGCGGCTGCGCTAAAAGCAGAACAACAAATTAAGAAGAAAGAAGAACGTCGTAAGCGTTACTTAAAAAACAAACGCTAATCGCTGTTCTTCACTTTTACTCCTGCCTCTAAGCTATTCACGTTCTATTTCGGTAGAACGTGAATGTTTTCGCTCTACGTTTTTTGATCTAGCTAACATACTGACGAATCAATAGAAACTGCCGTTTACAATCTGAAACACTGTGACATACTACGCAAATTATTGTGTATCAATTTCGGCTAACTTCTTAATGCGCGCTTATTCTGGGTTCAAAAATCAGAGATTTAAAACCTATTTCGATAATGAAATTTATTTGCCGTACGTAAAATCCATCTACATTCCAATCACAATATTTTTTGCGTTTATGATCACCGATTTCATACACTTCGGTGCTGAATGTATCATCCCAGCTCTACTAAGAGCCATAATCGTTATTGCCATGTGGTTTACTGCATCTTACTGCATTAAATACAAGCCCAGCTCGTTACAACAATTAGAAGCGGCTTTCTTAATAATCAGTGCTCTATTTCTAGTTTATGTTGGTCGTTTCGCTATTGAGCTTGGGGATTTTGATTACCAAGGTGGCATCATCATTGTGATGATCTATGTCGGAACCTTCTCAAGGTTGTCAGCGAGTTACAGTATAACCGCGCTCACCTTCATATTTTTAAGCTACATTATTGGTTTATCCCCTTATCTGTACGCGGCTGAACCTAACCATGAAATTGAAACGATTTCTGTTTACATATCCGCCTACATCCTTATAGCGGCGGCGTGCTTAAGACGAGATTTTGAAGTACATAAACGCTTTATTCAATCGGAACAACTGCGAAAACAAGCCATCCAACTGCGTAAACAATCTAGCCAATACGAAGCGCTTTCATATAGAGATGCGCTAACAGGTTGTTATAACCGTCTATATCTTCATCAAGTCATAGAACCCAGTATTAACCGTCAGTTATCCATTACATCAATCATGATCGATATAGACCATTTCAAGTCGATTAACGACACTTACGGACATCAAATGGGTGATATGGTTATCAAAGAATTGGCTAACGAGATTAAACAAAGACTACCGAGCAGCAGTAACTGTTTTAGGTATGGCGGTGAAGAGTTCTTGATCATGGTGCAAGGCGAAACCGAAGCCTCAATCAGATCATTAGTTGGTTCTCTTTTAGAGTCGCCCTCTGACCTTAGATTGGAAGTTACCATCTCAATTGGTGTGAAACATTCGCCTCAAGCTCTTGGGTCTGTTGAGCAACTCATCAACGACGCCGATCAAGCGCTATACATTTCGAAGAAAAACGGTAGAAACCAGATCACTTGGTGCGACTAAACGCACAATCATTAGAAACATCTACCCTAATCAAAAAAGCCCCGAACAATCTAATGCTCGGGGCTTTTATTTTTATTCTTAAGCTTTAAAGGAGCTTTGGTTGAACTTTATTATTTAGTAAGGAACAATTTCACAACGAGAAGCGACTAAGAATACACAGCACTCGCTGTCTTCTGCTCAAGTTCTACGGGAGATTCCCAAGAGATTACTTTCTCGGTCACTTGACTTCCACATGGTGCATTCCAAACCTGTTCCAGTTCTTCTTTTCCACCAATCGCTTGATAAAAAGCAATAGCTTGGTGATTTTCAGACATCACTTCTAGATAAAGTCCCGAATCCGAATAATATTGTTGCAACCACTTAGATAGTTCAGACAACAAGCGCTTGCCTACACCACGGCCACGATAGGCATTATCCACATGTAAAGCATCAATGAACGTACCACGCTCAAAGTTGTGATTGCCAAACGCACAGACAAAACCAACCAGTAAACCACCCTCTTCAAGCAATAATACATGTTGGTTAAAAGGAGGATTAATCAAACGAGTCTGCCAAATAACAGATCTGTCCTCCAAAACATCATTTTCCAAGTAATCATCAGCGAGAATCCCACGGTAATATAGCTTCCAGCTATCCGCATGTAATTGGGCAATCCGCTCATAATCTTTATATTCAGCTACCTTAATTTCCATTTATTAGCCCTTAGTACTTCCATTTCTGACTTGCTACTACATTTCATACTACCTTTATACAATATTTAAGCAAAACATACTAATACACGTTTACACTTTCAATATTGACTTACACGTGTACGCTGATATTCTAGCGTACAGATGTAAGCCCAATGGAAATTTGCTAATGAATAGTGCCGACAAATCATCAACAAAAAAGCCGCCATTAATCTGGCTCAATATTTTTGTATTCTCTTTTAGTATGCTGCTTGCTGTTGTCGCAGCTCCCATTTATGGCTACTTTTTTGGCTATGGTATGGAGCACTGGATATGGCTAGCGATCTGTTTTACTTTCTGCAATCTGTCAATCACTACAGGTTACCACCGCCTCTGGTCACATAAAGCGTTTGAAGCGCATTCAAGCCTCAGGTTTCTATTTGCCTTGGGTGGTGCATTTGCTCTCCAAAATAGCGCACTGCATTGGTCTTCTGATCACCGTGTGCACCACAAACATGTCGACAATAACGACAAAGACCCTTATTCAGCCAAGCGCGGTTTTTGGTACTCACACATCGGTTGGATGATTCGTAACTACAACACTGCGATGTACACCGATTACGAAAACTGTCGTGACCTTAAAAAAGATAAAATCGTGATGTGGCAACATAAGCACTACGTGTTACTTGCTCTTCTCATGAACTTTGGAGTCCCTATCGCATTAGGTGTGATTTACGGCGATGTGATTGGCATGTTGTTAATCGTGGGTGCGGTACGCTTAGTGCTTAACCATCACACAACCTTCTTTATTAACTCGCTTGCTCATATCTGGGGTAGCCAACCTTTCACAGATAAAAATACAGCACGTGATAACGGTGTGTTAGCGGTTCTTACTTTTGGCGAAGGCTACCATAACTTCCATCATATCTTTGAAAACGACTACCGTAACGGCATTTACTGGTGGCAATACGATCCCACTAAATGGTTGATTAAAAGCGCTTCATTGATGGGTCTAGCAAGTAAACTTAAGAAAACGCCTCAAGCTCGTATTGAAAAAGCGGAAGCATCAATGCTATTGAAACGCACGCAGCAAAAGATCATGCACCGTGCCGACAAGCAACAAATAGCAGACAAGCTTCAGGAAGAGTTCGATGCACTTGTATCAAATATGAATGAGTACTATGAAGTTAAAAAGCAGCTACTTGAAAGCAAACGTGAAGACGTCGTGAAAAAGTACGAGCATTCAGTACTAAAAGTTCGATACCAGCAGATCAAAATGAATTTTGAACAACAAAAGAGAAATTGGGCAATGACAGTGGATCAATATGCTTAGTAAAACAATGCGCTTAACACCCCAATAACAACGTTGTTTAGTTCTAACTCAAGAGCCCTCATATTACTATGAGGGCTTTTTAATTTACGCTTCTAATTAAATATATGGAATTTTTGTCTTTATTAAAATAACAAAGGTTAGTTCCAAATATCACACTTTCAATGTAACACCATGTCGATCATCAACTTTCAATGTGACGACTATCACTTACAGAACGATATTCATTCCATAACATTTGCATCCCACAATTCTTTCATGCAATTAGCGGATCCATTTTATGAAATTGTTAAAAACATCTATCGCTTTCGCCATTTCTTCAGCTCTTTTAATTGGTTGCAGCAGCGACACTGATTATGTTCAACCTGAAGAAGTCAAAATCGCAACTTACAACCTGTCTTTTGACCGAACAACCTTTGAAGCTCTTGTAACAGAAATGCAAATCGAACCAAGTGTTCAGGCAACGCTAGTATCCGATTATTTGGATAACACGATTGGTGCTGCAGACAAAGAGACAGCGGCCAAAGTGATTCAGATCCGTAATGTAGCAGCCGTGATTCAAAAGAATCGTCCTGACGTACTTATGATGGCTGAGTTTAACAATGACGGTACTGGCACCGACAAATCGGCGCTAGAAGGCTTCCAGAAAAACTACCTTTCTGTCGCTCAAAGTATTGAAGGTGCAGGCGGCGATGCTAACCTAGAGCCAATCTCATACCCATACTTTGAAAGCTACTCAACCAACACCGGCTTATTGAACGAATTTGGCTTTGATTTAGACAATGATGGTACTCCTGGGACACTACCCGGAGATGCCTGGGGTTTCGGTTTCTACCATGGTCAATACGCGTTTGCTTTGATGTCTAAATACGAAATCGACACGGCAAACACTCGTACATTTCAAGAATTTAAATGGAAAGATCTTGAAGGTTCAACCATCCCAACAATCACAGTGTGTGATGATCCTAGTAAGTTCCCTGTCGGTATGGGTTGTGGCGAAGAGTGGTACACAACTGCTGAGTGGGAAGAAGTTCGTCTATCATCAAAAAACCACGTTGATGCACCGATCCTAATTCCAACTAAAAACGGGACAGAAACCGTTCACTTGCTGATGTCTCACCCTACTCCTCCGGCTTTTGATGTGGGTAAGAACATTGAGCAAAACGCAGCAGAAGTCGACTTCTGGCACCAATACATTCAAAATAAATCGTTCATCTATGATGATTCTGGAAAAACGGGAGGCCTAGAACAAGGCAAGCACTTTGTCATGATGGGTGATCAAAACCTAGACCCAGTAGATGGAGACGGTATTAGTTCTGTAATGCAAGACTTGCACAACGATGCACTGGTTAATCAAGAAGTCACCAATGGTCATTTATACCCGACCAGTTATGGTGCAGCTGAACATGCCGTGGATAAATCGTCATCTCACCCACAACCAAACCGTATCACTTCAACATTTGGACTTGCGGTTGATTACGCTCTTCCATCAGCCACATTAAGTATTATTGAATCTGGTGTTTATTGGTCAGCTTCATATGAAGAAGGACGTCAGTTATTCAATGACTCACGAATTGGTGATTATGGTAACGGTAAAGATGTTTCATCTGACCACCGTATGATCTGGGTAAAAGTAGGCTTTTCAAAGTAGCTGCGTCCCCCCCCCTAAGCTAAAATCATTACTCGATTTTAACTAGCAACAAAAAAGCCCATAGGTCAGAGAACCTATGGGCAAATCAGAGAACATAAACTCTGAGATTTACCAATAAAGCGTTACATTAATGCGCTAACGTCGGGGGAACTAATTAAACGCACGAGCCAATGTGCCGCTCCCTTGATATTGGTAACTGGTTGCGCTGTGGCAAACGAACGCAGACTCACCGGCTTTCAATTTCACGGCTTTCTCTCCGCACATAATTGATACTTCACCTGTCATGCAGAATAAGATTTCTGCACTTCGAACAAACTGCGAACGGCTTTCTCCTTCAACACACTCAAGTACTTCAAAACCAAAATCGTCGACTGGGATTGCGTAACCTAACTTACCGTCCATTTTAGTCGGCGCCAAACGTAAGTCTTCATGATTGATAGACTCAAATTTGGTGTTATCAATCAGCTCAACCACATCCATGTGCTTAGGTGTTAAACCCGCGCGAAGTACGTTATCTGAGTTCGCCATGATCTCTAAGCCAGTGCCTTGTACATACGCGTGTGGCGTCTCAGCATGCAAGAACATCGCCTCACCCGGCTCTAACTCGATCACGTTAAGAATCAATGGTGAGAACAAGCCGATGTCATCTGAATATTCGTCAACGAAGCTCTTAATCAGATCAAAGGCTTCACGTGCTTTTGCTGTGCGTGGACGTTGTTCCATTGCGATTTTTAGCTCGTTTAACGCGGTTGTTTTCTTTTCTCCAGAAAGGCTCATCACCACAGTAAAGAACTGTTTCAAACCTTGGGATGTTGGGAGAGCTTTAAGCGCGTCTAGATCTTCGTTAAGCGTTACAATGTTCGCCTGTTCAAATAAAGAAATAATTTCTGCAACAGGTCTGAATCCGTTCATCGCTTTGTAGAAAGTCAGCGCGTAAACCAACTCTGGCTTATGGTTGTCGTCGCGGTAGTTTCGGTTCGAAGCACCTAATTCAATACCTAAGTCATTCTCTTTTGAGAAGCCAATCTGTGCTTTATCTCTACGAGGGTGAACCTGTACCGACAGTGCTTTATCAGCTGCCAAAACTTTGAACAAGTAAGGAAGATTACCAAAGCGCTGAACGGTGTAATCACCCAATACTGAGATAGGATCTTTCTTGATCAAATCAGAAAGCAATTCGCCATTCTCAGCAATTTTTGAGCAACCATTTGGGTGAGCACCCATCCAAATTTCAGCTTGTGGCTCGTTGTTTGGATTTTCGATACCAAACAGATCATTCATCGCCACTTGGCTGCCCCAAACATAGTTTTGAATAACGTTATCAAGCTTGAATAGATTAGTTTGCATAGTAATTCTCACTGTTGTCTTTTATTGCTAACTGATCGCCTTTACTTTGCATGGGCGTTGGAGTAGATAAAATTTGTTGGCCTAATTGCAGAGTCGCTGCGACGTTTCGAGAGGTACGAATCAGGTTTTGTTCCGATTCACCAAGCACTTGAGACAAAGACTGAGGAGAACGTACGGTTCCAAACAAGCTAGACATTGAGCCGTAAAGCTTTTCAACCTCTTTACCCAAAGAGCCTGCAATACCAATGGTTGGAATATTCAGTTTTTGAGCGCGCTGAGCTATACCAAAAGGTGTTTTACCTTGCAGGGTTTGGTTGTCCATCTGTCCCTCTCCGGTCAAGACCAGTGAAGCACCTTCAAGAACCTTATCTGCATCCAAAGCATCTAGTACCATCTCAATACCCGCTTTAATTTGGATATTGAATGCCAGACTTAACCCCAAAGGTGTACCGCCAGCCGCACCAAAACCAGCGGTGTCGCGGTGATTAGTACCTGTATGTGTTTGAGCGATATCGGCAAAGTGATCGATCGCAGTATCAAGTTGTTCAACTTGAGCTTGTGAAGCCCCTTTTTGTGGACCAAACACGGCACTTGCTCCGCTTTCGCCACACAGTGGATTATTCACATCACATGCGACCACGAACGTCACTTCTTTGCATCTAGGGTGCAGTCCATCAAGATCGATGCTTGCTAACTGGCTTAACTCGGCGCCGCCACCAGATAGCTCGTTGCCTTTTTTGTCGAATAACTTGCCTCCCAACGCTTGTAAGATGCCAGCACCCGCGTCATTAGTTGCGCTGCCGCCCAGACCAATGATGATTTGTTCAACACCTTGATCTAATGCATCTTTGATCAATAACCCGGTACCAAACGAAGATGCGATTAGCGGTGCTCTTTCTTCTACTGTTAATCGGTCTAAACCCGATGCTTGAGCAAATTCCACCAAAGCAGTTTTTACGTTGTCGCCATCAACTGTCTGTTCTAAAGATGCCCAGTAAGCCGAGCAATCCCGTCCGATTGGATCCGTCGTTAGCAACTGCTGCTTCTTGCCATTGAGCGCCGCTAACAACACATCTACGGTGCCTTCTCCACCATCGGCGAGTGGCATTTTCACAAACTCTGCGTGAGGGAAAACGTCAGCAAATCCGCGCTCAATACAAGACGCTACTTGATGGGCGTCGAGTGATTCTTTAAATGAATCGGGGGCAATTACAATTTTCATTGTCGTTCACCATTCCCGCCCACTAAGGTGAGCGGGTCATTGAAATTAGAATTTGATTTGGAATGTTTTCGCTTGGCAAGATGCCAATTCACCAAAAGATAATTCGCCAAAAGACAAGTCACCAAAGGTTTCAATTGCTACATCACCTTCACGAACGCGCTCGTCCATACTTGTATCTTTCCAGCTTGAAACCGCTTGAGTGAAAGAGATTGAGTCCGATACTGAACCACTTTCTGCTGGGTTGTAGACACGCATGATCAACGCATCTTCGTCTTCAGCTTTCTTAAGCACACTTAATACCGCACCCGCTTGTTGCTTCGATAGCAAGCTGAAGCTCATTGGTAGGTTTTGTTCGCCCACATTCAGCTTCATCGCGTTGTAAGGGATCTTGTTGTAGCATTCGATTTGAGTGACATTGTCACGTGCTTGCGCCATGATGTTCGCGTCAATGTGGTTACCCGAGAAGCCACACAGTGTGAATTCACACACTAACTTGCCGCGCACTTGTGAATCTGGGGTCGGGATCTTGATACCAGAAGGACGCCCCGGACGAAGCAATAGCTCTTCTTTACCCAACACGCCAATACCACGGAATAGTGTCAGTGCGAAGGTATCTCTATTTTCGTCACCTTTAGATGCAATCACTTCAAATTCACGCAGACCATTCGACATAATAGCCATACCCGCTTTGCCGTTTTCTAGCGCAGCAAAGTTCATTAACTGATACACAGGAACCGGTGCTTCTTTCCACTTCTCTTCTTCCCAAACCGCCATTGCAGGGTCATTGGTTGGTCGAGTAATACAACCGAACTGGTTATCTGCTACTACAGTTTCAGAAATAAATGGCGTAGGTACTAATACACGTACACGGTGGTCGTCGGCTTGGTTGTCCAATTCCATACGGACTTCGATGCGGCGAGAACCTTGCTTCAATACCACTTGGCATTGCGCTTCAACGAATCCATTTTGACCCGTGCGTTCTTCACGCTCTGTAAGGTTTGCTGGCACGTTCATGCGGAAAGCGATGTTTGCTACCGATTGGAAACCTTGGTGGTCAATTGATGTTTCTACCGGGAATTCATCAGAGTACAACAGCCACTCTTGACGAGATGGAGAGTAATCGTACTCATCGCCGTCATCAGAACCATCTTCTAAACGAAGTGCTTGGTCGAATACTTGCTCTGTCTCTTTATCGAAAATAGTCAGAGTACCGTTGTCGTTTACATTAATTCGGTAGTATTCGTTCTCTAGCAAGTAGTCTTTCTGCTCTGCGACTTTAACTGCGCCCTTCTCATTACCTTGGATGTGTAACGTGGTGAAACCCATCGCTGGCACAGTGCGTTTGATTTGAATATCAAACTCCATGAAAGGGTCGTAGTTGCCGTAGTGAACGATTTGACGGTCTACTTTACCTGGGTCGATTTGGCGCTTGTCTTGGATGAAGTATTCAACTGGGTTTTCGTTTTCATCAAAGATAGAAAATTCTTGAGCACGGATAGTGATGGTTGTGTTCACCACTTCTTCACGCTCATACGGAGAAAGGTTAAACATCGCCAGTTTGTCGCAACCTTCGCGATCCGGCATATGGTCAACGATTTTACGTTTGTAGAAGTGGATTAGGTTTGTCGCCATGTCGTCCGCAAGGATGTAACGGTTTAGGATTTCAGCGTGTACCTTGTCTGAACAACAGCAACCAATAGAGTCATGAGCATGGTTCTTCATGCTCTCTTTCCACATTTTCTCAATCAAACCGTGGTGATATTCGAAACCTAATGTCCAAGCGATAGACGCTAGAGGTTCTAGGATGTTTACAATCTTGTTTTCGATTTCCGCATGGATCAGTTTGATGTCCATACGTGTTGACGAAATCGTGCGGTGAACACGCATGTATTTACCGTCGTTGAATTCGCCTTTGATTGTGTCGAGTTGGTCGCGCGCTGCTTCTACTTTCTCGAATACTTCTTCAAAGCGACTCATTGAGAACTCGCGATCTGGGTAGATTTCGCGAAGCTTGTCCATTACTTCAAAGATATCTTTTTGAATCGGCATTTGATCGTGGCCGTTCGGTAGCAAGATATCTTTAGTCACCGATGGCTTTTCTAGCACTGGGAAGTACTTATCTAAACGAGCACGCAAGCCTTCTTCGTCTTGTGGAAGGTATTTACCAATCGCGTAACCTAGCGGAAGCACTTGTGCCACCACTTCACTGCCGTCATTAGACTGCCATAAGAATTCTGTTTTGTTTGTGCCATGACGCTCTGAACAACCACGCCAGAACATTGCACGCGTGATGTCGAAGCCGTTGTAGATCATTGGCAGCTGTGAGCTCATGCTGAATGAATCTGGTAGGTAACCAATCTTCATTGCATCGCCAAACTTCATGCAGTCACGAATACCATACATCATGTTACGTACAATTGACTCACCAGAAACTTGCATTGTGTCGGTTTGAGAATACCAAGGGCCAATAATTAACTTGCCCGCTTCAACCAATGCTTTTACGCGCTCTGTGTTTTCTGGTTTGATTGCAAAGTAATCTTCTAGAACGGCGGTTTGACCATCTAGAACGTAATATTTGTATTCTGGATCGCTCTCCAGACGGTTCATGATTTCTTCCATGTTGTTCACAAGAAGAATACGAGACTCTTCTGTTGTGAAATACCATTCACGATCCCAGTGCATGTGAGGAGTAATATGTACGCGTGATGTAGTCATAATCATTTACCTAAATGTGTCGCTTCGAGTAAATCTTAAATTCGAGCTCAAATACGACTAAATTAAATTTTTTCAAGGGGTTAAGATTGGCTGCCACTAAATTTAGGGTGCAGAAAACCACGCCCAGAATCTGTGTGAATAAAACCGCTAGGAGCACAGGTATTTAGGACAGCCAGTTGTTTGTTATTTTTATATATTGATTTCGCAGTGAGTTAGGAGCTAACCCAAAATTCAGTTAGTTCTGTGTTGCAGTACTTGCTTCAAACTTACCCTTTTTTACAGCGTGACCACGCCACATCAGAAGAGTAATCGTTGAAATTACTGTGCCGACAATCGCAGCACCGAACCAGATTGCAGCAGCAGAGAATGCGCCCAAACCAGAATCGTGTAACAAGAAGATAGAGAAGATACCTGCACCCGGAGTCGATAAACCAATACCTGCCGCGCCAACCATTGCACCTGTAACCACAGAGCCTAGTAAGAATGAGCCGATTACACGGATTGGATCTTCAATCGCCATTGGGATTGCACCTTCGGTAATACCCGCAAGGCCAAGTAGCCATGTCGATTTTCCGGTTTCAATCTCAAAGTCTTTGAATAGGCGTGGAGCAATCATGGTTGAAGCCGTTACAGTGAACGCCGATACCATTTTTACTGAACCAAATATTGCGTATGGGCCATAAACACCGTTCGCCATTGCACCTAAGCAGAATGCGTAAGCAGCTTTGTTTACAGGGCCACCTAAGTCGAATGATACAAACAGACCAAGAATCGCACCCAATAACAGCGCATTGGTGCCTGACATACCGTTCAACCAGTCCGTTAGACCTTGGTTTAGGAACGCTACAGGTTTACCGATAACAAACAGCATCAAGCTACCCGCTACCAAAGTACCAATCACAGGGTAAAGGTAGAAAGTAAGGAATCCGTTAAACGCAGGACCTAAGCGAACATGCTCTTTTACCCAACGCATCACATAACCAGCAATCAAACCACCAACAACACCGCCTAGGAAGCCTGAGCCAATGATGTTTGCTGCAATACCCGCGGCAAAACCAGGACCAAGTGCGGGTTTGTCTGCTAATGAGTAAGCTGTGTAAGCCGCCAGTACTGGCACCATCAATGTACCCAGTAGGCCGCCACCTAGTTTGCGATACATCCATAGCCAAGAATCTTTTGTTGCGTAGAGCTCTTGCAGGTCAAAAATTTGCGCGATAAGAACAGCAACCGCAAGAACAGTACCACCAGCAACGATAAGAGGAACCGCGTAAGAAATACCAGAAAGCAGTGCTTGTTTAAGCTCAGTTTTCAACGGCAGTTTTTTCGGTTTGTCATCGGTAGCCATTTTACGTTCTGCACCGTTACCTTTTTTCGACTCTTCAATCGCTTCATTAAGAATGCGTTCACCGTGCTTAATCGGTTCTGCAACTGGGGTTTCAACACGAGGAATGCCATTAAAACGCTCAGATCCTTTAATCGCTACTTCAGCAGCAAACACACACGCCACAGCATTATTAAGTTGTTCCGCAGTTAAGCGATCTTCAATACCGTTTGCGCCCTGCTTTTCAACATGAACCTTGTAGCCAAGCTTTTTGCCGGCTTTTTCTAGGTACTCTGCCGCCATATAGGTATGAGCAATACCTGCAGGGCAAGCAGTAACACATACAATTGTCGGTGCATTTGTATCTAAGTTGTCTTGTTTTTCTTCTTGTTGATTGTCGCCATCAAGAAGCGCAAAGATTTCTTCAGCCGTTGTCGCTTTTAATACCGCTTCGCGAACATCGTCGTCGACCAATGTAGTTGTCAGTGCAGTCAGCAGATGCATGTGGGTAGAACCCGCTTCTGCATTTGGAATCGCAATTAGGAAGATAAGATTTACATCTTCGTCTTCGTCCAAGCCTTTCCATTTCATGTCTTCTTTAAGCGTTGCGACAGCGAAGCCAGCTTCTTTAACCGCGTCAGTCTTGCCGTGCGGTACAGCTAGGCCTTCACCAAGCGCTGTCGGGCCTTGCTCTTCACGAGCAAATACTGCATCAAGATACTCTTGCTTGTTATGCAGTTTGCCTTGCTGATCCAGTTGGTCAGCAAGTGCGTAAATCGCCTCTTCTCGACTGCTAAACGTAGTTTGCAGATTCACGAGCGACTTATTCGTTAGAGTAGTAAGTTTCATAACCTTTGTCCCATAGTCACGGATTAGTACGACAGTCGTCCCTGTCGACGAGAAGAATAATACAACTTCAAGACATTTAATCCGTGATCACGATCTCACCAATACATATTTGTATTTAATTTGTATTTAAATCGTATTGGTAAATCCTTTAAGAAAGCTTGTTATGTATCGTTTAATTTGTATTATATGTACTACAAAACGCCGATACGACGCTCACACTAACCTTTAAAACAAGGCTTATATAGAGCAAATTTACGTATTTAAGGTACAGGTTGTTAATCAAAGTCTAGTTGTTCTAGCGCACAAACGAGGCAAAAATGGCAAGACTCCCGATGTATCGCCAAATCGCAGATGCAATAAGAGAAAAGATCAGTTCTGGTGAGTATAAGGTTGGAGAAGCACTCCCAACAGAAGCGCAACTGCGTGAAGTTTTTTCTGTAAGCCGTGTAACGGTTAGACAAGCGCTCAAGCTCCTGATCGAAAATGATGAACTCGAAAGCGTTCAAGGCAGCGGCACTTATGTCAAAGAGAACAAAATCAATTACGACATTTACAAACAGTCGAGCTTTCAAGAAAAGTGGGCGCATTTGGATGTGGTTACACACAGTGATGTTCTAGCCTTTGAAATGAAGCCCTGTTCTTTGGCGATGTCTGAACATCTAGATATTAAAGAAGGCGAATTAGTTTTCTACGTAAAGCGTGTTCGCTTCATAGACAACAATCCAATCACGGTTGAAGAAACTTGGTTACCTGTTGCCCTATTCCCAGATCTCACCTATCAAGTGATGCAGACATCAAAGTACGACTTTATTGAGAACACCAAAGGCATGGTGATTGATAGAAGTGAGCAAGAACTGGTGCCGATTCTTCCGCCTGAAGACGTTGCTAAACAGTTAGGGATTGACCCAACTCAGCCTATCATTGAAAAACGTACTCGAGGTTACCTCGCCAATAACACGGTGTTCGAGTACAGCCGTAACTACTTCACATCTAACGATTACAGATTTACTTTGGTCGCAAGACGCCAGAGATAATACTCATCAGCAAGTTTCTATAACAGTAGATGACCAACACAGAGAGCGCCTTGTTCTCTGTGTTTCTGTGCTGTTATCTCAATCATAAACCTAACTTTCTCCCCAAAATATTCCTAAACCAATATCAAGCAACCTCACGAAAGATCATTCACGTTCATTTAAATACTGTTCGCGCACTTTGAACATAAACTAAGCGCCAAATGACAAGAACAACAGTCGACAGGAATGTAGATGAATACCAAACAACTTGAGGACGCTGTAAGTGAAGTGACCTTGTTCAACCAGCACCTGCACTTAATCCAATCCGTGCATACCATTCCGACCCCAAAAATGAATTGGGAGTCGATTGCGATAGAACCTGCACCAGTAATGCCAACAGTTCGATTCGATCATAAAGTCAAAGCCATAGAAGCGCTTGATGAATACAAACCATACTGGCTAGATATTCTGTTGGGTAACAAGTCTAAGTTTCACACCCTCACAAGCAATGTCGAGCGAGCAGCAGAAAAAGACATAGAGCAATATAAAACGGAATTTGTACATTGGGTTCAGAACTACAGCTACTGGGTAAAAAGCAATCAGTTATCGAAAGGCGTTTTGAATAACGATAGCCAAGCAAAGTTGTCTGCCCTTTCTAAAGCTCAGCAAAACCTGATGAACGTAGCGGTGGTCGACACCAAACTGATTAACCATAACTTCAATACCTATAAGAATGGTCACCTGTTAGAAATCAACATTCAGGTTAATAAGCACAACGTGATCCCTAAAGAAAAAAAGGTATTGTGCCAAGGCGAAGTAAAGCTTGAAACGATGTCTCTTTATGAAAGCAATACCTTATATCGTGAGTACGTGTGCAGCTGTATTCTTAAATGTGCGCAAGATGCTTTCAATGTCTTACCCGAGACGAGCGTCTTGGTCAACGTTGAACAGATTTCAGCAGATCAATCGAGCGAAACCATCGTTTCATGCCATGTAGAACAAGGACTACTCGAGTTCTTATTAATCGAAGACGATAAACCCTCTGAGACACTTGAATTCTTTGTCCACATTGAAGATTTTAATCCTCATCGAGGTAATGGGTTCTCAGCGATAAAAACGATCTTTTCGCCTTTGCCTATTGCGTCGTAACTCACTCGCATTTTCGATTCAATCATTGACGACTCTTCACGACTAACCTTGCGTTCATCGTGTTCAATCACCTTATATACCAAACCATTATGTCGACACACGCTATCTCACAAACAACGCGCCCATTAACCAACACAGTTTCATACACACGATCCTTAATAAAGCTACCTTTAGTTCTAATCGCTATCTCTATGCCCGTATTTGCCGAAGAAGTTGAAGAAGTAGAACTCGAGGGCGACATCGTATTAAGCGAAGGTTCTGACTTACAAGAAGAAGCTCAAGCATCCCCTTTTACAACCCTGACCAAACTCGGGTTTATCTACTCACAAAACACCAGCTCATCTTTGTCGATCAACTCTGGAATCTCTGTTGGATACAAAAAAGAGAACTGGGGCCAACGAGTTCAGTTTGATACCTACTATACCGATGCTGAAAACGATGAAGACGGCACCAATCGCTATACCACCAACTATGGCATCAGCTATGACTTGAACGAAGTCACCTATTTGGTCGCGACAACACGTTTTGAACACGACCACTTTGGTACTTATCGTAAGCAATTTATAACGGCTACAGGATTGGGTCGCCACTTTTATGATACTGAAAGAATCAAACTTCAAGGCTCTGCTGGTCCGGGTTACCGAATCAGTCAACGGCAATCCTCCGATGAAGAGTTCCCGAACAAAGAGAACTATGAACTGATCGTGAATGCCAGTGTTGATGGCTCTCTGACGATCACAGAAACGTTTTCTATGGGGGCAACGGCTAACATGGCTTACGGTGAAGAGAACACCAATTACAACCTCAAAGGCTATCTAAAGAACATATTGATGGGCAATTTAGCTCTGACTTTTGATACCGAATACATCTACAACACCACTGTCGCATCAGACCAAAGTAACGCCGAAATCTACAGCTCAATGAACCTCAACTACGATTTCTAAATTACGCTTCCCCATCGAACATGCAAAAGGATTTGCATGATCGTTCAGAGAATCATTACTAAGCCGTATACGAAAACCAACCTCATTGACTCTAGCTCTAGCTCCATAACTAGAAAAATTGTATTGAGATGTGTTTTTGGGATCGGTAGCTCAAAGCTCTGTCAACAAAATGTAAAACCGCTCTTTAGCCAATGAAAACCTCATGGTTTATCGATAAAGTTTGCTCACCTTTTGTATTACAAATTATTTTTATGTTCAACTATCAACAACCTTTAAAATACCTCAAAGTTGCTGCGTTTATCTCTAGTGGATTATTACTCGCTGGCTGTGAAGCTAATGCTAAAAGCGAACAAGCAGAGCTTAAAACATGCACAGATTGCAATTGGAACATCGAGCAATGGAAAATCACCCTTCCAGTCAGTGGTGACGATTACTACAACAATGGCCGTAGCAGCGCAGCCGAGCTCATTCCCCAAGAATGTAATGGTAAAGAGTACTTAACCAACGACACTCATCTTCCTTGGTTCTCTCGTGAGTCTGTTAATGGCGAAGAACGTCTAAAATTCACCGTTGATCTTGGTGGTCAAGTTTCAACTACAGCAAACACAAAATACGCTCGTTCGGAACTTCGTGAATTGTATAAGTTCAATACCGAAAATCGATGCAGCACTAAAGACCAAAACTGGGCGGTAACAGGGACACATGAACTTAAAGCGACAGTGAGCGTTGATCAGTTCCCGAATAAAGACGTGACAGGCAGTGACCCAAAAGTCGTTCTCGGCCAAATTCATGGTAAAGACATTAAACAAGCGCTAGTGAAATTGCAGTGGGATGGTGAAAATAAGCCGGTACGTGTTGTTCTGAACGATTCATTTCTACCAGGAAACAAAATGTGTAGCGACTGTCAGCCATTCAGTGTCAACCTAGGAGTCGCACCTGCAAACCTAGATTGGGATTACACGATTCGCCTCGATGAGCAAGGTATTTACCTTTCAACACTCATTAATGACGAATTATCAGAGCGCTTCTTACCTTGGGGCATCGAAACAGAAGATCGTGATGGTAACAAGGTTACGTTGTCAAAAGCATGGTTAAAGGAAGAGTACTACTTTAAAGCCGGTCTTTACGCCCAAATAAAGCCTTCAAGAGAGTTTGCTGGTCAAGTATTCTCGGTTAGCTTTTCGAAGATCAATATTGATCATAGATAGAATGTCACCCCATCAGTTGTGTCTAAAATCACTACTGATACTTGAAAACGGCGTGTGGGTATCTCATCCATACGCTGTTTTATCACTGATACGCCCACGACATCGCAACTCGCTAAGTTAAACTTGCGTTCAAATGACCTCGCCTAAGCAAGGACTGAAAGCTTCTTAAAGTAACCCCTCCTTCACGCTGATTATATAGAAAACGTTAATTCTGTTTTGCCCAGCGGCCCGTTTATCTACAAACCTTGGTGTAATAGATTGGTTGCAAGCAAACAAAAGGAGCGAACACATTATGTTATCTAATCAACTAGAGCGCGCACGTGCCATCGATTTACCAACACGAGAAGCGATGCTTCAACGAGCTCCTTCTGTACAACAGTTTTGGGACAACAATAAGGGCTTGTTCAGCGAGGCTTGGAAAGAATGGGAAGCAAGCGCGGAAGGCAGTCAATTGGGTTTCGACGATTCGCTGTTAGATGCCCGCCTGCGTGAAGCTGTTAGAGAAGCTTGGCAAGATCCAGAGAAAGAAATCGCGGTAAAAGACTTACTCGAAGAGATCTCTCCTGGGGTGTTTAAGTTTCAGTTCTTTGATGCTGAACGTCTCGCTGAGTTGCGTGATTACTTGGAAGCGGTCTCTAACGCTCAAATCCCGCTGCGCCCACCATACGGCATAGTGCTTAACCGTGGTGGAGCAATGTTAGACAGCCGATCTGAAGGTTATTTAGCCGCGCCAAGTTTCCAAGCGTTTTACCGAGATTTACTCGACAGTTACATGCGCCCTATCGCTCGCTTATTGTTCCCTGAAATCATGGGTTACGATACGCAAACTTTTGGGTTCTCGATTCAGTATCAAGCGAACAAAGATACCTCTTTACGCCTGCATACTGATGCGTCTTCTGTCACGCTCAACATTAATATAAATATGCCAGATGAAGAGTTTTCAGGGTCAGAACTTAACTTTTATGATCCTGCTACAGGTAAGATGAACGAAACGACATTCACACCCGGTGTCGCTATGATTCATCGAGGAAACGTTGCCCATGCGGCACTGCCGATAACAAGTGGTGAACGTTCAAACTTGGTATTGTGGTTGTATGGCGATCGTGGACAAATACCACACCACAATTCGTCATTAGAGCCTATAAATGCGCATCAACGCTGGACGATACCAACCGCGGTACATGATAATTTTGCACCGTTCTAGGCGATTTTGAACAGTTCTAGACAGCTTCGCACCATGTTAAATGATACAAACTCTCCTAACCATTCACTGCAATTGAGAGAATAAATACAAACGCGCCCACCATGGCCATGGTAGGCGCGTTTTAGTTTTCACTTCAATTAACTGGTCAATCTATATGGCGAGTTATGCGGGTTTCGTTCTCAACCGAGTCAGTATGTCCATCTGTTTTAGATTCGCCATACCAACGTAAGCCACTGGCACTAAGAACAGTGAGAAGAAGGTTCCGGCTGTCAAACCGCCGACTAATACCAAACCAATATTGATTCGACCTAAGGAACCCGGGCCATCCGCCAATGCCAATGGCAATGAACCGAGGATCATCGTCAGTGAGGTCATCAAAATTGGACGTAACCTTGAACGCGCACTGCTGATCGCCGCTTCTTTCGCACTCGCGCCAGATTTACGTTTCTCGTTGGCAAACTCCACCAGCAAAATACCGTGTTTGGTCACGAGACCAACCAGTGTCAGCAATCCTATCTTCGAGTAAATATTCAGGCTTTGACCAAATACCGAAAGCGTCAAAATCGCGCCCACAATACACAATGGAACCGTCAGCAAGATTATCATTGGGTCAACAAAGCTTTCAAACTGCGCCGCCAAGATCAAGAAGATGAAAATCAACGCCAATACGAACTGCACTTGTGCGCCCGCGGTTGAATCAACCAGATCTTTAACTACACCATTGAACTCGTAGCTCTGAGCAGGTTTCAACAGGCTTGGTACCGTGTCATCAATGTATGCCTTCACGTCGCTCGCCGTATATCCGGGCATCAAGTCCGCGGTGATTTCAGCGCTGTCTTTACCCATGAACGTCTTGAAATTAGATTCCGACGTCACTTGTTTAATCGATACAAACTGAGATAAAGGAAGCCTTTGACCCGACTGTGAATCCACATACAGCTTATCGAGCACCTTGAAATCACCAAGATCACTTCGGTTCACTTGAGCTTGAATCGGGTATGTATAACCGTCGTCCGCTTGCAAATCTGCGGCTTTAACAGAACCAAGGAACGTCGATAACGCATTGGTTACGTTACCGTAATCAACACCAGACAATACAATCGCATTGCGATCAATCGACAAGTCATAACGTAACTGGTCACGCAGCATTGAGTTCTTAATGTTGGTCACGCCCTCGTAATCCTCAAGCGCCTTAACGACTTCGCTCGCGGTTTCAGACAACACAGTGGTATCACGGTTAACCGTCGTCAGTTCAAGGATCATGTTGGTTGCAATGTTCAAGTTATCTGCTGAGCGAACCTTGAAGGACATGCCGTAAGCAGAGACTGAACTTTGTGCCTTAGCGATAAACTCGTTTACCAATTCATCAGCTGACTGATCACGCTCGCCCCATGATTTCAATAAAACGTGATTGGTCGGAGTCCCTTCGATGTAAGATAAATTCGCTTCTACTGAACTATCACCTTTGAACACATTGTTAAGTTCCGCGTTGTTATCTAGATGGTATTGACGGCCAACACCTGTTGGTGGTGTAGAGGTCACCTCAACAAAACCGGTATCTTCCGTTGGAAGCAATACTTGAGGCATTTTCCAAACCGCTAAGGCCGATAAAGCGATCAGCATTAAAGCAATACCACTCATCAGAGCCTTACGATCAAACCATTTGCCTAGCTCTTTGGTGTATAAATCCGATAACATATTCAGTTTCGCATCAACTTTTTGATACCACTTCGCCGGGGTTGATACCGGCTTCATTAAGTAAGCACTCATCATTGGTGAGAGCGTTAACGCCACAAACCCAGAGATGATCACCGCTGCTGCAAGCGTGAACGCGAACTGCCTGAATAGATCGGCGGTTAGGCCTGCCATCAAGCCAATTGGTAAGTAAACAACCGCCAAAGTCAGCGTCATCGCAATCACTGGAAAGACGATCTCTCGACACCCTTTAATTGCAGCATTGAACGGCGTTTCACCCTCTTCGATATGACGGTAGCAGTTTTCAGCCACAACAATCGCATCATCAACCACCAAACCAATGGCGAGAATGATAGCGAGAATCGTCAGTACGTTGATACTAAACCCAAGTAAATGCATGACGGCAAATACGCCTATCACACACACCGGGATGGTGATGATCGGAATTGAAGCGACTCGAAAAGAGCCAAGGAATAGAACCACCACTGCTGAAACCAAAACAATCGCTTCAACTAAAGTCATGAAGCCTTCATCAATTGCAGCTTTAATGAAATCCGCTTGGTTGTAGACCATCTTCATCTCAATGCCTTCTGGCAACTGAGGCTGAATCACATCGATTTGTTTCTTAACTTTATTCGCTACTGTGACTGGGTTTTCACTTTTTAGCGGTAACACCTGAATCGACATTGCTAAGTTGTCATCGACTCGAAGAATACTCGGGGTTAAGCTTTCTTCTCCCATTTTAACTTCTGCAATATCGCCGACACGAATGATCTTGCCGTCATCAACACGGACCACCAAGTCTCGTACATCATCAACACTGGTCACTTGATTGACTGGGTTGATTGAGAAATCTCTTACCTGACCTTTGATGGTACCCGCTGTAAACGTCGCATTGTATGAACTTAATGTACCTACCACGTCTGATGCGCTCATATTGAGCGCCATCATGCGATCCGGTTGCAACCAAACTCGCACCGCTTTTTCGCTGCCACCATACGGTCCCCAAATGCCACCCACACCTTGAATATGCTTAAATTGAGGCACTACTTGCTGGCTAATGTAGTCGTACATATCTTGCTTAGACATCTTGCCAGTATTCACAAACGTGATGATGTTACTCGGCATACTGGTGTCAGAAGAGTCATCCGTGACCGTTGGCTTATCCGTCATACTTGGCGGGAAATCACCAATCGCTTCCACGCTGCTGCGCAGGTTGTTCATCAAACTGGTGTATTCGACGTCATCAATGTCATCTTCAAAGATGATTTTTAGATTACACGTGCCCTCCTGACAGTCCGTCGTCATGGTTTTCACACTGTCGAGGCCGGTTGCAGCAGTAATCAGTTTGTCGGCCACATTGCGCGACATAAATTCAGCGCTCGCGCCATTGATCGCAGCCGTTACCGTGGCTGAAGGTGTTTTATGTTCAGGGAAATATTGGATCGATAGTTTCTGAAATGACAGCAGGCCAAATAAGACAATTGCGATACTCAGAACTGACGCAAACACAGGGTGCTTAATACAAATCTCAGGAAGCTTCATTCAGATTCTCCTTCGCTACAGCTTCCTTGCTTAGTGTGTCCTTACTGTGAGTTTCCTTGCTGTGAGTTTCCTTGCTGTGAGTTTCGCTCGATGAATCCTCAACAGTCGCACGGGTCTCTGCTTGCTCGCTGTTTTCCTTGATCGCTTCGTCTACACCTTTCGATGCTTCCGTCCAATCAACCGAGGGTTCAATCGGATGTGGTTCAGGTACTAGCTCAACGGTTTTCTGCTCAGCATTTGGGTTCATGACCTTAACCAACGACGCTTTCTTGAGGTTCTGCTGTCCCGTCACCACGACGTCATTGCCAAGCTTCAAGCCTTTCTCTACAACAACGTAACCATCGTTAGTATTCACACCTAATTCGACAATGCGTTGCTCGATTTTTTCACCATTCACAACCCAAACAAAACGCTCTGTATCTTTGGCTTGAACGGAGTTTTGAGAAACCACCATCTGCGTTGAATCTTCGCTGGTCATCTGACTTACTTTAGCAAACATACCCGGAACTAAGCGATGCTCTGGGTTAGTCACGTGCGCGTGCACCTCTACACGGCCTGAGCTCTCGTCCACTGCTGGCGCAATGTAATCCACCACACCAGAAAACGCTTCATCGATAAATGCATCAACTTGTATGGATACATTCTGCCCTAGTTTTGCGTTACCCAAGTCAGACTGTCCAATTGAATACTGAACTTCGACAGGATCGAGTTTGATCAAACTCACCAACGCAGTTGAGCTATCAATCTTACTACCCACTGAGTGGGTAAAATTTGTTAGCTGCCCATCAAATGGCGCAACCAACAAATAGTCATTCATCAGCGCTTCTTTCTGACGAAAATCAGCAGCGGCTAGGTTCGCCTGTTCGCCCAGTTCTTCCACATCTTGTTGAGACATCGAGTCAGGCTGTTTCTTTAGTAATTCTTGTACACGCTTTAATTTCGACTTTGCTAACGCTAGAGAGCTTCTTGCTTTGTCTAAATCGGCTTTCGCTTTGGTATTGTCCAACTGGGCGATCAGTTCGCCTTTTTTAACTGGATCTCCATCTTTGAAATGGATATTAAGAATTTTGTCGGAGGCACTAAATGTCAATGCAGCAGAATCCGTTGCCCTGATTTTGCCAACCTCGTTGATTGAAGAAGTGAAGGCTTGTTTGTGCGCTTTTTCGATAGTCACAGGAATTAAGTTTGAGTCTTGGGCAAACGATGGAGAGATATGTAAGGCAAACAGTGCCAAACAGATTGTTTTACTAAGCTTTGTAAATTTCATTTTTAATAACCATAACCGTTGAATTCGTCTGAATTAAAACGTTTTTCTAAGCAGCTATTTCTTACTTAATGAGCTTCCAGCTATTTAAATAATGCTAAAACAGCTAATAATGAGAAAAGGGCTCAACTCACTGTCGAGCCCTGCAATTTTTATATGATTCCTAAATTTTTACGTTCTGAACTCCAAAGTAAAAGTTAAAAACGATGCTGATACTGAACACCGATCAAGAGAGCATCGGCAGTCACATCAGCAGTTATATTGGAACTCGTTCCTGGGATCGTCGTCAGGCTTTCGTCAATATCTTGTGATTCTCCGATGATAAATCCGACACCAATGTCCACAGAACTGGCAGCCGTGAAGTTATATGTCCCTCCGACCGTGAGCCAATGACGGTTAACATCAGGAATTGATAACGATGTAAGTTCATCAGTTGGGGAAATGTCGTACATATAACCCGCTCGTAGAACGATGTCTTTCGACATGGTGTACGTACCACCGACAGAAATATGCCCTGCATCTTTCCATTGATACTCTTTAATTGAGTCGTCATAAGAGTCAGATGTTAGCGAGTCAAATTCAGACCAGTTCACCCACTGCAGGCTGTAGTGAAAAGCCCACTGTTCGTTGAGCTGGTGCCAACCGGAAAACTCTAGAGTGTCAGGTAACGGTACATTCATCTTGTCGGCAGGGACACCACCTTTAGTAATGTCACCTTCCACTTCGATATCTGGGCTGTAACGGTAGGTAATACCAAATCTATTGCGTTCATTAACCTGATAAGTCATACCAACATTAGCCCCCAAACCGAAACCATCGGCATCTACGTTTAACAAGTTTTGGCGGTATATTTCGCCCTCACCGTAAATAACATCTAGCCCTATGCCCAAATTGATTTTTTTAGACAACTCGTAAGCCACAGCGAAACCCACATTGATACTGGAAAGCGCCGTTTTTCCTCCAAACTCATCCGCTTCGAACGAGTTATCAAATTCTACGTCGGTACCAAAATTAGAGTGCACCGTCGCCCCCAGAGTGAACTTAGAACCTTCGATTGGATGTACATAATGAATGTTCGGAACTAATGTCCCTGCGTCTAATGATTGGTCATCTAACATTTCAGTATCACCAATCATTGGTGTGTAGCTAACGCTAGACACATCAATACCACTATCGATATAGATAGCGCCGACAGAGAGTGTTGGTTGCTCGATGTAAGCCATCGCAGCGCTGTTTTTAGCAACAATTGCCGCGCTATCTGCCATCACTGCATCACCGGCGAATGCACGACCTAACCCGGTTGCAGACTGCGCGTTAAGTTGAAAGCCAGCCGCATTAGTCAGGCAAGGGACAAGAGCAGCGGCAGTGCTCAGTAAGAATTTATTCTTCATCTTGAGGCACCTCGGTTTCGATGTGATCTTCGTTATTAATGACGACTACTGCACCGTCACTCATTACCATAGAAGCAACGGCAATTTGTTGAGTGTCCACCGCTTCACGAACGTCTGACATGTTTTCACCTGGTGTGCCCGGTAAGCCATTTTCATCAACGGGACCTTCATAGGGGAACAGATACGTACCATGCCCGCCGGTTGTGGTTCGTACTGCTCCACGCTTTTCATTAATATTTTCTGATGTGCCTGTTATTGGGTCTAAGCCAAGCGCAGTAATCAGTGGTTCAGTACCAGTACGAATGTTACCTGGCGCGGTATTGGGAATTACGCTATCTGGGACATAGTCAACACCAACGTCACAAGTCTCCCCGCAATCTCCAACGGCAGCTAACAAAAGAGTTGGCTGCTCAGCAGCGACTTGGCGAGAGATAAAGCTCGCAGGGTCAGCACTATCAATTGTTGCTTGGACCCCTTGTTTAAGGTCTGTCACAACCAAATCGAAGATGTCATCCTCTAGCTGACTAACAAGCAGCGCGTTATCTGTTGAAAGTGCGACAAAATCACGAAGCGCTTCAATGCACTGCTGATTCGTTGCTTCTGTTGTACATGTATCTGGTATCACCGTTTCAGCAATGCCGCGCTGAACATCTGGGGATTTCTTAACCCCTTCTGACATTTCAGGGCCTAAGGTTTGAGAGGACAGAACCAAGTTAGTTAGCCCCTGTCCCGGAACAACAAAGTTTACAGTGTTGAAAGTAAAGTCTGAGTTAGCCGTAAGTGCTCGAGACGCTTGACTGAATTCACTTACCATCACCGACATGATTCCTCCCAACGATTGCCCAATTAGATGAACGTTATTGTTATCAACCCAACCTTCTTGGCTCAACGCATAGCGTAGACCCAAAAAATCAGAAACAGACTGCTGGAGGTTAGAACGAAGCGCTAAAGGGGAATCAATATTGATGAAGAAGGCTTTGTTTGCTCGGGCACTAATTTCCACGTGCTCAGGGCTTGAGTCATAACGTATCCGCTCACCGTGATATGGCATATCGATCGCAACCACGGCATAACCTTTATCAGTATATTCCGCAGCCATTAAAGAAGCAGTGCCGCGCTCTGCTGTAACACCATGAATAAAAATAGCGACAGGTAACTCTATAAAACTATTCCAGTTAAACTCTTTTGGTACGTATATATCTGCCGTCATCTCAAGGTCTTCTGTTTTTTGAGGCATTGGATTCTCCGCAGTTGGAAAACTACCGGAAGTGTTGGTAATCCATTCATACAGTGGTGGGCAATTTTCTTTCGGGTCAAATTCATCGACGATACATTCCGCCTCCCTCTCTTTTGTAAAAGGTAAGTACGACGGAATTTTTAGCACTTTTGTATACAGGTTATATCCCCGCTTTTCCTCTACAATTACAAGCTCTTCTTGGGTGAATGAACTACCATATTGCAGATGGTTTCTTTTCATTGCATCTAGCGACGAATACGAACTCTGTGTTTTAAACTGCGCAGCATAAACGGGAATACCTTTCTCTGGATTTAACGCATAATATGATTCAATAGCACTCAATACTTGATCTTGAAGGACTTCTTCTTTTTCGTTATTTAATGGGACGTCTGAATAAATCAACTCATCAAAACTGGCATCTGCTTTTAAAGGCTCATTAAATTCAGTTTTTACCCCGTCAGTAACAACGATCGAATAAGTCGTCCCCTCTTTTAATCCTGATTCGCACTGAATAATTATATTGGAACCATCGGCCGATATTTGAGTGTCAACTTCATCACCTGTTATTTCATCAATTAATACAACATTCCCGGCTAAGGTTTCGTTATTGAGTGGATAACGTTTATCAGAATTAACACTTTTTAGAGGAATCAAAATCGGTTCTGCACAAAGTCCCCAACCGTCTAGGGCTGCGTATGAGTTGTTGTAGTCCTGATAATACGCGTCGTTAGTCGATGACATTACGACAACGTCTTCACCGACACCGGATATTGTTCCATCCTCGTCATACCCATAACCATCGTTCGGTTTTGGTAATTCATTAATGTTGTAGGGAACTAATATCAATACGGCATCTTGAGCCGAGTCTTCAGACTGACAGCCGAGTAAGGCAAGCGTAATTAGTCCACATATATACGGCTTATTGAAATCTTTCAAAACAGCTCCTTCGTAGCTTTCGCATTTAACTGGTGTGGTCATGCGATTTATCGTTATTTGAATTGCCGATTGAGTCGGAGGTAAGCTCGACTTTTATTCGTAGAGAGCAAGGCAACACAGAGTTGGAATGACACGTTGATAAAACTACGTAAGAAATTTGAGCAGTTAACCCACACCCACTAAATCAGCGTCACCCGTTAATGATCTAATAGCGACTGGCGGCAAGCACCTGAAACCACATTAAACAACCTCAAAAAGGTTTATAAGGGAATATAAAAAGAGGGATAATCAAACAAATTCAATTATTTAAACATAAAATAAGACAAAGTGAGTGAGTTTATATTTATAGTGGTATTTGTTATATTTAAGTGAGAACGCTTATAACAATGAGAACCCAGATGTCTGCTGAATTTATTATCAATGATGATATACAGGTCAATTTAGAAGAGAGTGAAATCCATCACTTTAAGACAGGTCGTACGTACCCAATAGGTTCTAACGAATCAGAGCTACTTAAGTTTTTTATCTCGAGACCCAATGAGGTGATCACGCGCCAAGTTCTTATTGAACAAGTGTGGGTGTCTAAAGGTATCTACGTTGAAGATGGCAGCCTAATGCAAACCATCTCGATTTGCCGAAAAGCGTTAGAAGATAAAAGGGGGATAATCATCGTCACTGAGCGCGGTAAAGGCTACCGATTTGCAGGACAAGTGACACAAGACAAAGAACGCGCGCTGCGTATAATTCAATCGCAACCAATACAAGAAACGAAACAACCTGAAGACAACACAGCGCCAGAAAGATCACCAACCGCGGCTAAGAAAAAAACAATTAGTGTACTAGCACTGATTGTATTATTTGTAGTGACTGCAGGTTTATCCCATTATCTGTTTTCTTATTTAGATAGAAATAGCCTAGGCGAAGATCTCGTGGGTCAACATTTTATCTCTTGTAAAATCGAATCCGACGAGTTCACTTTTAATGAATTATTCAACGTGACGCTTTACGAATATAAGGGAAGAAAAATCATCATCGATAATTCAGGAAAATCTCTGAGCTTCCCAAGTGAATTTAAAGGAGTGACTTGTGAATAAAGAAAAACAGATCTTCGTTGCAATCGCCATAATCGGTATTATGGCCGGATGGATGACAACCTTTATTCCTCAAAGTTATCTTAAAGGTCATTATTTATCCAACACAGCCTCGGTGGTCAACCCACAAGAAAAAGTCATTTATAATCAAGCTGCCGTTAATATCGAGTTTAAGAAGAATAACAGCTATGAATTGTTATATGTCTCTACGAAAGAAGCTGGCTTTGCGTCGTCAGGTACTTACGTGGTAACCCAACACGACATTTCTTTAGACGAGACTCAACATGAACAAATCATACCAAATAGAGAGCTCACATTTTACGAAAAGGTGATGATCAGTGAAGGTGCAGTGCTTTCTTCAGATGCCATGGCTTATATCCCACTAAATAATGATGAATTATTATTGGTCACTCAGCGCGGAATGATTCACTTCTGTAAAAAAGTGATATGCGCCGACCTGCCCACTTACTCGAATGCAGATCCTGAATTGAACATTAACTAATCGTTTAACTATCAACTATTTCGGTCAGTAGCTGTACTTAAGCCAATACGTTAGGAGCTATGCATTTCCACATCAATTCAACTCTCGCTGAAGCCTACTTAACTTTCCATTCCCAGTAGGCATCAGTTCATAAATTAATCCGATATCATGTAAAAATACACACTTCTTTTTAGTTCTGCACGTTAGGCTCCAAAAGTCATAGATTTATAAATCCACACCTTTGTATACAACTCCTCACTATAAAGGTGATCCAAGTTATATTCTATTGAGATAGATAATTTGTTTATTAACATCTAAACAACAGTAGTTGTTCATGATTTACAACCACAATTAACATCAAAGAAAATGTTTGTCTTAGATCATATCAACCTCAACTATGCCTCGTGCCACAGTGCAGTTTTCTGTACATTCATTGTCATATTCTGAAACACTTTCTTATATTTTTTTAAACTTTGTGGAGATTTCTATGTTAGAGCTCTTGATCGGATTAGTGATTACTATCGCTGTTGGTTACTTTATTGTGAAAGGCTATAAAGCGGCAGGTGTATTACTGACAGCTGGCCTTGCCCTACTTCTTATTACTGGCCTTATAGGTCACACAGTCTTACCCGCTAAGGTCGCTTCAACAGGTAACATGGTTACCGACTCACTAGAATTCGTTAAGTACATGCTTCAGTACCGTGGAGGCGGCCTAGGCATGCAAATCATGCTTCTTTGTGGCTTTGCTTCTTACATGACGCATATCGGCGCAAACAATGTGGTAGTAAAACAATTCTCTAAACCGCTTGCTGCTATCAAATCTCCATACGTACTTCTTGTTGCGGCTTACATCGTAGCGTGTCTAATGTCTCTAGCAGTAAGTTCTGCAACAGGCCTTGGCGTGCTATTGATGGCGACCCTATTCCCAATGATGACGGCAATGGGTATTTCTCGTCCAGCAGCGGTGGCGGTTTGTGCATCACCTGCAGCAATCATTCTTTCACCAACGTCGGGTGATGTGGTTATCGCAGCAGAAAAATCAGGTATGTCTCTTGATGTGTTTGCTGTTCAAACGGTACTGCCTGTTTCAATATGTGCAATCATTGTGATGGCTGGTGCCGCTTTCTTCTGGAACAAGTACCTAGATAAGAAAGAAAACACGCCAATGGAAAAAGTAGACGTTTCAGAAATTGAAACGAATGCGCCGGCTTTTTATGCTGCTCTTCCATTCTTACCTATTTTTGGAGTATTTCTATTCAACGGTCGTACCATTCCGGGCCTTTCACTTGATATCTACACCATCGTAGTAGGTTCAATTTTCGTGGGCGCTGTTATCGATTACGTTGTGAAGAAGTTTGACGGCGAAAAAACACTAGAAGACCTAGATTCTTGCTACCAAGGTATGGCCGAAGCATTTAAAGGCGTAGTAATGCTGTTGGTTGCGGCGGGTGTATTTGCTCAGGGCCTAATGTCTATCGGTGCAATTGATAACCTAATCGGCCTTGCTGAATCAGCTGGCGCTGGCGGTATCGCATTAATGCTTATCCTGACTGGTCTAACAGTTGCTGCTGCTATCGCGACAGGTTCTGGTAACGCGCCATTCTATGCATTCGTAGAACTGGCTCCGTCACTTGCTGCGAAAATGGGCTTGAACCCTGCGTTCCTAATCATCCCAATGCTTCAAGCGTCTAACTTAGGCCGTACAATTTCTCCTGTTTCGGGTGTAATTGTAGCGACTTCTGGCATGGGTAAAATCAGCCCGTTTGAAGTCGTTAAACGTACTTCAGTACCAGTAATCTGTGGTCTTATCACGGTGATCTTCGGTACGCTTGTTCTAGTACCAATGGCAGCTTAATTGTCAGTAAAACAGACATGATTATTTGGATATAAAATGCCCTAATAAAAAGGCGCTGAACTTAGTAAGTTCAGCGCCTTTTTTAATGTCACAGTTCAATATCATTCGAAGTATCGTGAGAGATTATCGTAATAAGCTCATGTTATTTGATCCTACATTTGAAATAAACAATACGGCTTGAAATAGTTTTACTTCAAAAGAATAAGCCCTACTTCATTTCACCATAACGTTCTAGATACAGAACCGTCGCGGCAGTACGAGAAGGCACTTGCAGCTTTTTAAGAAGGCTCTTCATATGTACCTTAACTGTCGATTCAGAAATAAACAGATGGTCTGCGATCTGCTTGTTACGATAACCTTTCGCAACTTCTTGAAGGATCTGCATTTCACGCTCAGTTAGTTGGTCGAAGATGTCGTTACGGCTCTCAGCATCATTTAAGTAGCGAGATACAACACTGCTGTAGGCTTTATCACCACTATGCGCTTGCTTAAGCAATTCAATGAGTTCATCTGGTTCAGTGTCTTTCAATAAGTAACCATCAGCGCCCGCTTTTACGATAGCTTCGATGTCTGCGGGGCTATCTGATACTGTTAGAATGACAATGTTAGCGCTAGAGCCATCAGTACGAAGTGCTTTCAAGGTATCTAACCCTGACATGCCCTTCATATTAAGATCAAGAAGGATCAAATCAGGTTCTTCTTCATGAGCAAGAGCAACTGCTTCAGTGCCGTTGCTCGCTTCTGCAATCACTTCGAATTCGTCTTCAAAGCTCAGTAATTGGCTTATACCTCTGCGCATCAATGGATGATCATCAACCAGCATTACTTTACAAATCGTCAACTTTAACTTCCTTCAAACTTTTATATTTCAATATGACTGTACAGCCTTCACCTTGAGCTGCTTCAATCGATAAGTCGCCATTCAGTCTTGCCGCACGCTCCTGCATAATGCTCATCCCATAGTGGTTCATTTTGGAACTACTTGAGTCAAAGCCGTCTCCATTATCTTTAATCACGACTAACACTTCACCGTCCTCATCGATACAGCATACATCTATCAAGTCAGCATTGGCGTGTTTTATGGCGTTTATTGTTGCTTCACGAATCAACTGAAGCAAATGAACCTGACTATGAGCATCAAGTTCAATGGATGAAAGATTATTGTTTAGGTTAATCTTCGCATCCGTTCTTTCACTGAGTTGTTCAAGCATGGTACTCAAAGCATCTCCAAAGTTACCCTCTTTTATCGTTAACCTGAACGTAGTGAGCAACTCTCTTAATTGAGTATAAGCACCTGCAATACCATTACCGATCTCTGACGCTATTTGTTCAGACTGCTCGCGGTGCTTTTGTTCGGGTAGTTTACCAATAACACGCTTCAATAGCGTCACTTGGATCTTTAAATACGATAATGATTGAGCCAAGGAATCGTGTAGCTCACGAGCGATCGTCGCCCGTTCTTCCATAATAATCAGTTGCTCAGCTTTCTTTTGAGCTCGATTATAATAGATAGCTCTCGATAACAGTTGAATAAAGCTCTCAATCAATGCCTTAGTAGAATGCCCATGATGATACGAGCAATAGAGATAACCGAGAATAAGTTCGTTATCATCAAGCTTCATTTCGAACTTTTCATAGTCTTGAGTCGAGTCATATCCCTCGTCCATGACCAATGAGCGACCTGAATTATCAACAATCTCTAGCCTCAATGATTCAATGCCCTCAAGGCTAACTAGGTGCTGCAAAATCGCTCTAAAATTTTCTGGGGCGATACGCGTAACGGTCAACTCTTGTGAAGAATTATAAAGCGCCTGCAACGATTGGTTAGCGTTTTGCAGTTCTATTGTTTTCGCGTCAACAACATCCTCAAGATTTCGATAAAGAGCACCTAAATCCTTGGCCATAGAGTTAAAGGTTTTGGTCAAAATACCCAGTTCGTTGTTACTCGTAATGTTTAACTGAACCTCAAAGTCTCGGTTTTTGATTCTCTGACTTGCTCGAACCAACGCGTGTAAAGGTTTAACAACTTGTTTACGAACAAAATGAACAACAAAAAGAGATATGACCAGAATGCCACCTAGACCGATTCCCCCAGCCCACGCCAATTTTATCAATTTGTATTCTGAGTACTCTTGTAACTTGTAAACAAAGCCATCAATTTCGGCAACAAAATTTTCAACTAAAACTAAATAATGTTTTCTGTCTTCACTATTCAATACCCGCTTGAGCTCATGCCAACGACCAATAATTAAATAATAGTCTTCCGTTATGTCTGTTGGTACATCCCAGCTAACCAATTCAGCCATTGAAGGCGAATACAAAGATTTTTCAAATTCATGAATGTGAGAATCGTAATCAACTGATTCTATTTGAATATCATGCGCTAAACGGTAGCTCTGCATACGCATAGAGCCTGCCACGTTGACTGCTTCTGCATCGTTGAGACTAGACGCCAATGTGAAGATTGCAAAACCTGTAGTAGCAACCGAAAGAAGCAATATAAATAGCAGAGATTTCGCTATTGTACTTGTTACAGATGAAACCGGTTTAATAAGCAAAAGCAATGTCCTAGGTAAAGATTAGTGGCTAGCGGAAACCTATTGTCACACATCAAAAAACAGAGCTCCATTCAATATGTGACCAAACGCTTCGTAATTTATTGATCTAAGACAATATAGGATCCCATTTAGCCCTTAAGGGGTATTTATACAAATATTTCTAAAACTACACTACTTGTGAGGATAAATGACAAGATATTAACAAAACAATGATCTACAATTACAACATCTTAGCAACATTAGCAGGCAATCAGTGGTAGACCTATCGAAACGCCGCCTATTTTCTAGGCGAAAAGTAGATTCAAGCCAGATTCGTTTGCCTTGGATAAAAAGCCTAGAAAGCTTCGCAGATGATTGTACACGTTGTGGTAAATGCATCGAAAGTTGCGAGAGTCACATCATCATTGTTGGCGACGGTGGTTTTCCTACTGTCGACTTTTCTAAAGACGAATGCACGTTTTGTTATCAGTGTGCTGACGTTTGTCCTGAACCCATTTTCAAGCCCAAGGAAGAGACGCCTTGGCTGGCTAAAGCAAATATCTCTGATAAATGCTTAGCCCAACAAAATGTTGAATGCCGAAGCTGTGGTGACATGTGTGAACCTATGGCCATTCAATTTCAACTTAGAGCAGGCAGTGTTGCTCTACCAAAAATCGAGTTAAATGAGTGTAACGGTTGTGGAGCTTGCGTAGCAGTTTGCCCTACTTCAGCTATCCTTGTGAGTAATGCATAAAACAAAAATAACGAGAGCAATTTATGGCACTAAATGAAGTGCATATATCAAGTTTAGTCGTGCATGTGAGCCCAGAGCACCTAAACGAGATCAAAGCTGAAATCGAACAATTTGACAACGCCGAGATTTTCGGAGACAGCCCTGAAGGCAAGATCATCGTGGTCCTAGAAACCGAAAACCAAGGTTTTGTAACGGATACCATCGAAGCAATAAATAACATTAAGAACGTTTTAGGGACAGCTTTGGTTTACCACCAAATCGAAACTGAACTCGACGAAACGGATTTAGAAACTGGAAGCAATAATTCTCAACTTGAGGGTGAAGTATGAAAATGACAAGACGCGCGTTTGTGAAAGCAAACGCAGCTGCATCAGCGGCAGCCGTTGCAGGTGTAACACTACCAGCAACAGCAACCAATCTGATTGCTAGCTCTGATCAAACAAAAATCACGTGGGATAAAGCGCCTTGTCGTTTTTGTGGTACAGGCTGTTCAGTACTAGTAGGTACTCAAAACGGCAAAGTAGTCGCAACTCAAGGCGACCCAGAAGCACCTGTAAACAAAGGCCTTAACTGTATTAAAGGCTACTTCCTTTCAAAAATCATGTACGGTAAAGATCGTCTTGAAACTCCTCTTCTACGTATGAAAGACGGTGAATTCCATAAGGATGGTGATTTCACACCAGTATCTTGGGACAAAGCGTTCGACGTAATGGCTGAGAAATGGAAAGCTTCTCTGAAAAAGAACGGCCCTACGGGTGTTGGTATGTTCGGTTCAGGTCAATGGACAGTAATGGAAGGCTACGCAGCCGTTAAGATGATGAAAGCGGGTTTCCGTTCAAACAACATCGATCCAAACGCTCGTCACTGTATGGCTTCAGCGGTTGGTGCATTCATGCGTACTTTCGGTATTGATGAGCCAATGGGTTGTTATGATGACTTTGAACACGCAGACGCATTTGTACTGTGGGGTTCAAACATGGCAGAAATGCACCCAGTACTATGGACTCGTATTACAGACCGCCGTCTAAGCCACCCACACGTTAAAGTAAACGTACTGTCTACTTACTACCACCGTTCTTTCGAGCTTGCAGACACAGGTTACATCTTCGAACCTCAATCAGATCTTGCGATTGCTAACTTTATCGCAAACTACATCATTCAAAACGATGCAGTAAATTGGGATTTCGTAAATAAGCACACGAACTTCAAGCAAGCAACAACAGACATCGGTTACGGCCTTCGTGATGACGATCCTCTACAGAAAGCAGCAGCAAACCCTAACTCAGGTGCCATGACTGCAATCACTTTCGAAGAGTACAAAGCTTCTGTTGCTGAATACACAGTTGAAAAAGCCTCTGAAATGTCAGGCGTCTCTCAAGAAGATCTGATCAAGCTGGCTAAGCAATATGCCGATCCAAACATCAAAGTAATGTCACTTTGGACTATGGGTATGAACCAACATACTCGCGGCGTTTGGATGAACAGCCTTGTGTACAACATCCACCTTCTTACAGGTAAGATTTCTACTCCAGGTAACAGCCCATTCTCACTTACTGGCCAACCATCTGCGTGTGGTACAGCTCGTGAAGTTGGTACGTTCTCTCACCGTCTGCCCGCAGATATGGTGGTTGCTAACCCTAAACACCGTAAGATTGCAGAAGACATCTGGAAACTTCCAGAAGGTACTATCCCACCGAAACCAGGTGCTCACGCTGTTGTTCAAGACCGTATGCTTAAAGACGGTAAGATCAACGCGTACTGGGTAATGTGTAACAACAACATGCAAGCGGGTCCAAACATCAACACTGAGCGTCTGCCAGGTTACCGCAACCCAGACAACTTCATTGTATGTTCTGACCCATACCCGACAGCAACAGCTCAAGCGGCTGACCTTATTCTTCCTACAGCGATGTGGATCGAAAAAGAAGGTGCTTACGGTAACGCAGAGCGTCGTACACAAGCATGGTACCAACAAGTTAAAACCGTAGGTGAAGCTAAGTCTGATCTATGGCAAATCATGGAATTCTCAAAACGCTTCACTGTCGAAGAAGTTTGGGGCGAAGAGCTTCTAGCTAAAGCACCTGAGCACCGTGGTAAAACGATGTATGACGTGCTTTACAAAAACGGCAACGTTGATGCGTTCCCATTGTCTGAAGCTCAAGAGCTTAACGACGACGCACAAGCTCAAGGTTTCTATGTTCAAAAAGGTCTATTCGAAGAATATGCTGCCTTTGGTCGAGGTCACGGTCACGATTTAGCACCATACGATCGCTACCATCAAGTTCGAGGTCTACGTTGGCCTGTTGTTGACGGTAAAGAAACACTATGGCGCTTTAAAGAAGGTTCAGATCCATACGCGAAGAAAGGTTCTGATTGGGACTTCTACGGTAAGCCAGATGGTAAAGCACTGATCATCAACGCACCATACGAAGCACCACCTGAAGTACCAAACGATGAATACGACATGTGGCTATGTACAGGTCGTGTTCTAGAGCACTGGCATACAGGTACTATGACTCGTCGTGTACCAGAACTTTACAAAGCAGTACCGGATGCGCTTTGTTACATCCACCCTGCTGATGCAAAAGCTCGTGGCCTGCGCCGTGGTGATGAAGTTCTTATCGAAAACAAACGTGGCGAAGTACGCGTTCGTGTTGAAACTCGTGGTCGTAACCGTCCACCACAAGGCTTGGTTTTCGTACCATTCTTTGATGCAAGAATTCTGATCAACAAGTTGATCTTGGATGCAACGGATCCTCTGTCTAAACAGACGGATTACAAGAAGTGTCCAGTTAAGATCACTAAGGTTTCTTAAGCGCCAATTACTTTCGGAACCTAGATACAAGATCTAACGTATTTAATATTGCGACTACTTTTTTCATCACTTTTTGAAGGAAGTAGTCCACTCAAAGAATTAGCCTTTAGGCGGAGAAATTAACCATGAAAAAACTGATTACTGCCCTACTATCAGCTGGTCTTTTGCTAGCTGGTGCAGCTCAAGCTGAGCTTGATAATCCAGGCGGCATTGGTGGCGTAGAGTCTCTACGTGGCGCAAGTGAACTTGAAGCAACTCGCGCAGCGGATGACTTCAAAAAGTTCCCTCGTGACCAAGTGTTAGAGAGCGACTACGTATACCAACCACCTCTAGTACCTCATACTATTCGTAGCTATGAAGTTTCTCTGAACGCGAACAAGTGTCTTTCTTGCCACAGCTGGAAAAACGCAAAAGAAATGGGTGCGACTAAAGTAAGTGTAACTCACTACATGAACCGTGAAGATGCGGTACTTGCAGACGTATCACCTCGTCGTTACTTCTGTCTACAGTGTCACGTACCTCAAGCTAATGCTAAACCATTGGTAGAGAACGAGTTCAAACCTGTAGATTCACTGCGTTAATCGTAGCCGGACGGTAAGAGAGGCTATACATGATAAAATTACTTAAAGCGTTTTGGAAAAGACTGGCGACGCCAAGTAAAGCAGCGGTAGGCGTTGTTTTATTCTTGGGTTTCTCGGGTGGTCTTTTATTCTGGGGTGCATTCAACACCGGTATGGAGGCAACGAACACGGAAGAGTTCTGTTCTGGTTGTCACGCACCAATTGTTGCTGAGATCCAAGAAACGATCCACTACTCCAACCGCTCGGGTGTTCGTGCTATCTGTTCAGATTGTCACGTACCTCACGAGTGGACAGATAAAATTGTTCGTAAAGTTCAAGCATCTAAAGAATTGTATGCACACTTTATTGCGAAAACCATCAACACTGAAGAGAAGTTCAAAGAGCGTCGTGCTCATCTAGCTGAACGCGAGTGGGCTCGATTGAAAAAGAACGATTCACTTGAGTGTCGTAATTGTCACCAGTTTGATTACATGGATTTCTCAGAACAGAGCCCTCGTAGTGCCAAACAACACTCGACTGCGCTAGCTTCTGGCGAAAAAACATGTGTAGACTGTCACAAAGGTATCGCACATAAACTACCAGACATGCACGGCGTTGAAGGCTGGCAATAAGGAGCGATTGAATGAGTACTTTAGAGAGCGTAATTTGGCATATCCTAGGTTACAGTGCTATGCCAGTTATCATTCTTGGTGGCTTTGCAGGTGTTGCAGCCGTATCTCTTTGGATTTTATCTATGGGTAAAGACAAAGAAATCGATTAGAAATTGAGATTACATCAACTCCTTCCAGTTATTTCTGATATGAGTTGATACGAAAAGCCACTGATTATTTCAGTGGCTTTTTTATTATCTGACGTTGAATGTCTTTATTATTGAATGTGACTTAACACCCTAAGCTTCTTTTTCTGGCGCTTCTTTCTCTGCGGTCTCTTTATCAACCTTCTCTTTATCGACAATCGGCAGAACCTGTTTTACATAGTTGCCTGGTGCTTTGCCTATCACCGGGTGAAGTTCTGAGCCTTGCTTGAAAGGTTCGATTTTTTCGTCAGTTTCAAAGCCCTGTAGCCACAGATCCCAGTGTGTCCACCACGAACCTTCGTTGTGATTTGCATTGTTCAGCCATTCATCCGCAGAATCATCAAGATTGTCGTTCAGCCAGTAGCCGTATTTCTTTTTGTCTGGATGGTTAACAATGCCAGCGATATGACCAGACTCACCCAGAACAAAGGTTTTGTTGCCACCAGTGTTCAATGCTCCGCGATAAGTGCCCTGCCACAAAGCAATATGGTCTTCTTTGGCCGAGATGAAGTAGCTTGGTATTTTGATCTTATTCAGATCAATCCAAACTCCACCCACTTTGACGCCTTTATCCTGAACCAGTTTGTTTTCAAGGTAGAGATCTCGCAGCAAGAAGTTATGACATTTCGCAGCCACGTTAGTGCTATCACTGTTCCAATACAACAAGTCAAATTCCATCGGGCTGCTACCTTTGAGGTAATTATCGATGTAGTAATTCCAGTACAAGCTGTTTTCTCGAAGCAGACTGAATGTCACGCTCAACGAGCGGCCATCCATGTACCCTTTTGCATCATTCTGCTTCTCAACCGCGTTGATTATCGTTTCATTGATGTACGCCCCAACCTCACCCGGTTGAGAGAAATCTAATAAAGTCGTAAAGAAAGTTGCCGTTTTGATGCGCTTCTTCATTCGCTTGGCAGCGTAGTAAGCAACAGTCGAAGCCAGCACCGTACCACCAATGCAGTAGCCAGCTGCGTTAATATGCTCTTTGCCCGTGATGTCTTCAATCGCAGTAACGGCTTTAACAACACCTTCTGTTACATAATCGCCAAATTTCTGGTCTTTTTGTGCTTCACCCGGGTTGCGCCAAGACATCATGAATACGCTATGCCCTTGCTCAAGCAACCAACGTACCATCGAATTCTTTTCACGAAGGTCGAGAATATAGTACTTATTAATAAAAGGAGGAACGATCAATAAAGGTGTCGCATTCACCTGTGGTGTCTTCGGATAATACTGAATTAGCTCAAAAAGTTCGTTTTGGAAGACGACATCGCCCTCTGTATTCGCAACATCAACCCCCACTCGGAAGGCATTATTGTTGGTCATACGAATCTTAAGTATATCAGCACTCGCTTCGACATCGGCTTGCAACTGTTCTAATCCATCGAGAAGATTCTGACCATTTCGCTCAAGCGTCAGTTTCATTAACTCTGGGTTAGTCGCGATAAAGTTGCTTGGCGACAATGCATTGATTGCCTGACGCGAAAAGAAAGCCACACGCTCTTTGGTTTTCTCATCAATGCCTTCAATAGAATTGATGGTGTCAATATAGCTCTTGCTGAATAGTAAATACGACTGTTTGATAAAGCTGTAAAACGGATCGTTTTTCCATGCCTCATCGATAAAACGTTTGTCACCACGGTCTTCGGTGATGACACTTTCGGTGTTGCCCATCAACGCAGTATTTTGCCATATTTTTAACTGCTGCTCCCACCATTGAGCTTGAAGCTGAAGTAGAGCGGCGGGTTGGTTAGCGGCTTGCTCAAAAATTTTCGATGCATCTTCAAAATTCAGTTCTTGCATCGCTTTATTCAGAGGAGATTGCGCGACTTCCTTGTTTTGTTCAAAATTTTCCCACCATTGCTGGTTCGTTTGTTGAAGCTTAACAAGGTAGTCCGAAAAGAAGTGTTGAAACATAACATGACTCCAATAATCGGAAAATCGCCACCGTGCTGTACAGACCAATCTGTAGTAGCTCGATGGCGACTGGTTTTATGCTGGCGTAACTGTTTTCAAGTTATCTGTTGTTAGTGTTTCAACATCTTCTTTGAACTCTTTTGCTGCAGCTTGCAGTTTTGAGCTATCGCTCATCATTTGTTGAGACAATTGAGTAAGTGCCGTTAGTTGCTGGCCGTTAAAAGCGGTGAGGCTATTTACATCTTTGATTTCACTAACTGCTTTCATTTGTGCAAGACCCATATCGGTATAAGTCTGCAACGCATTCATTTGAAGTTCAGTCATTGTTTGAACGTTCTTTGCCACCAACTTATTGAATTTCAAGTACGGTTCGAACTGCTTTTCAGTTTGGTCTGTAATTGTTTTAAAAATATCCGTGTACATAAGTAACTCCTGATGAATACATAGTTTAATGAATTTTTGCGTATCTCATTTCAATAAAGGCTCATCGTTGGCTATGCTACGATGTTTGAAAAATAACCTCGTTAAATTGCTAAGCTTGCCATTGATATATCAGGTTCTAACCTTCAATACCTTTAAGCAAAACAGCGGTTCCCATTCCTCCACCTACACAGAGTGAAGCAATGCCATAAGTTGTCTTTCGAGCAAGCATCTCATGGATAAGTGAAACAATAATTCGATTCCCAGATGCCCCTAGAGGGTGACCAAGCGCGATTGCGCCACCATTGACATTCACCTTAGGTTTGAAGGCTTCTAGCGGTAAATCGTGTTGCTCTGAAAGCTGATACATCACACCAAGAGCTTGTGCAGCAAAAGCTTCATTTAATTCAAAAAGGTCGACTTCTTCGAGCGTCAAATCCGCTTTGTCTAGCGCTTTTGAAACAGCTTCAACCGGACCTAATCCCATGATTTTTGGGTCTAATCCAGATTGTGCGTAGCTGCCTAGTTCTACTAGTGGTGTCAGGCCATATTTCGCGACTGCAGATTCAGACGCTAAGATAATCGCACTCGCACCATCATTAATGCCTGATGCATTACCTGCGGTTACCGTTCCTTCACGGTCAAAAGCTGGGCGCAGCTTTTGCAAACCTTCAAATGTTGCATCTGACTTGGGGTACTCGTCAGTATCAAAGGTGACGGTTTGTCTGCGTTGTTTGACTCCTACAGGCACGATTTGCTGATCAAATTTTCCCGCTTCTATTGCTGATACTGCTTTCTGTTGGCTTTCTAATGCGTAGTTATCTTGAGCAAGGCGTGAAATGTTCAAAGTATTGGCGATGTTTTCAGCCGTCATGCCCATATGGTAGTGATTAAACGCGTCGGTTAGGCCATCGCCAACCAACAGATCTTTCACCGAGATATCACCCATTTTATGCCCGTTACGAATGCTAGCTGGCACAACAAAAGGAATTTGAGACATCACTTCAACACCTGCAGCAACAACAATCTCTGCGTCTTGCGCCCTAATGTGCGCCGCCGCATCCATTACAGATTTCATACCACTGCCGCAGATCATGTTGACGCCATATGCTGGTGTTTCTTCGGGAAGCCCTGCATAGATGGAAGCCTGGCGCGCAACCCCCATACCTTGACCTGCCGAAATCACGTTACCAACTATCACTTCATCAATCGCATCTAACGGAAGGTCCGTCGCCTCAAGTGCACCTTTAATCACCACCCCGGCCAACTCACCCGCAGATACGTTTTTTAGCGCCCCTGTGAACGAGCCTATGGGTGTACGCTTTGCTGCAACAATGAATACTTTTTCCATCATTTCATCTCCTCAGTTCATCCATTAGTGCATGTACAAGCCGCCATTCACAGACAGTGTTTCACCTGTAATGTACGCACCAGATTCACTGGCTAAAAAACCGACTGCATCTGCGATTTCAGTAGGCATCGCTAGGCGTCTCATTGGGATTTGGTTTTTAATTGAATCAAGCACTTCTGGCTTCATTTGTTCAACCATCGGGGTTGCTGTATAACCTGGGGCAATCACGTTTACTGTTACTCCACTACGAGCACCTTCCGCAGCCAAAGCTTTAGAGAAACCAATCATTCCAGCTTTCGCTGCAGAGTAATTGGTTTGTCCAAATTGCCCTTTCAGGCCATTCACTGATGAAATATTAATCACTCGACAATTGCCCTTTTCGCACATAGGTGCAAACAGAGGTTGAGTCACATTAAAAAGGCTGTTGAGATTAGTCTCAATCACGTCTTTCCAAGCATCGGCATCCATCTTCTTAAAGACACTGTCACGTGTAATACCCGCATTGTTGACCAATACATCGACTGTGCCTTCTTCTTCTAACAACTTGCTTAAGCTCAACGCACATTCAGCAGTGTTGGTCACATCTAATTCAAACAATCTCACTTGTTCTTCAGTAAATTGCTTTTCATTAAACCAATCCAATGCACATTGATGATTTCCTGTAAAATATGTCGCGATCACACGATATCCGTCTACAACTAATTTAGAGGAAATTTCTGAGCCGATGCCGCCCTTTGACCCTGTAATTAAAGCAAGCTTTTTCATTAATAGTTCCATCCCTTAAAAGCAATTAAATAACAATGAAGTTAATAAGATAATTTTCTATTCGATAATTAAAATTTCTTTCTCTTTAATTAAACACTACAGGTCAAAGTCAAAACGTATTATTACAAAATTTAATTATTTTAATCTTATCGCTAAAAATATGACCTGCCTCACAAGTATTATGAAACAACTCGCTTACATGAAATTATCCAACCCATTAATTTAAAAGAGATTTTTCATAACCAGAAATATAAAAAAGCAGTAACTTATTGTTTATTAAAAACAAAAAAAAATTATCAAACAATTCAAGAAAAAAGGAAGAACGAGAAAACCAAGCAGTATTTGAGTGATAATCATGGGAAATAATTACCACCTAATCATTATAATTTATTTACCATACATCAAATAAAATTTAATAAATAACTAGAGTCTTAACTATAAATATTATAAATAGGTAATAAAAAGCCCACTCTGATAGAGAGTGGGCTTGTATTTTATATTTTCATAACCAAAGATTATAAAATAAAAATATATGAATTATTAATACATCAAACAATAATGACAAATCGGGTTTTACTTGGTAAATATTTCATCTGTATTTACATCAAGATAAATTTTATTTTCAAGAGAGAGACCACCGCAATAAATAAAATAGACGTCTCGGTCAATGTACCTTACAGACTTAACCCAACCACCTAGCTCTTCAAAGTCACTTGGATCGCATTCTCCTTCAAAGATCAACTTAGCTACCGTGCTTCGAAATTTCTCGCGATGTAGCTTCAGATCATCAGATTTAATCAAGTAAGAATCCAAAATCTCTTTCCTTTCTTGATCAGAAATAATCACTTCGTCATTAGACAGCCCAGACATTAAAATCCATTCTGCAATCTGAGGCCCGCCCTCTTTTAGAACAATGTAATCTGAAATTCTGGCCCATTCACCTTGTTTCTCAAGTACCTCAACTTTTTCACCTTTATAGAGGTAATCCGTTATCAAACCATCAATTTCCGGTTGTTCTAGTACTTCAAGTTTTCTGTCTAGAACGTAAAACTCTGTCTGATCTGGCTCAGGTTTAAGGTCCACTATAGGTACTAGATCAGATTCAGATTGTTGAGCCACATCTTCAATTGGCTCTTCGGTTTTTTCTGGTGGTGTTGAGTCTTTTTTCATAACGAGGAAATAGTAAGCTGCACCTCCTCCGCCCAACATTAGTAATATAAGTGAAGCGATCAGCGCTTTTTTCATCAAATCCACCAGCTCTTCCGTTTTAGGTATACCTCAGTGTACATCAACTCCAGTCACCACTCATCTATACTCTCTATAGTGAACATAGTAAGTAGAGGAAAGTCATGAGTTTTCGGATTAAGCTTCTAATGGTCAGTATATCTTTAAGCACAAATGTAGTTTCAGCACACCATTGTGACCAAGAAACTTGGCGAACCCTTTTGAATCGTCAAATCTCAACTGAAGATCGTTACAATCAATACACTAAAGAATTTAATCAAGCCCTCTCTAGTTATGAATCACAAACCTTACTCTCAAAACATTTCACGGAAAAGCAGGTCATTGAGCTTTGGGTAAAGTACGAAGATAGATTTAATGTGCAGCTCAAAAATCATATGAATACCGCTTATCAAGTATCTGAAGCATTACTAAAACAGGCATACGTCGTCTCTACTGAATTGGATGAAACTCAATCTTTGGTAAGTTCGTGGCAGTCTATGGCCAAGCATTGCGAACGCTCAAAGTTACCCCGACAAACTGAGAGTGCATCGTTACATGTGGTAGGTTCACAATCCCTTGCAAGAGATATAAACACGCTAAGTGGTAAGTTTCGTCAGCTATCTTCCCGATACCATAACGAAGCGACTATGATCGATGCCGCACGCCATGACAAAGTTTCAAGTGGAGATGGGTTGTAGTGAAACACTGTTTATATATCAACGTCTGCAGTTCTAAGTTAGCGCTTTAAGCATTCAGATAAATAGTAAATCAACGCCTTATCAATAAGTTGTAAACATATTGTTTTAACTATCAACAATAAAGTTCAATTTACGACCAATACAAGCGCTTATGTGAGATATTCATCACAAAATACATTTACAAACGCCAGAAAATTGTTATCATGAAACTTCATATAACTTAATAACAAGAAACATTTTGGCTAGGTAATATGCAAAAAACTATGGCTTTCAACTGCTTGAGTAACACGGAAGGAACTGCAGAGATAAGAGGTAAACTTTTATCTGTCGCTAAACACATGGAAGAGTTCGGTTCAGTAAGTGAGCTAGAGCTATGTAAGATATTTGGAGAGACAATTTGGAATGATGGTGTAGATTATCATTCACATGCTTTTTCATTCAGAATAAATATACAAACTGGGGATTGTTCAATCTCTAACTTTAAATATCACTAGTTTTGCACCTATTATATACGGAGTACCTTTAACGAGGTGCTCCGTTTTTTGTTGCCCACGTGATTTCAGTTCGTAAATGGTCAGCAACGTTAAAGTTTCAATAACAAGCCATTTCGTTTTCAGCTCACTTCCACCGCTATGTAAATCTAACCTCTCAGGTCTATGCAAGCTTAATCGGCGTAAATGGGAAGCGGCGCGTTGCCCTTCACTTGCCTTATTGCAAGATGGGTATGTATGTCTTTTACGTTGGAGAGTCGTTGAAGTTTTCTGGTAAATGCCTCGTAAGCCATGAGGTTTGGACTGACAACTTCTAATAGATAGTCATAAGCACCAGACACCACGTGACAACTTATCACTTCTTCCATGTCTACAATTGCACCCTCAAATTTATCAATTGAGACTTCTTGATGGTTGTTTAAACTTACTTCAACGAACACACTCATTGCAATACCAACGTGCTCTCGCGACAAGCTCACACGATAACCATCGATTATTCCTTTTTCTTCTAGTCTTTTGATACGCCTCGCGCACGGCGAAGCCGATAAACCAACCTCATCCGCCAGTTCAGCCGTCGTTAACCTGCCATCTTTTTGCAGCAACTCAAGAAGGTGTCTATCAATTCTATCCATTGTAAATGCCGATAATTAGCCAAATTCATCAATAATTACCTACATCTTAGCAGAAATCATCAAACCCAACTAAAATTCGAACGTAATTTGCCAACTAGAGGCACGAACTCTCCTCCATAATGAACCATCATCCACTTTCTGTGTTTACTATGAAGCTTGGTTATCTATCTATTACTGTCACTTTGCTCATCTGGGCGAGCTTTTTCCTTTCACTTAAAGGCGGCGCAAATTCAGAGCTAACACCAGCAGATATTGCACTGACCCGATTCCTCATTCCGGCATTGGTATTATTACCCTTAGTGTGGAAAGCGCGTTATGCAGTGGCAGCGGTGCCCAATCATTATTTAGTAGGCATGTTTGTGGGTAGTGGTTTGCCCTACTTACTCGTTGCGGGCACAGCCATGCAATTTGTACCTGTCTCACATGGTAGTGCTTTGGTTCCAGGTACGCTCCCTTTGTTCGTAACAGGGATTGCGGTGCTCTTTTTTAAGCAACCGCTTAGCCGACACCGTGTCGTTGGTTTAGGTCTTGTTTTACTCGGGATATTGTTGTTTCTAGGAAATAGCTTAAGCAGCTTCAACTTTGAATACACCAAAGGTCACTTGTTGTTTTTGTGTGGCAGCTTAATGTGGGCGACTTTTACCATCTCAGCACGTGTTGCCAATCTTAATGCGCTTGTGAGTGCGGGTTTCATTTCATTCTGTTCCATCTTGCTGTTGCTGGTCCTTATCCTTACAGGAACCCTCCCTAGCCATTTAATGAGTACACCAATTGCTCAATGGCCAGTCACAGAGCTTGCCGTGCATTCAGCGGTACAAGGCGTTGGTGCAGGTTTAATCGCGGCTTTCACTTATTTGTATGCTGTAAACACGTTAGGGGCAGAACGTTCAGCAGCATTTGGCAGTGCAACTCCGGCCATAGCAACTTTGTTGGCGATCCCACTGTTCAACGAGATTCCGGATATCATGACTTGGTTAGCACTTGGTTCAATTTGTATCGGTAGCTTGGTCGCGAGCAACATTTTCATGAGAAACGACCAGTCTATGCAGTATCAACCGCCAAGCCATAGCAAAGCCTGATGCTGCGTTCCAACCTAAATACAGTTACCCTAAACATCAATTTTAGGGCTTGTAGTACACAGATAAGCCTACAAACGTAGGCTTATCTAAAATCTCCTTTTTCTGAGCTCGCTTCTCCATTAAACTGTCCGACCTTTTTGCAGATCCAAGAGAACACCATGCAACGCGATTACACTTTAACTTGCTTAAACAACATGCCTCGTGAAGAACTAGAAGAATTTAGTTTAAGAATGATTCATCGCCTTGTCCCTGAAGATGCAATGACGGAATTATTTACGTTTGAGCAGGAAGAAGTGACCAGTGAAGAGCGTATGCAATCAGCAAAATTTGATGCGATGCTTCGAATGACCGCAATCGCGCTGAGTGAGGTCAACCTTGCATTTAGCGAGTCAGATAACTCACAACAGAACATCGAGCGAATGACCCGTCTACTACTTTGGCACTTTTATGCGATGTCGTTTAATCTTGAGCAAGCCATCAGCCTTGAAACTCACTGTGAAAAAGTCGAGAAGATTTTATTGAAAGCACCGACAGAAGCGTTTGGTTGGGTAAAAGAACTAACAGAGCTACTTCACTTCTACGCCAAAGTTAATGACGACAAAGAAAACGCATAGACTCGAATATATCTCAACCGAAGGCAGACAGAACTATACCGAAGGCAAGTAAAAACTTTGCTGAAATGAGTTCTCTGCCTTTGTTGTTTCTAACACACTGTGGTGTAGCATCAATATTGACTGAGCGATTTTAGTCCCAATACCCAACGATCCATTAGGTGCTTCCAACTCAATCTCATTGTGTATAACCACTTTCACCCGTTTTGAATCAGCTTCGAGACCAACATTCATCGATACCGGCGTCCCACTTGGGCTATGCCTTAATGCATTATCTAACAAATTCAAGATCAACCTCTCAAGTAGTTCACTGTCACCAACAGCCTTAGTCCCATCTGGTATCTCAATATTGAGCTGCACATTTTTCTGCAAGTATTGGCTTTGTATTGTCTCTAAGCACTCTCCCACCAACTCATTGATGTCAATTGAAGCATAATGATAAGTAGGCACGGGATTATCAAGCTTGGCACTATCTAACAGAGAATGCAGCTGTTGCGATAACTTGTTGCCGTTACGGTAAGCAACATCGATCAGTCGGTCCGATTGCGGATTTTGAATCTTCCACGTCTCTAAATAACCAAGCACACTCGAAAGTGGTGTTTTCAAATCGTGACTGAGCTGTAATAAGCTTTGTCTACGATGCGAGGATTGGTATTCAAGCTGCAAGAATTGTTGTTGAATGTGTTTCGCCATCAATTGATAAGAGCGTGCTATGGGCACTAATTCTGGTACTTGGTGTGTGAAATTAGGTTCTAACCTAAAGTCTTGTTCAGCTTGTTGCTGCAATTTATTGGTTACCACCTCTATTGGGTTCAACAAGCTGCGTTTCACTAACAGATACGCACCAATTGCAAAGCCCAAGATAGAAACCAGCACAAGCCCTGCTAGCGCGATATATGGCGTATCAACCTGGGAATTAGTAATTACAGTATGGCGGTTACTTCCAATAACCACATACAAATAGCCGACAGTAGAACCAAGCTCTTCAATCGCCGCAACAGAAAAGACTTTAGGTGATTCGGGGTTAATCGGGTCCTCTCCCAAGATAGGATAAGCCCCCTCATTTAAAAACTGTTGGATAGGCGCTAAATCGATTTGGCTCGATAATTGGGTACCTTCAGGCGCAGCATGTGTGGTGATATTGCCCTGACTATCAAGAAAATAGATGTCGAAATCCGGACCTATCAACATTAAGGTGTGAAAGATTGATTTGAGCGCTTGAGGATTATAGTCAGTGCCAATCATCAGTGGATTATCGTCACGCATATGCACCGCCAGATCTTTATGTAGGCTCTGCTTGGTTCTTTGTTCAATAGTCTCTTTTTGCCAATGATAAGTGTACGCAATGACCACACTCACCAGAAGAAACCATAGACTTGTAAACAGTACTAAGCGCGATTTAAAACTCATGATTCCTCCTTGTAAACTCTGAATATTCTTTCTTGTTCGTTAACCTAAACAAGCTTATTGAATGTTATGATTTTGACTCAAACTTATACCCGACGCCCCAAACGGTTTTGATAAAATCATCATCGCTATTAGGCGTGGCAAGTTTGGTTCTCAGGCGGTTAACTGTACTGCACACCGTGTGGTGATAACCGGAATGATGAGTATTCCAAACATAGTCAAGTAGCTCATCTTTACTGTATACGCGTCCCGGTCGTGTAGCTAAAAAATGAAGTAAGGTAAATTCTGTTGCAGTCAATGGGACATCTTGATTATTAAGTGAAACCTGATGGCGCTCTGGTTGAATAGTGAGGCCACCAAAGCTCATAACCAATTCTATGGTTGAAGTATCTTGATCTGTTGATTCAGCATGGCTTAAGCGACGGAGTACATTCCTAACACGAGCTTGAAACTCCAGCACACTAAATGGTTTAGTGATGTAATCATCAACACCAGCTTCTAAACCCGACACCTTGTCTAGTTCCGAGTCTCTTGCCGTTAGCATCAATACAGGTGTCCAGTCCTCTTGTTGGCGCAGCAGGCGACAAAAATCGAGGCCATCACCGTCAGGTAAGCCTCGGTCAAGCACAATCAAATCAAACTGACCTCCTTTATACAACGCTTGAGCCTTTGCGATCGAATTAGCTCTGACCACATCATGACCTTGAAATTTAAGATGCATCTGCACCAGTTCTGCCAAGTCATCATCGTCTTCAACCAACAATATGTTTGCCATCAAATTTACCGCAGCACTATTCATGATCCCTGCTCTATTTGGATTTTGCCCACATAAAACTGACCGGAACAGAGCAGGAATTCTTTCATTGCACCTTCAAGTCAATTACTCAGTTCGAGTAATTGTGATTCTTGCGCCTGGGTTAAGGAAACGATGGTTGCCATTTAGTGCCGACGTCGTCAGGCCATCATCTTGGCTTATAATGCCTGCGTGGAAGCTCACTACATCCGTGTCATTTCTTGTGGTGTTAAAGCCTTCACCACCGCCGGCAGGTCCCGGAATGGTTGCAGCAAGCTCGTCGTTCAATTCAGTCCCCGAATCCCAAACATTCATGTTCATAACGAAGGTGTCACCCACGGCTAATGACTTAAGCGACAAACCGGATTCACCAACAAACGCATCATTGGTGTTAACCAACATTGAAGCCACAGAGAGGTAGTCTTCTTGGTTAGGTTCAACACGGATTGAAACAGTGTCGCTTTCACCAGAAAGAATCAAACCATTACCAGAGATGCCTTGATAAACGTTGGCGTCACTGTCACTGAGCGCAATCAACTGTGCATTGCTACCCCCTTCGGCTAAGTATTCAAGTTCGACCGAGGTACTTTGCCCTACTTCAAATAACTCGAAACTATTATTGTGAGTCAGCACCGCAAGTGGAGACATAGGTTGATTTGGCGTGAGGTTAGTGACACTTACATCATATCGGTAGTAATCGTCGTCATCGTCCGGACAGCCAGCTAAGACGGCGACAGATGCAGCGATAAACAAAATTCTAGCTTTCATAGATCCCCCTTACTTCACAACAATAGTGATGGTTGCGACAGGGTTTAACCAACGATGACTACTGCTATCGAGGTCACTGATACCACCCGCCGCATCACTATCACCAATGTTACCCGGATGAATATGAACCTTAGCGTTTGACACCGCAGTTTCTACACCAGTACCACCAGCACCAAAGGTAATAAATGGAGGGTTTGGCATACTGCCTGCCAATTCATCGTTCGCTTCAGTACCCGCATCATAACCGTTGAGCGTTGCTTTGTAAGTGCCAGCTTGAGTTGGGATCTTCCAGCTATCTAAACCCACAAAACCATCATTAGTCGGTAATAGCATTGCGCCTAGCGACAGGTAAGCTAAGTTGCCAGTATCAATATCAAATGTCGTTGCAACACCTGGATCAAGAATACCTGTTGCAGGGTCCTCAACCACTACACCACCCGCATTAGCAATTAAGCTAGATAGGCCTGAAATAGCGCCGCCTTCTGCCATAGCTTCTAATTCCGAAGAAGCCGTTTCACCCGTTCTAAACATGAACAAGCTAGAGTCATGAGCTGCTGCCAAGATAGGCGTAAAGTAGATCCCTTTCGTGGCATTGGTAACGGTCACCTCAAGCTGTGCCGCCTGAACTTGACTTGTTCCAAGCGCCAACATAGCTGAGCTGATCACTAAGCTGATTTGAGTGCGTTTATTCATTTTGATTCCATCCTTTATCGAGTCCTATCGTTGCCAACAAAACGAATAACAGCCAGATACCGTTACCTTTGCCAGAACGAACTGTGGTGTTGTTAACTCTAAGAATGACATTCAAATCTATCAGCAACTTCATTGAATTCTCATAAAACTATCACAAGTTTCTTCAAACTTCTTACTATGCAGAAAGACAGGCATAAGAGACTGATATGTATATAGAAAATCTCGTTATAAAAATGAGAATTACACAAGGAGTCATGCTTCAAGAATAGCGCAGACCAAACGCAAAAAGGCCCAGTCGATATACCGACTGGGCCTTTCTGTGATGTACAAAGCTTCTCTCAGGAAAGCTCTATTCGCTTCCAACTGAGCTCGCCGAACAACACCACTTTAGAATGCGTAGTTTGCGTCAACAAGTTCGCTTACTTCAACTTTGCTTACTTCTGCGCGAGCTTCAAGCCACTGCGCTACTTGCAGTTGCTCTGCTTCTGTCACTGAACGGTAGCGCTCAATAGAACATAAGAAACCTTCGAACAGCTCTAAACCACCGCCACCAAAGCACAGGCCAATGCTATCAATGAAATCGATAAATTCATCGATGAACACATCGTATTGGTCAAAATCAGCAATCGAAGTCGTGCAGCTTACTTCAAAACCTAAAATAGCGAACTCACCTAGGTATAACTTCTTGCGTAGGCGACGATTTTTGTTTTCGATTTTATCTAATTTCATAACTGTCTCTCTTTTCGTTTAATAGAGCATTTATACACAGTTCCTAGCTAATCCCCAAGAGTTTTGTATTACACAATAGCCTTAACGGCAAAAATCGTGCTACAGAAACAAAACCTTAATCAAAACTATAAAAACTTGTCACTTAACTGCTTCACGATTGGTCACACATTGACCCAAGTTATTAACTCATTCGTTGATAGCTGGGTTACTCATGAATAACAAACAATAAAGTCAGCCAACAGGAAGCAGTAGCGATGAGCAAGGAAACATTTAATAGCACTCGTTTCAACAAGAGCAAAAACAAACCTTTCGAAGAAGTATTAGACGCCAACCTATCAAGAAGAAACGTATTGAAAGGCGGTTTGGGTATCAGCGCAATGACAGCCTTTGGTGCATTTGGACTTTCCGGGTGTAACTCTTCTAGTCCAAATGCTTCTGTCGGTAATAGTTCAGGCGCCTCAAGTGCTGTACTGAACTTTGATTCGATTCCGGGTTCACTTACCGATGCGGTTTCCGTTCCACAAGGGTATGTTGCACAAGTTTTAGTTCCATGGGGAACACCTCTAAACGCACAGGGCAGCTCATGGAAAGATGACGGCAGTAATACGAGCACCGATCAGCTCAATGCGCTAGGCATGCATCACGATGGTATGCACTTTTTCCCGCTAGACGACAGTGATACTGATGGCTTGCTATGTATTAACCACGAGTACATAGATACTTCCGCACTGCACCCCAGCGGCCCGACGATTGTGGGGGGTGTTCGCACTATCGTCGATGAAGTTCGTAAAGAAATTAACGCTCATGGTGTATCTGTCGTACGAATTCAACTTGAAGACAATATGTGGACACTGGTCGATAATGATCCACTCAACCGTCGTTATACTGGTGCAACGGTCATGGACCTATCGGGACCTGTTGCGAACACAGAGTTGACCGTAACCCGCTTCTCACAAGATGGCAGCCAAGCTCGCGGTACACTAAACAACTGTGGAAATGGTTTTACTCCTTGGGGCACTTATCTAACGTGTGAAGAAAACTGGCCAGGGTACTTTGTGAATACTGGCATTCGAACTGAAGAACAAAACCGTATTGGTATCGATGATCAAAACACACGTTACTTATGGGAAACTTTGGCAGGTAATGCAGAAGAACGTTTGGATGAATTTACTCGATTTGACGTAGAACCGACCGGCACAAGTTCAATTGACGATTACCGTAATGAAGCAAATGGTCACGGTTATATTGTTGAAATTGACCCATATACGCAAAACTCTCGTGCCAAAAAGCGTACTGCCCTAGGTCGTTTCCGTCATGAAGGTTGTACTTTTGGTAAGCTTGAAGAAGGTCAACCAGTGGTGTTCTACTCTGGTCACGACTCTCGCTTTGAGTACCTATATAAGTTTGAATCAACAGCCAACTGGGACCCAGCAGATGCAAACCCTTCAAATCGCTTGACAGCTGGTGATAAATACATGGATGAAGGTACGTTGTACGTGGCGCGCTTCAACGAAGACAGCACCGGTACTTGGCTGCCGCTAACACTAGAAAGTACCACTGTTTCTGGAGGTACACTGGCGGACAACTTTAACTCGTTAGCAGAAATAATCCTAAACACGGCAGGTGCCGCCGACCTTGTTGGAGCCACTCCAATGGATCGTCCGGAGTGGTGTACAGTAGACCCATACACTGGTTCTGTATATCTAACGTTAACCAACAACACTTCTCGTACCGATGAAACAAACGCAGCAAACCCACGTTTGAACAACAAATTTGGTCATGTGATTCGTTGGGATGAGAGTGAAGCTGCATCAGACTTTACATGGGATATTTTTGTGTTCGGTTCACCAGCCAATGGTGATGCAGACACTAACCGTTCAAGTTTGACTGACATGAACCAATTTGCGAGTCCGGACGGCTTAGCGTTTGATCCCCGCGGTATTTTGTGGATTCAAACCGATAACGGTGCAGACGAAGTTACGTCTTATACTAATGATCAAATGCTCGCAGTCGTACCATCAAAGCTGACAGATGAAAATGGCACTCAAGAAGTGGTTGGTGCCGATAATCAAGCAGAGCTCAAGCGCTTCTTTGTTGGCCCTAACGGTTGTGAAGTAACAGGCTTTACCATCAGCCCAGATTATAAGTCATTATTTGTAAACATTCAGCACCCTGGCAACTGGCCATACAGCACCGATGCAGCAGAAGAAACTCCATCAGGAGTTTCAGTTCGCCCAAGAGCATCTACCGTTGTGATTCGTCGTGAAGACGGCGGTGAAATCGCGGTTTAATAAGCAAATCTAGCTAAGATCAGTAACCTTACTGTTATCTAGCTTCTATTCGCTAGCTAAATCAAATCAAAAAGAGCGATAAGGCTAAATACCCTATCGCTCTTTTTATATTCTATGAGCTAGCTAACCCGTTGAGCATCGTTAGCTAACCAGAATTAGCTCACAAACAACCACACGCCAACGCCCATCATTAACGTACCAGCAATACGGTTCATCAACTTAACGTTATCGGCTTTACCCAGCATATGTTTTAGGCTCTTACCACCTGTCGCATACAAGGTCATGCAGACAAATTCAGAAACGAGAATAATAGAAACAAGAATAAACAACTGAGGCGCCAAATCGATATTACTATTAATGAAAGGAGGCAGTAATGAAATCATGAACGCCCAACCTTTCGGGTTGGCAATTGCTGTCACGAAACCTTGTACCACAAGGTCCCAATCATTGTTCACTTCAGTTGTTTGATTATCAGTACTGATCGCCAACTTGCCTCTTGAACGCCACATCTGAACACCCAAATAGAACAAGTAGCTTGCACCCACAAATTTGAAGGCCGTAAATAACCATGGATAATTAAGCATAATAGAAGCAATACCCAGTACCGCTGCGACAGAAACCACAGCGACACCGGCCAGTTCACCGATCATCATCCATAATGTACGTTTGTAACCAATGCTCATACCCAATGTCAAAGCTAAGGTCATACACATCCCAGGCGTAATTGATACGAAGAAAAACGTGGGAATAAAAGCCCAAAGTAGTGCGCTATCCATATTATTACCTATCGACTTATTTTTATTTAATGGTTCTTGTTTCTTGATCGGGCTTGAAATGAAGCGAGGTTGAAACGAAGTAGTAATGACAATAAACAATCTTACTAAAAATACAAACGAAAAGAGCCACATAACAGTGGCTCTATTCAACACCAACCGTAATTACTTACGACGGTTTTTAATTCGCTTCATCATAGTCAAACGACGCTCAGCACTTGCTTGATCTTGAGGCTCTTCGCTCGCGTTGTTCTTGCGACCCTGACGGTTTTTGTAAGCCGATTTTGTGTTCAACTTCTCAATGTAAGCATCACGTTTCTTCGGTTCATAACCTGGTTGTTCGACACGGCGAATACGTTGTTGAATAAGTGTTTCAACTTGAACAACAGTCAACTCTTCTTCGCGGTTAACGAAAGAGATTGCATGACCTTGTTTACCAGCGCGGCCTGTACGACCAATACGGTGAACGTAATCTTCCGCTAGGAAAGGCATGTCGTAATTAATTACGTGTGGCAAGTCTTCAATATCAAGGCCGCGGGCTGCAACATCGGTTGCTACCATTACACGAGCTCTGCCTTCTTTAAAGTCATCTAATGCACGACGACGAGCACTTTGCGCTTTATCACCGTGGCAAAGAACCGCTTTGATACCATCTAACTTAAGTTCTTTAACTACGTCATTCGCTGTTTCTTTGTAGTTCACAAACACAAGTACTTGGCGCCAGTTTTTACGACCAATCAGTTCAGAAAGCAGTTCTGTTTTACGTTCTTGATCCACTGGATAAACCACGTGGCCCACCGTGGCGGCCGTTGAGTTTTCACGTTCAACACTGATGCGCTTTGGTTTACGTAGAATATCAACTGAAAGTTGGTTTAACTGAGTTGATGTTGTTGCCGAGAACATCATGATTTGTGGAGACGTTTCTACATCCAACATGATCTTACGAACGGCATTGATGAAGCCCATATCGAGGATTCGGTCAGCTTCATCAAACACTAGGAACTCTAGATTAGCAATCGACACGTTACCCGCTTCTAAGTGCTCTTCTAAACGGCCTGGTGTTGCAACCAGAATATCAACACCCAGTTCTAATTGACGAACCTGTGAAGACATTTTGTTACCACCATAAACCGCAGCAACGCTTAGTTCAGTGTATTTCACGTAGTCTTTAATGTTTTGAGCGATCTGTGCAGCAAGCTCACGAGTTGGCGCTAGAATAAGTCCACGAGCCGTGCCACGAGAGGCTTTTTTATCACTGTTCAATAGATGCTGAATAACAGGCAATGAGAATGCCGCTGTTTTACCCGTACCGGTTTGAGCAGTAGCAAAAATATCATGGCCTTTACGAGCCATTGGAATCGCTTTTTGTTGAATTGGAGTGAGTTTTTCATAACCACACTCAGTCAACGCTTTGACTAATTCAGGAGCAAAACCTTGAGAAGAAAATGACATTGTTACGGGTTCCTTAAGCAGACAGCCTACATTCTTATTTCAGCCGAGCACTATAAAGTAATTAGAGTGATTTATCTCACATTTATCGTGATATAACGCAAACTTTCTCATTTAATCGGGTGTTTACCTCACCATCCGCGAAGCAAACACCAGAATCATCATTCCAAACAGGATAATTGGGCTATTTGATACCACACAACTTGAGTAGAATCTGCTCGAGATCACCCCAAGGCATTAACTGCGAATCGATCACTTCCAGTCGGGATTCAAAGCCATCAAGGGAAATTTCATTCACTGATACTACTTGATTCGCGACGTTAAACGCATAGCAGCCTTGATTAGTATTCACGACAGCTTTTACACGCTCAGCCGTCAGATCCGACAGCATTGAGAACAGCGCATCGAAATCAAATTTATGCTCTGCACCAAACAGCCAGCCACAACTAAAGTAACCCTGCCCTTTGTTCTCTTTTCGAATGAACGCTTCACCGGGAGGAAGTAGGAATTGAGGTTCTTGTTCGGCGTGATCATGATGGTGCGATTCAATATGAGATGAAGCACTGCCGTGTACTCTTTCGATATCTAACACTTCCAAAGGCACTTCACCATCATGGATTAACTTGTGGAACACTTTTGATGGCGATTGGTTAGTGACCCAGTCATTAAATACATCGATATCTTCAGAATGCACTAAATCAACCTTAGTGCCTAAAATCACATCAGCACTGCCTAGCTGATCGTTAAAGTTCTGATTCAAGGTGTACTTTTCATTAGATAGATTTCGTGGGTCAACCAAACCAAGCGTCGCTTTTAAATCAACATACGGTGTGTATTGTTCTGAAGTCAGCGTAGCAATAACCTGCTTAGGGTGGCCAAGTCCTGTTGGCTCAATCAACAAGCGATCAGGCTTCTGACGAAGCAAAGCGTTGATACCCACCGACATTGGAACGCCAGCCGTACAACACATACAACCACCTGGCACTTCTTTAATTAGAGCCCCTTGATCTGTCATCAATGCCCCATCAATACCGATTTCCCCGAACTCATTAACCAGAACAGCCCAGCTTTCATTTTCAGGTTTATTTTTTAGCAGGTTCAAAATAGCGGTTGTCTTACCAACACCCAGAAAACCCGTGATTATGTTTGTAGGAACTTTTTTGGTCATATCAGTCCTCCTTTTTTAGGGAGTATATACTCAATTAACGAAAAGTTGACCCCAATCGCTTGTTTATACTGAGAATGATTTATAGAGGAATGATAATTAATAGAATGGCAAGGGATAAGCAGGAGAGATTAAAAGCGGGAATGGATGATCCAGACGAACTAAAGGCGTACTTCATCAGTACGCCTCACCCTCGTTACTCAATCGTGAGTTCGCGAATCAGGAAGCCTTAAATATCGACCTGAACAATTAACGAGGAACTAAAACTTTATTTCTGAATCCATCCAAATTGTGTGTAAAACCTCACTTCTCCTTGCGGTTTGTTATGTTGCTTTACGATTTAACTATGGTTCATTTTTGGGGATATTCAAGCCACCGCCAGATAATCGATCAAAATTGTGACGGTGATACCACTATTACCCATAGATTCCATAAATGGAATGAACGCACTCCATAAATGAAATTCAACTTTTCATCTTTATTACTATAGGATATGAATAGGAAGCGTATAATTCATAACAACCCCGCCTTATCGACACAGGAACCTAACCTCAATGACCAGAAGAGAGAAAATTAAGCAGTCCTTACTCGCAAAAATGCCAAGGGATGCTATCAACCAATTTCTCTCTAGAGACAAAACACCCGCTTCTGTCCTCTTTCTTTCTTGTATCGTTGGCGTGCTTGCTGGGGTTGTTGGCACCTATTTCGAAGTAGCTGTTCATTTCATTTCAGAAACTCGTACCGATTGGCTAAAAGATGAAATTACCAATTTTGTTCCTCTTTGGTTAGCCGCTTTTATTATCAGTGCAGCATTCGCTTTTATTGGATATTTCCTTGTACATCGCTTTGCTCCAGAAGCCGCAGGTTCAGGTATACCTGAAATTGAAGGTGCTATGGACGGAATGCGTCCTGTTCGATGGTGGCGAGTATTGCCAGTCAAATTCTTTGGAGGTATGGGAGCACTAGGTTCAGGTATGGTTTTAGGCCGTGAAGGGCCGACTGTTCAAATGGGCGGCAGTATTGGTCGTATGGTAACTGATATTTTTCGCGTCAAAGATGATGATACTCGACACTCGCTGCTTGCTTCAGGAGCGGCTGGTGGTTTAGCTGCAGCATTCAATGCGCCACTAGCGGGAATCATGTTCGTCGTCGAAGAGATGAGACCCCAATTCCGCTACTCGCTCATTTCGATCAAAGCAGTGATCATCTCTGCTATTTCAGCCAATATTGTTTTTCGTTCCATCAATGGACAATCGGCCGTTATCACGATGCCTCAATATCAACCACCGGAATTAAATGCGCTTTGGTTGTTCTTGTTATTAGGCGTATTGTTCGGTTTGTTTGGCGTAATTTTCAATAAACTGATCACGCTGTCGCAAGACTTATTTGTTGCGATACACAAAAATGACCGCAAACGCTATTTAATCACCGGCACCCTGCTTGGTGGCTGCTTTGGCTTGTTACTGCTTTACATACCTGAATTAACAGGCGGTGGTATTGGTATCATCCCGAATATCACTAATGGTGGTTACAGTGCAAACGTACTGCTGCTGATCTTTTTAGGACGTGTTATCACCACCCTACTTTGCTTCGGTTCAGGTGCTCCGGGCGGCATCTTTGCACCGATGCTCGCACTAGGTACACTCTTTGGTTACGCCTTTGGGCTTACTACAGCAGCATTCTTCCCAGAACTGAATATTGAACCGGGTATGTTTGCGATTGCAGGTATGGGAGCTTTGTTTGCTGCTACGGTACGAGCACCCATTACAGGTATACTATTGGTTATTGAAATGACCAATAACTACTATCTTATTCTACCGTTGATCATCACTTGCTTAGGGGCAGTTATCATTGCTCAAATGCTAGGTGGGCAGCCAATTTACAGTCAATTACTTAACCGTACGCTGAAAAACGAGAAGCTCAGACAGCAAGATCTCCCACAGCAAGATGAAGCACGTTAGCGACATTGTATGCATAACATCTCTGTGATAGGTCAGTACAAAAAGTTAGCTAATTACAAATAACTCAAGAAATAAAGCACACTTTCCCCGTGCTTAATGTCCCGATTCCGCATCAAAATCAAAAAAGCAAACGTTAAACTTGCTATCATCCACTCAAAATTATTTGAGTGCTCTTAACATCTATTGATGGCATAACTGAACGTTCTAGCTAGAACAGACATTCGATAATTCACTCAAATACTATAAATACCTCACATTCTATAAATTATTAAGTTGGAGCAAGTCGTTGAACTGGAGAAGATTAACCCAGGTAAAAAATGTGCCGCCATCTCAGGCGTCTTTAGCACTTGGAGTAATTGGACTAGGACAAGCATGGGCTTTATATGTCCCAGGCATTGGTGAAATCATTCGCCCTTACCTAGCTTCATTTGGCGCACTATTATTGCTGCCCGTTTTATTTCGTTACCTAACGAGTTTAAACACTTTCTTAAATGATATACGCCATCCCTTAAGTGGTAGTTTGATGGCACCAATGAGCATGGCGCTTCTTATCCTGTGTGATTATTTAGCCGAGATCTCTGCAGTCATTGCTTACCCCGTCTGGTTCTGCGCGTTGTTGTTGCACTTTACAATGATGGTATTGTTCTTTAGTTTCCAGATCATCAATTTCAAAATGTCGAACATTGTACCAAGTTGGTTTCTGTATCCGGTGGGCTTGATAAGCAGTTCGTTAGCGGGCACACAATTTGGACACACCGTCTTTTCAGAAACACTTGCAGCCACTTGTATTGGCATCTATTTTCTTATGCTGCCAGTGGTATTGTACCGCTTAGTATTCGAAGGAAATCTACCCCGGCGAGCAAGGCCAACACTGGCCATTATGGCGGCTCCGGTGAACCTGTCTTTAGCCGCTTACTTGGTAAATTTCGACAATCCAGACCCGATTCTTACTGGCGCGTTGGCAGGCATTGCTATCACGATGACTTTACTCATTTACTTATGCTACATCCGATTAATGCGCCTAAAGTTCCAGCCTTCGATTGCTGCCGTCACCTTCCCTTCCGTTATCAGCGCGATAGCTATGCACCGCCTAACTACGTTTTTCGGCGCTGAATATCCACAATGGTATTGGCTGCATAAATTCGGTTTCTTTGAACTGACCATCGCAACCATCTTAGTGATTTGGGTTGCAGGCGGTTACGTGAAAATGTACTGGCCAGAGTTTTTTGATGCTGAATATATGTCTAAGAAGATCAAGCGCCTTTAAAGCTAAACCAAGTAAAATACGGAGCGCGTATCACCACGGATACTCGCACCGTAAGCACATGAGAAACTTATATGCTGGCTATTGGCTAGTTGGTGTTAGATGTTATGCTCCAACCAATAACGTCAATAACCTGTTTACCTTATTAATCGATCAATGCACCCTCTTCGTCAAAGAATGGGTAAGGTCCATCGCTATCATCAATGTAACTGATATGAGAAACGACTGTCCGACCTTTTACCGTTAGCAATTGAATCGCTTTTGGTTCCAGCGAAAATGACGAACATGCGTTCGGATCTAAATCGAGTGTCACTGAATGACTGTGAGATGGCCCAACCCAAACTGGAATTGAATTCCAAACGGCAGTAATAGGTCGATGTAGATGACCTGCGCAGATACCAGTCACATTGCCATATCTTTTAAGGACATCATATAATTCATCACTGTTTTGCAAATTCTGGACATCCATGTGATTAAGGCCAACTTCCATAGGGGGATGATGGATAAATAACATCGCTGGCTTAGTTGAATTTTTAGTCAAAACAGAATCAAGCCACTCCAGTGTTTCTGTTGTTAAATAACCATATGGCTTGCCAATTACAGACGAGTCCAGTCCTACTAATATCAATTCATCTTTCTCGGCCACAAAATTGCAATATTGCGGATGATCAAAGGATACAAGATTCGATAACCCATCACGTAAATTATGCCTATCATCATGATTTCCAGGAATAACATGCAATGGCATTTCAAACTCTGCGAGAGCCTTATTGATCAATTGATACTCTTCAAGCACTCCGAAATCACCCAAGTCTCCCGTCACCACGACACAATCAGGTTTTGGATGTAAAGCATTGATATGATTGACGGCATCATACAAACATTTCAACGTATCGACTTTCTTATAGGCCTGCTTGCCCCCCTGCTTGATGTGCAGGTCTGTCAGTTGTGCAATTAACATAGTATTACTTCTTTAAAAGAATTAGCCGCTCAGGGGCGAACGAGATAATGACAACTTGACCAATTTGGTAATCAACGCGCGCAAAACAATCCACCATCAAAGTGCTTCTTTTCTGTACGCCAGAGAGAGTGACACGCGTGCGGTCGCCAAGAAATACAGTACCAATAACCGTTGCAGTTAGTGCGCTGTTTTCATCAGTTACTTGCGTCAGTAAAATATCTTCAGGCCTTAACATTACACTGATTTCTTTATTAGTAGAGACCTGTGAGAGCACTTGATCAGACAAAGTAATCTGTTTGCCTGTATCCAACATCAGTTGTCCATCACGCACACTCCCTTCGAGTCGGTTCATTTGACCAATAAAATCGGCAACAAAGTTGTTAACTGGCTTCAAATAAATATCTTTTGCTGAACCAATTTGCGCAATTTCTCCATGGTCTAAAACCGCAATGCGATCCCCCATAGCCATTGCCTCTTCTTGATCATGAGTGACATATACCGCTGTAATACCGAGTTTTTTTAAGAGATTTCGGATATCACCACGTAACCTTTGTTTCAGCAGAGCATCTAATGCAGATAACGGTTCATCAAGTAAAAGAACATCTGGTTCAGTGATAATTGCTCTTGCTAAAGCTACGCGCTGACGCTGGCCTCCTGAAAGCTGATGGACATTTCGACTCACATACTTTTCTAAGTCGAACATGCTAAGCATTTCTTTTAGCTTTCTGGTTATCTCAGACGGAGCGACTCCACGAACCTTAAGTCCATAAGCAATGTTTTCGCTAACATTCATATTTGGGAATAGAGCATAAGACTGAAACACCATCCCAACTTTACGTTGTTCGATTGGCAAACACGTAACATCATGATCACCAAACACAATCGTGCCGCCATTTTCATCCGCAAACTCTAGGCCTGCAATCATACGCAATGTAGTTGTCTTTCCGCATCCTGATGGGCCAAGCAAAACTAAGATTTCGCCCGCCTTAATTTTGAGATTTGTCGGCTTTAACGCCAAGGTTCCATCTGGGAATGTCTTCGTAATATTATTTAGCGAAATTTCCACGCCATTTTGTTGTTCTAACATATTGATTTTGATCTTAATTATTTGTCACTGGTTTCTTGTTCAATGCTTGAGCCAAGACCAATAGAGGGAGGATTAAACAAAGGAAAATTAGTGTGTAAGCCGAGCTAATTTCGAGCCTCATTGAAGCGTATGAATCAGCTAACCCCACTGGTAATGTCTTCGTTAATGGCGTGTGCAGCATCCATGTCAGGTTAAATTCACCAATAGACAAAGTGAGAGTCATCAACATACCTGCGACAATACCTGCCTTGCAGTTGGGAACAATTACATCAAAAAATCGCTGCCAAAAAGTCGCGCCAAGACTTGCAGCGCCTTCCTCAAGAACACGGAAGTTAATACTCTGCAAAATTGATAGAACAGACTTAACCATGAAAGGCAGTGTGAAAATCACATGACCAACAAGAATAAACATCCAACTTGAGCGGAAGTCATTAAACCCTCCATACGCTAGAATCAAACCTAACGAAATTGCCATCCCCGGAATTGCAATGGGGAGTGTAAGTAGTTCGTCAAAAATAGAAGCCCATCTACTTTTACTTTTCGCAAGTACGTAAGCACACGGTACACCTATGACAACATTGATTAACGTGGTTGCAATGGCTATTTGTAGGGTTAACCAAATCGTATCTGAATACAGTGCCCATACTTGTTCAACCCAACGAAAGGTAAACCCACTTTTAACACCGACAAAATAGTTATTTGTAAGACCAGCGACTACCGACATAAACACCGGCACAATCAAGAACGCACATACCGTCAATGTGAAAAACAGCTGCATGTAAAAGTATTTATCTTTTTTCATTATTATCCCCCCATCGCTGCAGATGCGTTGCCATAACGCTTAGCCAACGCCAAACAAAACCAAGTCACTAGGCCGAGAATCAAACTCAGTGCAGCTGCCATTGCGAAATTGGCATTGAGCGTAAATTCGGTATATATCGTCATAGGAAGAACGTTGATATTAGTCGCCAACGTAAACGCGGTACCAAATGCTCCCATAGATGTAGCAAAACAAATCGAACCCGAAGAGATTAGGCCGGGGGTTAGCGCCGGAAGCGTGACGTCTTTAAAGATCTGCCAACGATTTGCACCTAGGGATCGACCGGCTTCAAGTAGATTGTGATCAAGCTTTTCCGCCGTTCCCATTACGGTCAATACAACCCGTGGAATAGAAAAATATAAATAACCCAAAAACAGCCCTGCCATCGTATAAGCAAACATCCAACGCTCACCCGTCAACATCAACCCAAGCTGAGCGAAAAGCCCCTGTCGCCCTGAAAGCATGATGACAAAAAAACCAATAACAACACCTGGGAAAGCCAATGGGAAGCTCAGCATTGCAACCAAGACCTGCTTACCTTTAAAGTCATAGCGAGTTAAAAACAGTCCTGAGATGGTCGCTATCGCTAAACTAACCAGAGTGACTAAAACAGACAGTCCAACTGTCGAAATCAAACTTTTTAAATAGATAGGTCTAGTTAAAATATGCCAGTAACTTATAGCGCCGCCATCTATTAGCGAAACCTTGATTAACTGCACGACTGGCAATAGAAAAAATGTACCGCTAACGGTGATGGCTGGCAAAATCAGAAATAAGGAAATACGATCATTTTTCATAGAGATATTGGCGGGTGTAACCCCGCCATCCAACATTTTAATAGGCTATTAGTTCACTTCTCGGATATACATATCCGCAAACGTAGACTGGTTTTCAGACATTTTTGCAAAGTCGACAGAACCAACTCGTTCGTACTCTGTTGCTGGAAGAAATTTACTCTGTGCTTCTTCACTCATAACACCATCAATAACCGGGCGTAAATATGCTTCAGCCCACAGTTGTTGGCCTTTATCTGACAATACAAAGTCTAAAATTTTCTGGGCATTTTCTGAGTTTGGAGAGTTCTTCACTTTACTCATTACATAGGGGACAGCAATTGAGCCTTCCTTAGGAATAACAAAGGCAGCATTAGTAAAGTCATTGTATTTGGCACGATACGCATTGAAGTCATAATCGATTAAGATTGGAATCTCTCCAGAAATCACACGAGCGTAAGAGGTTTGTCTAGGAACTATGGGACGGTTATTCGCCAACTTCTTGAAATACTCGATTGCAGGGGCAAAATTATCAATACTCCCTCCCATGGCTTCATTCACTGCGACCGCACTCGCGTAGCCAACAAAGGCACTCGTTGGGTCTAAGTATCCCACCATCCCACGATATTCAGGTTTTAAAAGGTCTTCCCAACTTGTCGGTACGTCAGCACCATCAAGTGCGTCTACGTTTACAAAAAATCCAATAGTACCGGAATGAATGGCAAACCAATGTCCTTGTGGGTCTTTCATGCCTTCGGGTATCTGGTCCCAATTCTTTGGTTTATAAGCGCTTACAACACCTTGCTCTGTCGCATTAATACCGAAAGAAACACCGTAATAAACCACGTCAGCAACTGGGCTATTCTTTTCCGCAACCAGTTGGGATAAGGACTGACCTGAGTTCTTGTTGTCCATAGGAACTCGTATTCCTAGCTCTTTATTGATCAACTGAAGTTGCCCACCCCAGTTCGCCCATTCTGGTGGACAGTTGTAACAAATAGCATTGGATGCCTGAGCCTGAAAAGCGACGCCAGCAAAGCCAATGAGTAAGCTAGTTAGTTTTCTCATTTTTGATGACTTTCCAGCTTGTAATAAATGATGTTGTGCCATTGTGTTCTCCAACAAATCGTCCGTTAACTAAATTGGGCGGTTACCGGAACCGCACCAAGCGATCCCTTCATTTGTAGTTCATATTTCAGCGAAAATTCACGCTGGGCGATTGAGCCTACTTTCGCATTAAACAAAATATCGACAGCCATTTTCCCCATATCGAAATGTGGGATAGCAACCGTCGCCAAGCTAGGACAAACCAACTGCCCAAGCCCCATACCATCGAAGCCCACGACCGAAACATCTTGCGGGATTCGTCTACCTATACTCCTAAGTGCGTTCATTGTTTTAAGCGCCAGTAAATCATTGCTGCAGAACCACGCTGTAGGGGCAAAATCCCCATTGAATAGCGTCATCTCAGAATCAGTGAATGGGATAAGCTTGTTTTGGTCTACTTCAAGAAGCTGGCTCAATTCGACACCGCTCTCACGTAGGCCTTGCTTAAACCCCTCATATCGTTTTTTCGCACGGTCGGATGAAGCAAAGTGACCAGTAATCATCCCTATCTCTGTATGCCCATATTCAAAAACTTTCTTTGCGACGTCCTTACCTGCTTGATAGTTATCAACGTAAACGCAAGGCTCATTTTCAGTAGATTGGTTGTGCAACAAACAGTAAGGAAACTTAAAGCTCCGCAGTAATTCGAGAGCCGCATTATCCGAAGCGTTAGCTATCGTCAAGATCACTCCTTCAACCCTTTGACGAATAAAATCAACCGCAGCTTGTTGCTCTTGTTCATTGTCATACTGGGTGTCTAAAACTAAAGTTGAGTAACCAAAATGTCTCGCCCGTTCCTGAATACCCGCAACAACTTCTGAAAAGACAGGGTTAAGGAGACTCGGAATCAGTACACCAATCGTCGGATTTTTGTTGAGCTCAAGAGCCTGTGACTTTCTCTCAATTCGATATCCTGTCGTCTCAATCACTCGCTTAATCTTGTTAGCTGTCGTCAAAGCCACTGATTGTGGTCGATTAACAAATCGAGATACCGTTGCTGGAGAAACTCCCGCAAGATCTGCCACATCCTTGATGTTCAATCTCTTTCCTTAACCTGTGCCGTAAGTTGATGAACGAAAGACTAGATGAAGGGTATGACAGTTTTATTAATGAAATCAGCAAAATTAACACTTTTAGCAAACGTTAATTACACGTTCAGAACATATAGAACCACGTTATCAAATGAAATAAATTCGTTTCATACGATAATGCAAGTTTTCTAGTTATCCCTGAGAGAGAAAAATATTTATGTGAGAGGTTATAACAGGGTCGGAAATAGGCGTTCGATTAACGACCGCTTTTTTAACGGGGGGATTTAAGCTAAGTGGACGGCGTAATTTAGCGATACAGAAAATGTAAAATAAGAAAAGTACATACATGTAAAAAAGGCCTCACAATGTGAGGCCTTTGAATAGGCAAGGTGTTAATAGTTCAGGCGAGTGTTAGTAGATCAGGCGAGAACGATTAGAAGTTAGCGTGAGGGCCAAAAACTTCGTAGTGGACGCGAGAGCGGTCTACTTTAAGTGCATCTAACTGTTCTACGATATTCTTCATGAAGCCAACAGGGCCACAGATGTAGAAATCGCTCTCTTCAAAGCCTTTAGTGTCAGAGATAGATGCTAGATCCATTTGACCTTGATGTGTGTTTTCACATGCAGACTCGTCTTTGTTCATGTACCACGTTTTCGCTTCCCAACCTTTGTCGGCAACAATGTCTTTTACGCGAGTAGTGAACGAGTGCTGATCTACATTCTCACAAGCGTGAAGGTAGAGTACTGGCTCGTTTTTCTCTTTAGTGTTTAGGAACTCAAGCATGGACTGCATTGGCGTAACACCAACACCTGCAGAGATAAGCGTTACCGGTTTGCTGCGTTCTTGATAAATGAAGTCACCAGCTGGCGCGTAAAGGCTAACTTCATCACCAACAGCAACCGTGTCGTGTAGGTGGTTGGACACCACACCTTGCGTTTCTTGACCTTGGCCTTCACGCTTCACAGAGATACGGTAGTATTTTCCGTTTGGCCTATCAGACAGTGAGTATTGACGAATCTCGCTGTATTGAGAACCTTCAGGTTTCACTTCGATACCGATGTATTGACCTGGTGTGTAGTCTAAAACTTCACCGCCATCTTTTGGCTGAAGGATAAAGCTTGTTACAAGTGCTGATTCTTCAATCTTATCTGCAATCACAAACGCACGTGCTGCTTCCCAGCCACCTACAGCTTGCTTACGCTGCAAGTAAAGTTCAGCTTCACGATCGATGAATACTTGCGCTAAGAATAGGTAAGCGGCTGTCCATGCTTCTTCAACTTCTGGAGTAAATGCGTCAGCAGCTAATTCACGTAATGTTTCAATCAGGTGTAAACCAACAATTTGGTAATGCTCTGGTTGAATGTTAAAACTGGTGTGCTTCTGCGCAATACGTTCAACCGCTGTTGTAAGCGCTGCTAGGTTTTCAATGTTCTTTGCATAAGCCGCGATAGCTTCAAACAGTGCTACGCCTTGGCGACCTGTTCTTTGGTGAGTCATATTGAAGATATCTTTCAACTCAGGGTTATGCGTGAACATACGTTGATAAAAATGCTGAGTTAAAGCAGGGCCTGCACTCTCAAGTAGAGGAATAGTAGATTTGATGATTTCGATATGTGCATTGTTAAGCATGAATTTACTCCGAACACTGAGCCTTATGACCTATATGTCATTTTGACTACTGAAAATTTAAGAATGACTTATCGATTTTCTGAAACGTTAGTTATTTTTAGAAACCGAGTTATTTTGACTCACTTTTGTTTCAAAAAATCGAGGAACCCGATTAATGCAGCCTGATTGATTGAGATCAAGAATAGTCTTTTCAATCAGCGTTATAATACGTATTCCACGACTGTCATTGCACAATCAGTGCCAAGTTTATCAATCCCCGTCATTACTGGTTTCATTCTCAAAATTCATCTTATAAAAATGTCAAAAAGACCTTTTTTTTAAGTCTATAAGACTCTATTATGTAGATAAACACACACAGTTAGAGTTTTTTATGCAAGATATCTCCGCATCTACCCTCATGGAAATGACCATTGGCCTCGCGAGTGGTGTGAACGATCAAGATCGTTTTAATCGCCTTATCGATGCCATTCGTAAAACCATAACGTGTGATTGTGTCGCGCTTTTAAGCCTTCAAGGCGACACTTTAGTCCCTATTGCAATGCAAGGGCTTAGTCGAGATACATTCGGTCGTCGCTTTATCATTTCAGAACATCCGCGTTTTGAAGAAATCTGCGCGTCTCGCTCTCCTGTTCGTTTCGATGCCGACAGTTCCCTACCCGATCCTTTCGATGGTCTGCTGATAGACCATGATGGCGATCTGCCAATGCACGCTTGCATGGGCTTGCCTTTGCTATTTGGCGATAAGCTACTGGGAATTCTGACGCTAGACAGCCTGAAACCCGATGTTTTCGCAAATATTCCGGCTCGTAACCTAGAAGTTCTAGCTGCTATTGCGGCTTCAAGCATGCAGATGGCATTAACCTTCTCTCAGCTTGAGCATCAAGCAAAACAGTCTAAACAGCTATTAGAAGAACTAAACGTTGAAGCGTGGGAACGCGACGGCGGCGAGTTGATTGGCAACAGTGACACTATGGTCGCGCTTAAAAATGATATCGCTGTTGTAGCGCCTTCTGAATTCAACATCCTGATTCACGGTGATACGGGGGTGGGTAAAGAATTAGTAGCTCGCACCCTGCACCATCAATCACAGCGCAAACGTAAACCACTAGTTTATGTTAACTGTGCTGCTATTCCTGAAAATTTGGTTGAGAGTGAATTGTTTGGTCACGTTCGTGGCGCCTTTACCGGCGCAGATAAAAACCGTTTGGGCAAATTTGCTTTAGCAGATGGCGGCACCCTGTTTCTTGATGAAATTGGTGAATTACCATTGGCCGCGCAAAGCAAGCTGCTGCGAGCACTGCAAAACAACGAGATCCAACCTGTTGGCCAAGACAACATCCAAACCATCGATGTTCGTGTTCTGGCTGCAACCAACCGAGACTTAAAGCAAGAAGTTGAAGACGGCCGATTCAGAGCCGATTTATACCATCGTTTGAGCGTGTACCCTATCGCGGTGCCTGCTCTAAAAGATCGTGATGACGACATCAGCTTGCTAGCGGGTTTTTTCTTAGAACAAGCGCGTCGTAAGCTTGGTATCAACCAAGTTAAGTTCCGTTCTGATGTTCTGGTATTCCTAAACCGTTACGGTTGGCCAGGTAACGTTCGTGAGCTTGAGCACGTGATCAGTCGTTCAGCATTGAAAGCGTTAGCACGTAGTACCAATAAAAACTTGGTGACAATCACCAAAGAGGATTGTGGTCCTCTCGACCAAGATCAGCCTATCGCGACAACACAAGTAAAGAATACGCCTTTATCAACACCAACCATCGATCTTTCAGCCGGTTTACGTGGTGCAACAGACGATTTCCAACGCAGCATCATTACTGAAGTGTTAGAAGATGCCAATTTTAACTGGGCACAAGCGGGACGAGTTCTAAAAACAGACCGTGCAAACCTAACTCGGCTTTCTAAGCGTTTAGGACTAAATGTGGCTAAGTCTCACACGATCGAACGGACAAAATAGATATTAGCGGTTTGTTGCGAGCATCTGACAAAACTTGTGTATATAATGCTGCAAATTGTAACGCTAATTTTAAATATGTAGAGAGAGTTATGAAGTTTATCCGTTGGTTTTTAGGTCGTGTCATCTTGCTATTGAATTTTGTTTTCAGCCCTCGTGGTGTGAAACGTTCTCAAGAAGAGCAAAGCAAAGTGAATGAGCAAGCAAAAACGCACACGTTATACCAGTTCGAAGCGTGCCCATTTTGCGTAAAAGTGCGCCGCGCGATGAAACGTCAATCGGTTCAGTTTGAACTTCGCGATGCAAAAAACAATGAACAACACCGTGCAGAGCTAGAAGCTGGCGGCGGTCGAGTGAAAGTGCCTTGCCTACGTATTGAGAAAGACGGCAAAACTGAGTGGATGTACGAGTCTTCAGACATCGTCTCTTACTTAGAAAAACAATTCGCATAAGCTCACAAGCATAGCGAAAGTCAGATACAAAAAATCCCTCGAATGTGAAGGATTTTTTATTTCTGTTATTTAAGCCTAGTCGAGACAAATCAAACCAATTGAGTAGCGACAGCTCAAAAGATTACTTTGCCACAATCAACATTAACTCGACACGGCGGTTACACGCTTTGCCTTGTGCTGAAGCATTAGTACATGCTGGTACATACTCGCCAAAGCCACGGGTATAGATTGAGCGGCTTGAAACGTAGTGACTTTCCAATCGAGCTTTCACTTCTTTTGCGCGCTGCTCTGACAGAGGATCATTGATTCGATCTGTGCCCGTGTTATCGGTGTGCCCTTCAATCACAACATCGATATCTTGGCGTTGAGAAAGGTAGCTACCTAATGTGTCTAACCATTGGTTGTAAGCAGGTTCAGGAAATGCTGAGCCTGTTTTAAAGTTCACATGCTGTTCAAGCTTTACCATCACATGGTTACCCGGCAGAACTTCAAAATCGATACGGTTTTGTCTAAGGAAAACTTCTAGCGGATCATTGGTTGATACGCCGCGACCATAGTTGGTTGTGATAGTGGTTTGTTGACGAGCGTTGTTTTGGATCGCATAACCACGATTACTCGCTAAAGATGTCGTTTGAACCACACCCCATTCAGGATGCATCAAGTCGTAATCAGTTTGTGGCGCGGTTTCTAGCAGATCGCCACCTAACATACCCGTTGGTAACGTCGTTTCACACCCTGCCAAAGCTATGCTTAACATTATCGCTAAATATCTCATTACTTCACCAACCACTCATGCAGATAAACCATTCACTAATGTCTATATCGGCACCAAGAAAAAAACTTTAGACAAAAACTTTAGACGAAAAAAACACATCCAAAAAAAGTGCTTTTGATCACAGTTAACCGTCAACTAGCCTGTCATCACCCGCTAGTTCGAACTGTTTGAATTTATTTACCTTATAATTGTTTTCCAATTCTTACTAAATAGTTAGAATCTCACGACTTCTCAACGCTAGAGCAAACATTATGTTTAAACCACTTACTAAATTCATTACAGCACTCGCTGCCGTGCTTGTTATCGCGGGCTGTAGTGAAACAGATGAGCCACAACAAGGTGTTCAATACGAAGCACTTCCAGCGGCTCTGACTGAATTTAACTTATCTCCGATCACTGAAATCTTCTCTCTTAATTGTGGTCATTGCCGTCAAATGGAAAGTGCAATTCCAGAGATTGAATCACTGACAGACCAAAAGATTGGCAAAGTTCATGTGACTTTCAACGAAAGTGCTCAAATCAGCGCGATGATCTACTACACAGCGGTAATGCAGCTTGACGCAACGCCTGACCACGCTTTCATGGATGATCTATTCGGTGCGGTTCAAATGGGTGCAGATGCGACTCCTGAACAACGCCAACAAGCTTTAGAAACAGCATTTACTTCTCGTGGTTTGGTTAGTCCATACCAGCTGAATAAAGAGCAACAGGTTGCGCTTTTTGAATACGTTAAGAAAGCAGAAGAAGTCTCAGTAAAAGGTCAAATCAACTCAGTACCAACGTTTATCATCAACGGCAAATATCAAGTACTGACTGCCGGTCACCAAGATGTTACTGGGATCGCAAAAACGATTAACTTCCTTTTGACTCAACCATAGTCACAGCGGTAGTCAATTAATTAACACCCTCTGCATTAACTACGAAACTCAGCATTAACTATAAATAGGTTTTACTATGTCTAAATTTATCATCCCGGTCATTGTCTTTATTTTGGCTGGCTTCATGATCTACCGCACTTGGATGAACCATAAATCTGGCGAAGAAAATATCAAGCAAGGTCAACAGTTCCTCATCGAAAACGGCGCCAAAGACGGTGTGGTTACAACTGAAAGCGGTCTTCAATATCTTGTACTTGAAGAAGGCACTGGTACTGAGCATCCAACTAAGAACAGTAAAGTAACGGTTCATTACCACGGAACACTTATAGATGGCACTGTCTTCGACAGTTCTGTTGAGCGTGGCGAGCCTATTTCATTTGCTCTTAAGCAAGTAATCAAAGGTTGGCAAGAAGGTTTGACTTACATGGTTGAAGGTCAAAAAGTTCGTCTATTTATCCCGAGTAAATTAGCTTACGGGAAAGGCGGCTCAGGTCCTATCCCACCTTCATCGACTTTAATTTTTGATGTTGAGCTAATTGCCATTAAATAACCGAATAGTAATCAAGCAACAATCTCATTGATTTAAGCCCCAACATGCTAGATATGTCGGGGCTTTTTTGTATTTATCCGCTTACCGTTTAGTGCACGCTTGAATCGACAAGTTAAAATCTTCAAGAGCACGCTACCTTAGACGTTATGAAGATTTCACAATGCAGAAAAAACCAACCACTAGACGACTGGTCTAATTTAAATTATAGTAACGTCCATGAACGAAAAAACGAACGATACTCGCCTGCATATTTTGAATGTGGGATATCAATTAATAGTGAACAACGGCTTTAATGGCGTTGGTTTATCGCAATTGCTCAAAGAAGCGGATGTTCCGAAAGGTTCGTTTTACCACTACTTTAAATCGAAAGAGCAGTTTGGCGAAGCATTGATTCAACACTATTTTGAAAATTACATAACTAAAATTGAATCGATCTTAGTGCATGGCGAAGGTAATCATTTTCAACGAATCATCAGTTACTTTTCGCTGTGGACAAAAATTGAAAATGGTACCTGCAACGCTCATAAGTGCTTAGTGGTTAAACTCAGTGCAGAAGTGTCTGATCTTTCTGATCCTATGCGCCAAGCTCTACATAAAGGAGCTGGAAAAGTCACCCATACGATTGAGAATTGCGTTGTTGGTGGTGTTGGAGACGGCTCTATTAAAGTTAATAACAGCCAAGATGCCGCTCAAAACCTTTACTCGATGTGGTTGGGTGCAAGTTTGCTAAGCAAGTTAAGTCAAAGCTCACATAGCTTAGAATCGGCACTGAGACTGACCAAGCAAGTTTTACAAGGTAACGACTAAATACTGAGACCTAAATGCAGGTCACTAGGTGTGTTATCACACAAAAATACACAGTATTAATCGCTATTGATAAAAAATTACCCGCCCTCTTATCAATTTGGTGATGGCGGGATTTTTAGACGACAAGACTAGACGACTGGTCTAATTCTAAATGAACATAATCAAAATTAAGGACATCCAATGACTCAACAAGACAATCGCCGCATCGTATTGGCTTCTCGCCCAGTTGGCGCACCTACTCAAGAAAACTTTCGCTTAGAGACAGTAGCCGCACCAGCAATTAAAGATGGCGAAATGTTACTTCGCTCAGTGTACCTTTCTCTAGACCCATACATGCGTGGCCGAATGAGCGACGCTAAATCTTACGCTGATCCAGTTGCAATTGACGACGTGATGGTCGGTGCAACCGTGTGTCAGGTTGAAGAGTCGAATAACAGCGATTTTGAAATCGGCGAATGGGTATTGGCTTATACCGGTTGGCAAGATCTCGGGGTTTCTAACGGTGAAGGCCTAATCAAACTAGGTAAAGAGCCAACGCACCCTTCTTACGCGCTTGGCATCATGGGCATGCCTGGTTTTACGGCTTACATGGGTTTATTAGATATTGGCCAACCGAAGAAAGGCGATACGCTGGTTGTAGCTGCAGCAACGGGTCCAGTAGGCGCAACCGTTGGACAAATCGGTAAGCTAAAAGGCTGTCGTGTTGTCGGTGTTGCTGGTGGTCAAGAGAAGTGTCAGTACGCTAAAGAGGTTCTTGGCTTTGATGAATGTATCGACCACAAAGCCGACGACTTCGCTGATCAGTTGGCTAAAGCGTGTGACAACGGGATCGATGTATATTTTGAAAACGTAGGCGGCAAAGTTTTCGATGCAGTAATGCCATTACTTAACACCGGTGCTCGTATTCCTGTTTGTGGTCTTATTTCTCAATACAACGCGACTTCGCTTCCTGAAGGCCCAGATCGCATGTCTAGTCTTGTTGGTACCCTACTGGTTAAGCGTATTAAGATGCAAGGCTTCATTATCTTTGATGACTACGCGCATCGTTACAACGAGTTCGCCGTACAAATGACAGAATGGTTGTCACAAGGAAAAATGCAGTACCGTGAACACCTAGTTGAAGGCTTAGACGAAGCACCACAAGCTTTCATGGGCTTATTAGAAGGTCAGAACTTCGGCAAGCTTGTTATCAAAACGAACGAACCTAAATAACTCAATCAGCTGAAGCAGCAAAATAGGCAGAATAATGATTACTTTACATCACCTAAACAAATCACGTTCGAAGCGTATCATCTGGTTATTGGAAGAGCTTGGTGTTGATTACCAAATCAAACCATACCAACGAGACAGTGTCACGTTTCTAGCACCACCAGAATTGAAGTCAGTTCATCCGTTGGGTAAATCTCCAGTCATTGAAGACGATGGCGTCGTGATCACTGAATCTGGCGCTATCACCGAATACCTAATCGACAAATACGGCCAGGGTAAGTTCGCACCAATACGCGGCACAGCAGAATACGTAGAATACTCGCAGTGGCTTCACTTCGCTGAAAGCTCAGGCATTTTACCAATGTTACTTAAGATCTTTGTGATGAAAGACGGCGCCGAGACCAACTTCCTAAGCGGTTACGCAGATGCTGAAAGCCAAAAAATCCTAACCTATGTGAATAATGCACTGGAAGGTAAAACCTACCTAGTTGCAGAAACACTCACTGGTGCTGATTTCATGATGTCGTTCATCGTTGAAATCGTAGGGAACTTTGGAGCAACGGCGCTCTACCCGAATATCGCTAAATACGGTGAGCTTTTAACTAGCCACCCAGCTTACCAAAAAGCAGAACAAGTGGAGTTAGAACACTCGAACTGATCGAGTTTAACTCATTGTATGCCTCCTTAGGGTAAACACAAAAACTAATGAAGCCAAAGCCGATTTATCTTCGGCTTTGGCTTCTCATTTGTCTTCATTTCGACCACAATATCGAACTCTAACTGAACAGCCATAGAGTTTGATCTTAATGTCAGCAAACCTCACTCAATACACACCTCTGCACCTAGTAAATTCGAATGTAGATTTAGCGCTACCGACTCGCTTTACGTTTCCGTATTACTATACCCCGCACCCTACGTGTGAATTAGCTATGCTGCAGCTTCAACAGTCGCTTACGGACTGTGGTGTCAATGAAACCTCGCAAGGTAATCTCTACGCAGTGCTGCTTGTTCAGAATCCAACCACGCAAGAGTTGGGCTACCTTTCTGCGTTTTCAGGCTTGCAGTTAGATCCGGCTTTGATCTATCAGTTAAACAACATTAACTTTGTTCCACCAGCCTTCGATTCAGAAAAGTTTCAATCTCAAAATAGTGCAAACCTCGCTCTGCAGTTGCAACTAGAGAATGACATTAAGAAGCTACAACAGTCGCACAACCTGGACACATTATTGGTAGAGCTTGAAGAGTTAAAAGTCGAATCAGCACAAGCTATCGAGTCCTTTCAGTTAGCCATGGCCGCAAATAAAGCTCAGCGCAACGAACTCAGAGAGCAAGCCAATCACGAAAAGGCATTAGGGAATCAAGAGTTAGCATCGAACCTACTCAAGCAATTAGGTAACCAAAGTAGCCAAGAAAAGCGAGACTTAAAAGGACTTCGTATAGAATGGAAACAGAAGATTGCAGAACGACAATCGCAAGTTGATGCGATAGAAAGTGAACTGAAAAATCGTAAGCAAGGTTACCAAGTCATCTCGGCACAATTGGAAACTCAACGTTTATCGCACTATCACTTTATCAATCAAGCCAAGCAATCCAAGAGCTTGCTAGAATTATTAGACGGTAAAGATGCTCTTGAGGGCTCGGGAGATTGTTGTCTACCTAAGTTGCTCAACTTTGCGTTTGAATGCGGTCTAAAACCTTTGGCGTTGTCTGAGTTTTGGTGGGGGCAACCACCAAAATCTCAAATTCGCCAACACGGTAATCTATACCCTGTTTGCCAAAGCAAAAGCTTCGAGATTCTAGACCATCAACTTATCGGTATTGAATTGGAAGATAACCCTTTGATCGTTAACCCTGCAATCGGCAAATCTTTCGATATTGTTTATGAAGACAAAGAGATCGTGGTGGTAAATAAACCTGACGAATTTCTCTCGGTTCCTGGAAAGTTTATCGAAGACTCAATTTATACACGCATCAAGGCGCGTTACCCAAATGCGACAGGCCCTTTGATCATCCATAGACTGGACATGTCGACCTCTGGCTTATTAATTTTGGCGCTTACAGCCGAATCCAATAAACACATCCAGAAGCAATTTATCGATAGAACCGTAGTGAAACGATACACAGCTCTTTTAGAGGGTGAAATAGACGGTAAATCTGGCGATATCAGCCTGCCGTTGCGTGGTGACATTACAGACAGACCAAGACAGCTGGTTTGCCATAAGCATGGCCGAAATGCAGAAACCTATTGGGAAGCGGTCAGTAGCAACAATGGTAAAACTAAGATTCACCTATACCCCAAGACAGGGCGTACCCATCAGCTTCGGGTGCATTGTGCTCATCCATTAGGCCTTGGTTTACCGATTCGCGGTGATGACTTATACGGATACAAACGCGAGCGCTTACACTTACACGCTGGCTACCTAAAGTTGATTCACCCAACAACCGGAGAATGGATGGAGTTTGAAGTACCGTCAGAATTCTAGATGACCAATTGTTACTCTTACCCTTTGTGCCGTTAAAACAATTCAGGGTTCTACATCTGCTTAAGATATAAAACCCTGAAATTTGATTTTTTAATGTGCTTATCGCAGCTTAGTAACGTACTTGCACGGCTAACTTTAACACTGTAGGCGTCTAGCCCATCACATCTGTGCGTTGCTCCACACATTCGTATGAGCCCATTTCGAATTCGCGACAGATCCAAGGCCTATTTTCGTAAATAGTGCACATCAGAGTTTCTCTATCTACTGCAGAACACCAGCCATCGTCTAATCTCAGCATGGTTTCACCGCCCCATTCGTCATAAGCAATATGCTCTTCAGGAACGCCCGTATCTGTGATAATCATAACCTCTAAGCGACAACAGCATGCCTGACAATTGGCACATGTGACTTCGGGTTCAGTTACGTTCTTTATCTCTATGGTCATAAGTGACTACATTGCTAAATTTTGCGTATAGTAATCGAAACCGACCGCCACGGCTAATAAAGATAGCGAAGACGGTGCTTTCATCGGTGTATAAACAACAATGGGCCCTGTGATTCACTCACAACGCCCAAAACATTTCAGCTTTCATCACGAACGGATTGCCATTTGTTCTACCTAGAACAAACCCGCAAAAAACAGCTTAATGTAATCCATAATTCGCTTGAAGATACCGCCTTGTTCAACCGCTTCAAGTGCGATCAACGGTTGAGTTTGCACATCTTCACCATCAACGGTGTAATGAACTACACCCAAGGTTTGGCCTTCTGTAATTGGAGCTTTCAGTTCAGAGTTGAGCTCGATAGATGCAGTCAGTTTTTTACTGTCTGACTTAGGCAAAGTAATAAATGTATCTTCTGCAACACCTAGCTTCAATGTGTCTTGCTCACCAAACCACACTTTCTCTTCAGCAACTTGATCGCCACCTTTATGCGGATTTAGCGTGTCGAAGAAACGAAAGCCATAGCTCAATAACTGTTTGCTGTCTGACTCACGACTCTTAACACTTGATGCGCCCATCACGACAGCGATCAGTCTCATCTCACCTTGCGTAGCAGAACTTGCTAAACTATAGCCAGCACCAGACGTATAGCCCGTTTTCATGCCATCAACAGTTAAGCTTCTATCACGAAGCAAACCATTCCGGTTATGCTGTGTAATGCCGTTATAACTGAACGAGCGCTCGCTATATAAGCCATACACATCTGGCAGATCCCGTATAATAGCGCGGCCTAAAAGCGCGATATCGTAAGGCGTTGAGTAAAGATCGTCTGCGTCTAAACCATGTGCATTAGCAAAGTGGGTATTTTCTAGCTTTAAAGACGTAGCCCAAGAGTTCATTAGATCAACAAAAGCGTCTTGTGAACCTGCTACATGTTCTGCGATTGCAACACTAGCATCGTTGCCCGATTGAATAATCAAACCACGGTATAAGTCCATCATTGCGACATCGGTGTTCACTTCAATGAACATTTTTGAAGAGTCCGGGAAGTTCTTCGCCCACGCGTTTTCGCTGATTCGTACTTGATCGTCAGCAGAGATGTTACCTCGTTTCATCTCTTGTCCAGCCACATAACTGGTCATCAGTTTGGTCAAGCTCGCTGGATTTAACTTAGTGTGCGAATTTTTTTCTACCAGCACATCACCAGAATTAAAATCAATTAACACATACCCTTTTGCACCTAAACTAGGTGGGCTTGGTACTATAGAAGGTGCTGCCACAGCTGCATTACTAACCATCGCTGCGTTACTTACAATGAATATACTTAATAGAGGAAGAGAGTATTTGGAAAACAGTTTCATTGAATCAAACCTAAGTTAACGTTTTGACCAGTATAGACAAATGCTAGCAAAAGAAGCGCGAACTTTACGTTGCTTTACGCAAATGTACCTTTAGTTACAAATAAAAAAGTATAATCTGCGATCTGTCCATTTTTTAAACAAGTAATATTGACTCAGTGAATGTATTTAATGTTTAGTTTGAACGTTGTGGCATGTGTCTAAATAGCATCTCAATAAAGCCTGTTATACGCTGTTTACTTTCATTTAGCTCTAAGTCAGATTGAATTCCAGATTGAGCCAACGCCTGCCATTGTACAACTTCAGAGTTAGGGACGAAAAAGACAACATAGAGAGATCCTTTCTCTGCTAGTTTTCCATCGCCGTCATAAAATGGTACCCCCGTTGAGAGCTTAATAGCATTGAAAATAGAGTCGTCATTAAGTACTGACTCCTCAGCTAAACCAAAACCGACAACAACGTCGCCAACACCGCCAACACCGCCATCTTGCCTCAACTGATAGCCTTTCGCTGCTAATTGATCTCGAATTACATCACGTACTAGGTCGGTAACCATCGTCTTGTCGTATTTCTTAGACAGGTAGACTTTCTCTGATTCAGGATGCCATGAGTACGTTACGACACCATGTTTCATGAAATCGAAGTCTCCACTCGTGACCACACCATAGCTATGAGTGGGTGGTATTTCTTGCGTTGTACAAGCTACAAGCCCAATTGTAATCAAAGCCAACAATGCTGCTTTCTTTATGCCCTTTATTGCACAAATAGATCGTTTTATCATTCGTGGCTTCCTTACCTATATAAGAGTAAATATCAATTCAAGCTCCAACATAAACAGTAATTATATTAAGAGATAGTGCATTAAACGTTTGCGTAATCGCTAACCTTCACTTCTGCCAGTTTTGGGGGTTTAATCACAAAAAAGGACTTGGTATAGTCTACCCCGTTAAACATAACCAGACCATTCGAGGCACGGAGCTTCCTCAATCATCTCATGAAGAGAAGAATTGGTACCGACAAAGTATCGGCAAATTTAAGAGGGTCAAACAATGGAATTCAATATGGTTGAAATTTTAGGTTACGCTGCGTCTATTATGGTCGCAATTTCATTAACAATGAAAGACATCGTTCGTCTGCGTGTCCTTAACTTTATTGGCTGTACTCTCTTTACAGCATACGGCGTTATGATTGATGCATGGCCGGTTGTTGCAACCAATGGCTTCATCGCTTGTGTAAACATCTACTTCCTTGCAAAAATGCAAAAGGAAAAAAAAACGGAAGCGATGAAAGCAGCGAAAGCTTAGATTAGCGACTAACACTTTCAAGTAATTCTGAAAAAGCCCAAACCGTTCTTCTCGTACTAAAAAAGGCAGAAGCACAGTTTGGGCTTTTTTATGTCTTTCGTTCTCTAAAGCTTCATGAATAAGCGATGCGGTATTCGTTTTCTCGATATACCTGACAATTATTACGACCGCTCTCCTTCGCTTGATAAAGTGCTTGGTCGGCTTTATCTATCGTACCTTCGATATGAAATAGCACTTGAGCATAACAACACCCGGCACTGATCGTCACTGGCGACACCAAGCCTTGGGTTTGCTCTACGCTATGTCTAATTGCTTCAGACAGTTCATATAACTGACGCTCATCGCAGTCAAAGGTCACCAAAATAAACTCTTCGCCGCCATATCGAGCAATCAGGCGTTCATTATTTACAAAATACTTTAAGGTTTGGGCAACTGCGCAGATCACTTTATCGCCTTCTGCATGCCCATATTGGTCATTAACCAACTTAAAATAGTCAATATCCAACAGGATAACCCCGACACCTTGCAAAGGGTAAGGCGAACAATCTGTTATTTTTAGCTTTACCTGTTCAATAAAGCTGCCCCGGCTGTGAATTCCTGTCAGGTAGTCAAGGCTCGCGACATTTAAGATCTGTAAATGGCGATGGCGTAAATAAAGCACTAAAACCGCGATAATACTGAGCAAACTGACCACAAGTGCCATTAAGCTGACAAGCAGTAACCTATGATTTTTGTTTAGCTCTTGCTCCAGGACACCAGCTGAAATAACCCAATTCAAATACGGGTAAAACTTATAGAAAATATTCTTACTGGTTGTACCGTTGTCTCTAGATATTGAGTAACTGAAATGCCCCTCTGGATTAATCATTACTTTATCAATAAGCAACTCTGAAGAGTAATTGATTAACGCCTTTAACTGCTCATGCTCAAAGCTAGGTTGGAGAACTAATTCACCCTCTAAATCAACAATATAAACGTAACCACTATCACCGTAAGAGTATTTTCTTAGCTTGTCTTTTAGCGCTTCAAGATCAACCAAATACATCAACTCATCTTTATAAGTCGTTGCAACTAAGACATTACCTCCAGGTAGCCTAACGGAGTATGCCACTTTCGCGCGTGGGTTTACCTCGTGTGGATTGGCGTGGTAATACTGTGACATTCCTGACTCTACGCTCAGTTGCTGTCGAATATGCGTTAAATGTGCACGACTTTTACCTTCAAGGAATGGATGGTATAGGTGGATACCTTGTGGTGACATCAAATAAATGTAACCCGACTCTCCGATGGTCAATTCATTAGCAATTTTTTTTACTTCTTGGACTTGTTGCTCAGGGCTGACAAGCAGCATGTGAGATGTCACCGTGTCGGTCACACCCGTTAGATAGGTCTTTATTGCTTCGTTAACTGTGGTGTCTACAATATCGTAACTCGCGTTCACAATTGTACGAAAGAAAAATTGGTTGGATTCTGATAGTGATTCGTTAGTTCGGTTAAATTGCAGAGCTGAAAGAATCAAAGAAACAACAGCCAGAACAATTGAAAAACTAAGAATGTATTTACGTCTGACTGTCAAAGATTACCCCATAATTTTCTAATTTTAGGTAACGTTACTAATTTCCATATAAGCAGACTGTTTTATATCATATTTGTCAGTTTTACTGAACGAACGTCGCTATTTTTAAGGCTTTCTATACGCAATCTGTGACTTATAGCAAAAACGCCGAACTGGGTTCAGTGCGGCGTTTTAATTTTACTTTTAGAATAAGCTAATACATTGATAATTTGGGATAATACATTCATATCTATTATCAATTATTGCGTTCTTACCATTGTCTTACGAACAAACTTTAGTCCAACTGCCATCGCTACCCGGTTCAGAACTTGTCCACCAATTTGCTTGGTAAATACTACCGTTGTACACCACTTGGTCACCTGTATTTGCATGGCTTGAGTTACCCGCCCAATCGTTCTGAGGTAAATCAGGATAAACGACTATACCTGCCGTATCACAAGTACCAGGACTAGTGCCGCCATCACCAGGGTTGCCTCCACCAGAACTAATATCACCGAGTGGTAAGTCTGGTTGCTCAAAGCTAAAGGCATAATCGACTCCGTTCACACTCACAGCATAGTTAGCAGGGCCCGAGATTGGCAGGTAATACACTATATCTAGCTCATACACACCACCTGCAGGAAGTTCTTCCCAAGTCGGCAAAGTAAACGCTACTCGATGCATGGTTCCATCTAATCCACCAATGTTATCCGCACGAGTATGACCCGAAGCAATCACAGTTAAACCACCACCAGATTGATCTTTTGCATTGTCAGGCGCCGATACTGGAATATCGAATTGAAACTCGGTACCGCCAGGAAGTGCTTGCCCTGTGTTGTTTGTAAACGTGATCTTAGGATTGATTGGGTAGTTTTGGTCACCGACTTTGAAGCCACCAACTGAAACCGTAATATCTAACGCTTCTGTCGGGATAGCACCAGTCGCCACTTTGTTTCCGTATGGAGTCGCAGACTTAAACTTATCGTAGATAGCTTTCGTCATTGTATTACCCATGTGGAACTCACCGTTACCGCTGTTACACGCTTGTTCTGTCGTATCGATTGAAGTTCGGTTGCCACTCGCATCGAGTACATAACAGTTATAATCACCTGCTAGTTCCCAGAACATGATACCGCCGATCTCTTTGTCGATAACGTAGTCTGCTTTCACATCAATAGACTGTTTATCTTCCGTTGAAAGGAATACGCCCTTCTCTGCATTCCACAACCAAGGAGCAACCGCCACGCTGTCATAGTTACGCGTGTAAGTACCTGCTAAAACATCCGACGGATCATTTACAGGATCAAGCTTGTAAGCCTCAGCGTAAGAACCCCAAATACCTTTCTCTAGGTTCTTAGCGTGCCACATTGGGTTAGAGCCCGCGCCCATTTCGTTGCCTTTCGGATCGGTATCGTGCCACATGTTATCGATACCAATAGCGCCATGACCACAGTTGTTCTTCTCACCTTCACCGGTGCCTGCTGAACATTCAGCTTGGTTTGGTAGGGCAGCTCGACCCCAAAGACCATTTTCGCCACCTGTCACACCTTGCCAGCCACGAGTGTAATAAGGCACACCGATGTTAATACGACCTGCTGGCATAGAGCCACGGAAGTAATGGTAAGCCCAATCGGTGTTCAGGTAACCGATACCACCGTAAGCCGCAGTACCGTAAACGTTCCACTGTGCTAACTCTGAGTCTTTACCTGTATCAAACAACGCAGCGTTATGACCTACGTGATCGTTCCACGCACCGTGAAGGTCATAAGACATGATGTTTACGTAATCGAGGTATTTGGTTACATCGAATGTTTCCATACCGCGCAGTAGGTAACCAGAAGAAGGAGCCGCGATCGTTAACATGTAGTGATTGCCATCTTCAGCAGACGCCACATCAAGCTTCTCACGCAACACTTTCATCAACACTTGGTACGAAGCCCACAGGTATTGACGACGCGGCTCCATGAAGTCTTTGTCGTACGGATTACCGGCACCCGCCATAGAAGTTGGGTATTCGTAATCGATATCCAGACCATCGAACTGGTACTTACGCAGCATTTCAACCGCTGAAGTGGCGAATGTTTCGATACCTTGATGGTTAATAGAACCGTCGGCGTTGGTCGTCATTGTGTAGAAACCACCATCAGCCACTCGGCTACCGTCAGTGGCGAAGTGACCACCCGTTTCCGCCCAGCCACCGATTGAGATTAAAGTCTTAACATCGTGTTTTTTCTTAGCGGTCGCTAATGCACCGAAGTGGCCTTTGAAGCCTAAGTTAGGATCAACTTCAACGCCCGGCCACTCTTTACCAACCGCTGCGTTGTTCGGATCGTTCACATCACCCACGTTTACTTTGCCATCTGAGCCAATGCTCACGAAAGCGTAGTTAATGTGTGTGAGTTGTTCCCAAGGGATGTCATTTACTAGGTAAGCAGCTTGTGGGTCATCCCCTGCACGCCAGCTGGTGAAGTAACCAATGACACGACGTGGGTGATCCGCGCCCATTTTCTCACGGCCTTCATCATCGTAAATAGTACAGTAAGGAACATCGACACCTTGGGTTTGATATAAGCCATCAGGTCGACAAGTGCTCACCGTTGGTGTGCCATTCACCGTCAAAGAAGCCAGCGCTGAATCTGTCGTTGCGCCTTGATTGTCAGTCGCTTTTACGTAAACCGCTAAAGAACCCGCTTGAGTGGTTGTGTAATCAAGCGTGTAAGGGTTAGTTGCAGCTGTGCCAATAAGAGCGCCTGCCACATAGAAATCTACTTTGTCAACCGTGCCATCGCTGTCTGCTGCTGTTGCGGTAAGCGTTACTACACCACCAACATCGACCGAAGCTGCTGAAAGCGCAACCGAAACTGTCGGCGCTTCATTCCCTGGCTGTGCTGAATCAACAGATACAGAAACCGCGCTTGCAACACTCGCTGCGCCTTCATTGTCCGTTGCAACAACTGAAACTTGATGGTTGCCAGACGTTGCAGACCAAGCTGCTTCGAATGGTGCCGATGTCACAACCGCGACCGAAGCACCATCGACAAAGAATTCCACGGAAGCAACAGTGCCATCAGCATCGAGTGCTGTTGCGCTTAATACGACATTGTCGCCTTCAACAATTACATCTGATGCCGTTGGTGCTGTTAACGAAGCCGTTGGTGCTTCATTTGGTGTACCACCGCCTCCATCCCCGCTACACACATCTAGCTTTTTCCACTGTGCATAGTCACCTTCAAATTGGCTTGGGTTGTTGTTTTGATTCCAGTAATTTGCTGAGTACGCGCTGCCGTCATGTGAAACCTGATCACCACCGGTGTATACCGTGGCAGAGTCCCACGTTTCTAACGTTGAACAATCAACAGCCGCATAACTGTTGAACGCCATCAAGCATGACGCGGTGAGAGTACTGAGTGTAAAAACCGTCTTGGCCACTCTTCCTTGGTTTAGGTGCATGTTAGCTATCCCTTAAGTTGTTGTTTCAAGATGTTTAATTTAAATGGGGCTTTACTTACCACTTAAATCTCTTCGCAAAACAACTGTAGGTAACAACGTAAATTAAACACCTAAAATATTCTTTATTTATAAAATGACTCGCATTAATTTGCTGTATGCATGCAATGACTCGACACTTATTTTGCACCAACAACTAATATTAATTTATTTCGGAAAGCTAAAAATAACGTATCTAAAATCGGGAATGTGATCTGGATTCAAGACAAAACTCGCGTTAAAACTAGCCAAAAAGTAGAGATTTACAGTCGATTCAAGCTTCTTTTATGAATTCGCCCACTTTTTGGTAACAAATGTGTTAGTATCTGCGGCTTTTTTGACGAACCTCACATTACTATGCAAGTGTGAGAGAAATACATAGGCTTAAAAGAGCCTAATTTAGCGGAGAAATAATGTCCAACTTGACGCAAGTCGCCAACGAAAACATCAACGCAGAATCTACTTCTATCGATTTCAATAAAGCTCAATCTTTGGGTGAAAAACTGGAACTCGGAAACCCAGTCTTCTGGCTTAGTGGCAGTTTTTTAACCCTCTTTGTCGTACTCGCCTTCACCAACACCTCCGTGTTGTCCGAACTTGTTAACATCGGCTTCAACTACTCTACCAAGTGGTTCGGTGCTTTCTGGCAAGTCCTTCTACTTCTCAATTTCATTATCGGCTTAGTGCTAGCACTAGGACGTACAGGCCACGTTCGTTTAGGAACGCTTGCCTTGCCTGAAATGACCACTTTTAAATGGATGTCTATCGTCTTATGTACGCTGCTAGCCGGCGGTGGTGTGTTCTGGGCAGCCGCAGAGCCAATTGCTCACTTTGTTTCAGCACCGCCACTTTATGGCAATGCTGATCCTCAAGCGATGGCGTTCAACGCTCTATCACAATCTTTCATGCACTGGGGTTTCCTTGCATGGGCCATCTTAGGTGGCTTATCTTCTATCGTACTAATGCATCTGCATTACGATAAAGGCCTCCCTCTTAAGCCCCGTACTCTTCTTTACCCTGTCCTTGGCGACAAAGCGATTAACAGCTGGGTTGGTAACGTAGTCGACGCATGCAGCATTGTGGCTGTAGCCGCAGGTACTATCGGCCCTATTGGTTTCCTTGGCCTACAAATCAGTTACGCCCTGAGCGAACTGTTTGGCATTTCCGACAGCTTTGCAACTCAAAGTATCGTTATTATCTTTGCTATCGCAATGTACACGCTTTCTGCTTTGAGCGGCGTGAACAAAGGCATCCAACTGGTTAGCCGTTACAACATCATCTTATCAGTGTGCCTAATCGGCTACATTCTGCTAGTAGGCCCAACGAGCTTTATCATTGATGGCTATCTACAAGGTATGGGCGAAATGGTGGATAACTTCATCCCAATGGCACTGTACCGCCAAGATACAGCGTGGCTAGGTGGCTGGACGGTATTCTTCTGGGGTTGGTTCTTAGGCTATGGTCCGATGATGGCAATTTTCATTGCTCGTATCTCACGTGGCCGTACGATTCGCCAAATGATCGTTTCTATCAGCATCGTTGCACCGCTAGTAACGTGTTTTTGGTTCAGTATCGTTGGTGGTAGTGGTCTAGCGTTTGAATTAGAGAACCCAGGCGTAATTTCTAGCGCGTTCGAAGGCTTCAACCTTCCTGCTGTGCTACTGGCAATTACCGCTCAACTGCCGTTCCCTACTTTGATTGCGATTCTGTTCCTTATCCTGACGACCACGTTCATCGTGACAACAGGTGACTCGATGACTTACACCATCAGTGTGGTAATGACAGGCACTACAGAACCAAATGCAGCCGTACGTACCTTCTGGGGTATCATCATGGGTGCAGTAGCAATTGCGCTTATCTCAATGGGTTCTGGCGGTATCTCCGCTCTACAGTCGTTCATTGTGATCACAGCCGTTCCGGTATCGTTTATCTTACTGCCATGCTTATGGCACGCACCGAAGATCGCGAAACAGATGGCCAGAGATCAAGGTCTCGCTTAATGCCTAATCCGATTTAGTTTCGGGTAGCGTTTAAAACGAAAAAACCACTCAAGTGATTCACCTGAGTGGCTTTGTTTTATCGGTTTGTTACTTGTATTAACGAATTCCGCTTATTGAAACTTTTCACCCGCAGCAGCCATGAACGACTTTTCAACCAATAGCTCAGGATTTGCGAGTTCTGCTTTTGCACATGCACGGCTTGGTGCACAACCTTCAGGGAACCATGAATTCCATACTTCATTAAATACATAAAAAGTTAGTGAAATCAGTCAGATAAACAATCACTGACTGAATTACGTTACGCACAACATCACTTTCTTTCCATAATAATCGAGACGAAAAAGGGACATGTATAAGCTACCTAGATAAATTCACTAATTATCATCATCACAGCGAAATTAAATTTTTACTTGTACGGTCATATTCAAGGATTTTATTAAATGGAGTATTTTTATGCATGTTCAAACCTATGATTTAAAACAGAGTAATTGGGGATATAACCTTGGCGTGATTGGTGTCGCATTGGTGTTAACTTGGATTGGTATCTACAAATTTACCCCAACCGAAGCTATGCTCATTGAACCCCTTATCGCTAATCACCCTGCGCTGAACTGGCTCTACAGCCTATTCTCAGTACAAGCGGTTTCAAATATCGTTGGTGGTGCAGAAATTATCGTGGCTGTTGGGTTAATCGTAGGATTCATTAACTCTAGAGTGGCCTTTTATTCTGGCATCGCAGCAGCGGCTATCTTTGCCGTAACACTGAGCTTCCTAATTACAACGCCAAATACTTGGAAAGTATCGGATGGCATCTTAGTTACTAATTTCTTCCTAGTGAAAGACATCCTGTTTTTAGCGATCGCTATTAGCGTAATCGAACGTAACAAATCTCAGAAGTAACCGTAAATCTATAAGTGGCCGTAACATTAAACCTTGAAATAAAAAGGCTCGAAGCTGGCTAGAAGGACACTGCCAGCTTCTAATGTATAAAGTTTTACTCTGTACTAGCATCGTGACTAAAGCCCTGTCTTGTCACCAAGCCCCATTTTTCGCCCTGATATTGATCTTCTACGTAGTTACCTGAGGTGTAGTCACTAATAACCCCTTTCCAAAACTTAACAGCATGTTCGTCTGGTTTATCTCCGATGATCTTTGTATTGATTCGCACAACAATTGATGTGAGCGCATCTTGTCTAAATTTATTATCTCTTTGATGATAGAACAAATAATAAATATCAAACATTCACTGAAGAAGATATAGCCTTACGATAATGATTGGCGTCTTGGTTTTGCCCTTTAAATACAACGTAATTCTCTACATGCGCAACTAAGTCAAAACCGGCCTTGGATAAAATTTTATTCGAACCGACATTACCTACTAGCGCATAGGCATCAACATATTTAAGGGAGGATTGCTCGGCCAAGTAGATAAGTAACTTCCTCACCGCGTTAGACGCAATACCTTTAGAACCAAATGCGTGCCCCACTCGATAACCTAGTTCTCCACTTTCAGCGTTCTGGTCGATATCACGAACGTTGATTCGCCCACATATAGTGCCATTAGCGTCTTTGACCAACATAGGAATCATCTCGCCATTATCGTATTCAGTTAGAAAGCTCATGACTTGCTCGGCAGCACCCGCATTGGAATAGAAACGGTCTTCCCGTGCTGGAACAAATTGCTCAAACCACTCTCTATTTTCGACTTCAAACTCCAATAAAGCACTGACATCGCTTGGGTGAAGTAAGTGTAAAAATACATCCATAATCAATACTCTATCGCTTATCTAACAAGCCATTTTAAACACTGATACTAAAATCACAATCGAACCTAAGAGATTATGCCGTGAGAGTTCAGGTGAGTTGGAATGATGAGAGTTAATACTGAATCAAAGATTATAAGGATTAACTTATCAAAACAGTCCAACTAAAATAACCGAAAACAACACACCACCGAAAAAACTCGGTGCGTGAAATGACTGGACTTTAGCTTTCATACTCTCTCTAGCTATTTCTTCTTGGTAAGTCTTAACGGCAAGTTCTTTTACGTAATTATTTTGCATAATAAGCTCCTTTTAAATGGTTAAGAGAAGCTTAAGACTTGAAGTTAGGTTGAGGTAAAGCAAAAAATCAGATTAATTGAACACTTTTTTTGTTACTCGAGGATTACCTTGAACACATCGTTATTTACACCGCCAACATCCACTAATCCTCCCGGTTTCATAAGAAGCGTGGTATTCAATTGCCGTGTTGAACGTGGCTCTTTCGTTTCTCTAATCACTAACATATTAATCAAGAACTCAGAGTCTTGCTTTGATATTGAGCCTGAAAAAGTCACGCTTTCAACTCTATCTGCAAGTATAGAATTAAATGTTTTGTCTTCTAACACACCCGCGGAGATCGATTTATCGCCATAAAAAAGTGTGATGGTTGTTGGGTCAGGTGCCAACTCTTGCTTGGATGAACACCCCATAATAGCTAGGCACAACATTAAAATAACTCTAAATTGCATAAACTGAATTTCTTACGTTAAGCATCTGTTTTTCATATTAAAACACTTCAACTCTATAAACACCATATCTCTGGGATAAGCTTAGTTGTATTACTTCGAGTAACTTGTGTTAAGAGGCTTAATGAAGGGGATATTTCTTGGAATGGGGCCACTAATCAGAGAATCGGCTCTGGTTCCTTGTTAGGAACTAGAGCCTGAATTTAAATGCTTTTATCGAAGGGGTTCAATGGATCTAAGCGAGGACGTCTTGTGGAGGTGTACCTTCACAGTTAGAAACGACTGCATCTATTTGCACTAAAGCATTCATAGGAATCTTTGAAACCCCTACCACTGTTCTTGCCGGTAAGTCAGCATTAAAGAACGTAGTGTAGATCTCGTCTACCACATCAATATCTGAAACATCTTTAAGCTGAATATTAATTTTCACCGTATCGTCCATCCTATGGTCAACACTTTCAATGATCGCCTTAATATTCTTAAGGCATTGTTCAACTTGCTCTTTTATGCCACCTGAAACTATTTCATTGGTTTTCGGATCTAGTGGTAGTTGACCAGAAATATGATTGTAGTGAGAGAAAGCAACGGTGTGAGAATAAGGCATGAATGGCGCATCAACTGTATTATTAGCTTCAATAACCAGTAAGCAAGTGTCTTCTGGCAGTTGTGGCGGTGTGCCATCGCCATGTGAAACGGATGTATCAATTTGAATTAAAGCGCCCATTGGTAATTCTGCTGCATTAACAACGGTACGAGCAGGAACATAGCTTGGGAAGAATTTAGCACAAACTTCATTTACCACTTCCGTATCTGCGATATTTTTTACGTATATAGTCGTTTTAACCACATCACTCATGACATGACCGATGCTTTCTAGAATCGCTTTAATGTTTGATAGACATTGTGACGTTTGCGCTTCGATACCACCATCAACCAACTCACCTGTATTTACATCGATAGGCAATTGAGCAGAAAGGTTGTTGTAGTGAGAAAAAGCCGCTGTCTGCGTCGATACAGCACTCTGAGGTGCATTATCTGTATTTCTTGATACCTTAACTAGTGCGCAAGGTGCTTGTGGTTTAGTGCCTTCACCGTTTGAAATCAAAGCATCCATTTGAACTAGTGCATCGCTGTTTTGCAGTGCAGTTACACCGACAACGGTACGTGTAGGCATGCTGTTGTTAAAGAAGCTTTTGTAAACTTCATCGATAGCATCGATATCAGAAATATTCTTAACGAAAACATTAACCTTCACTACATCATCCATAACATGGTCGATGCTTTCAACAATGGCTTTAATATTATTTAAGCATTGTGCTGCTTGGTCTTTAATATCACCAATCACAACTTCACCTGTTTTAGGGTCAACAGGTAATTGAGCTGAAAAGTTATTATAATGAGAAAAAGCGACCGTTTGTGTAGATACAGAATTTGTTGGTGCGTTTTCAGTATTTCTTGAAATTTTAATGATATCGCTACTCATAGGAATTATCCTTTAAATAATATAGGAATACGTATTTATAGTGAACAATCGTATTAGAAAGAATGATTAAAGTAGCGCCATGTTAAGTGAATTATTAGAGGGTAAACGTGATATCCATCAGACTCTCAGTTGACTATAAATCAGCAAGTTACAGAATAATTAGTCATCAAACGACTAATTATCCATGATAAGGGGCTTTATCGAGTGCTAGATTATCTTTATTTTCTAATCATTCAATAATCATGAATATAATCTCAGAAAGAACGAGGGATATTTTTCGCAATTTAGATTATATTTGATAAGTTGTTCACACTAATAGTCCTAAAATGCTCTTACCAGATTAATTATCGCGCTAACTATCTTATATACGTGCATAAACTCTTAGGCTAGTTAACTAATTATTTACAGGGCTACTGTTATGTAAATACATTAATAATATATTCGATAATCCAATACCAACAAGATGACAATATCCATAATTAGATACATTTACTCATATAATTAAACAAATGTGAGACTCAGGGGAAATACATGAGAAAAATGGTTGTGAACCAAGTAGTAACGCTTTCTAGAAAGAAAAACTACACCGCTCTTGGCGTGGTATTGAAGTGACGCTTAAATTCACGGCTGAATTGGGATGGGCTCGAATAACCGACTCGACGTGCAGCATCGCTGATACGAAGGCCTTCTAGCTGAATCAGTTCTTTGGCTTTGTTGAGTCTTACCTTTTTCAAATATTGAAGTGGTGACTCAAAGGTGACATTACGAAAAGCATTATGGAAGGCAGACACACTCATGTTGGCTTCGTCGGCAAGCGATTGAACAGTGATGGTTTGGTCATACTCTTCATGCACTTTAGACAGCGCTTTAGCGACACGTGCGTAATGGCCGTCATGATGAGCTAAGTCAAACAGCACACGCCCTTCTGTACCGGTTAATGCGCGGTAGACAATTTCCGTCACCATGGCATCACCCAATATGTTGGCTTCGATGTCGCAATGCAGCATTTTGACCAACCGAGTAAAGCTCTCTAGCATCTGCTCTTCCATTGGCGTCGATTCTAAGCCACTCGAATTCTGTTTGTGCTTGTTGCAGTAGCTCTCTAGGAAGCCTTGGTCTTCGAGCTTTTTGACTAAGCTATGCAAGCGCTGAGAGTCGATACTGATCGACAAACCAAGCAATGGCTCACCATTAACAGGCAAGGCTTCGCACTCCAATGGCATTGGCACACCGACAACTAGATAGTCGCCCGCAGCATATGTGACAGGCCTGTCACCAATATAGATGTTCTTTTTACCTTGTCCGAGCATGATAATACCAGATTGGTAAGTGAAGGGTTGACGCAGATTCCCGACACTGCTCCTGTACAGCCATACACCGCCAATTTCAGTTTCTCTGATTCCTTCAAGATCATCCCAACCTTTGTGTTCTACATAAGACTGTAATAAATGCGCGAGTGTTTTCATAAGTGGCGACTTTCCATTCCAAGTGCTAAGAATATGTAAACTAGAGTAGATTAGAATATCAATTTTGTAGAAATAGGCAATTTATTTGGAGAATCAGCTCTTCATTACCCTGATTTACTGTACTAATATGCAAATATAGAAATTGAGCAATGAACCAAAATAATAAATTCAGCTTTACACAAGGAACTTAGAATGCAATTCACTTATGTTAATCCTACTGTTATCCACTTCGGTCAAGGCCAAATCAACGCTATCAGCCAAGCGGTTGATACTTCAAAGAAAGTACTTGTCATCTACGGTGGCGGTTCAATCAAAAGCAACGGCGTTTACGATCAAGTAGTCGCTTCACTTAAAGATCACGCTTGGATTGAGTTCTCTGGCGTTGAAGCGAACCCAACAAAAGAAACATTAGACAAAGCAGTCAATCTTGCTAAAGAAGAAAACGTAGAGTTCATTATCGCTGTTGGTGGTGGTTCAGTAATCGACGGTTCTAAATACGTTGCTGCAGCGGCTAAATACGACGGCGACGGTTGGGACATCTTAGCGGGTAAACACCAGGTAACAGAAGCGACACCAATTGGCGCAGTACTTACGCTTCCTGCGACAGGTTCTGAATCTAACATGGGTGCGGTAATCACTCGTAAAGAGACACAAGAAAAACTGGCCTTCATGAACCCTGCTGTTCAACCTAAGTTTGCGGTTATGGACCCAGATGTAATGAAGTCTCTTCCAGAACGCCAACTGATTAACGGTTTGGTTGATGCTTGGGTACACGTATGTGAGCAGTACATCACAATGCCAACAAACGCGATGGTTCAAGATGGTTACGCAGAAACACTGCTGAAAAACCTACTTGTGCTTGGCAAGCAATATGACGAGCGTGACAACGACGCATGGCGTGCAAACCTAATGTGGACAGCAAACCAAGCGCTCAATGGCTTAATTGGTACAGGTGTTCCTCAAGATTGGGCAACGCACATGATTGGTCATGAGTTCACAGCACTATGGCACGTCGACCACGCTCGCTCTCTTGCGATCGTTCAACCTTCATTACTTCGCAACCAAATCGAAGCGAAGCGCGGCAAGCTAGAGCAAATGGGTCGTAACGTATTTGGCCTAGAAGCAGGAGCTGATCTAGCAGAACGCACTATCGATGCAATCGAAGCGTTCTACCACAGCCTAGATGTACCAACTCAGTTCGATGGCTATGAAACAAATAAAACAGCAGCAGTCGATAAAGTTGTCGCTCAACTTGAATCTCACGGTTACCTAGAGCTGGGCGAGAACAAAGCGATCACGCCAGCAAAAACACGTGAAATCTTAGAGTCTGCAATTCAATAAGAATTGCTAAAACTATAAGAAAGATAGGGTAAACGATAAATCAAAGCTGATGCGGTCAGTGTGATAAATCACAAAACATGATTTGTGCCGTCACACTGAACTAATTTCTTTATTATCTCGTACATCAAAAAACAGTGCTCAATTTGGGCGCTGTTTTTTTGTTTGCCCTACATGATGTTATTAAATTCTCATAAGCTCTTAATTTTATGTGCAATCACATTTCTATATTGTTAAGGTAAACCTGTCTCTTTACTAGGTATGAACAACGATTTGAACAATCTCAAGGAAATGGTTAAGTTTAAGTCACTTAACAAGTGGTATGGTGGTTTTCATGCCCTAAAGGATATCGATTTAAAGATTGAACAGGGAGAAATAGTGGTGATTTGCGGACCGTCTGGTTCGGGTAAATCAACCTTGATCCGCTGTATCAATCAGCTAGAACCCTTCGAGAGTGGCGAGCTTTCCGTGCTAGAACAAGCGCTCCCGTGTAAGTTCAACACTCCTGGCCAGGTTGGAATGGTGTTTCAGCACTTCCATTTATTCCCCCATCTTACTGTGCTTGAAAACCTGACTCTGTCTCCGATTCGTACGCTCAAGAAAAGCAAAGAAGCAGCAGAGAAAACGGCGATGCATTATCTCGAATGTGTACACATTGCAGAGCAAGCGAATAAGTACCCAGCTCAGCTTTCTGGTGGCCAACAACAACGTGTTGCGATTGCTCGCTCTCTTTGTATGAAGCCTGAACTTCTATTGTTTGATGAACCAACATCTGCGCTTGATCCGGAAATGATCAATGAAGTGCTTGATGTGATGGTTGAGCTTGCCAGTGAAGGGATTACCATGGTGTGTGTGACACATGAAATGGGCTTTGCAAAGCGTGTTGCCGACCGTGTCATATTTATGGATGAAGGACAAATCGTGGAATCCAATACACCACAATGCCTGTTCGAGAATCCTCAACACGAGCGTACTCAAGCGTTCCTAAATCAGATTCTGACTTACTGATGCTGCTTAAAATAGTGAAGCCTGCCCTATCTGCGTTAGTACAAATTGTTGTACTCGCGGCAGCTGTTATCTGGATCCTCGATTCTGGCGCACAAGCCATGGGATACAGCTGGCAGTGGGAACGCGTGCCCGACTACATTGCCTTTTATGAAGACGGCGAATGGTGGCCTGCAGAATTGATGGAAGGGCTACTCGTTACCATCAATATCTCTTTGATTTCTTTGGTCGCTACGCTAGTTATTGGTTTAACTACAGCTTTGCTACGAAATTCAAATTCCGCAGTTGGACGCACTTTAGCCACCAGTTATGTCGAGTTGATTCGCAATACCCCACTATTGGTACAAATTTATTTGCTCTATTTTGTGTTTGGCCCCGTATTAGGGCTGGATCGTTTTAGCACAGCCGTTTTAGCCTTAGCACTTTTCCAAGGTGCATATACCGCTGAGATATTTAGGGCTGGTCTGAACGGTATTGCAAAAGGACAATTTGAAGCCGCTCAATCTTTGGGCTTATCAAAGACCTATACTTATTGGGATGTGATTCTTCCTCAGGTAATTCAACGCACCTTGCCACCTTTGACAAATGAAGTCATATCTCTTATTAAAAATTCTTCGATTGTGAGTGTCATGGCAATTTTCGACCTAACAACCGAAGCCAGAAACATCGTTTCTGAAACCGCGATGCCATTTGAGATTTGGTTCTCTGTGGCGATCATCTATCTTGCTCTTACACTTTCACTTTCTGCCGTTGCAGCTTGGCTTGAGCATAAGCTCGGAGCTAACTGGCGAACACAATAAGGATTTATCAGCATGAAGCTATTTAAAACCGCAATTACAGCTCTACTTGCGCTTGCCGTAAGTTTGCCTGCACTTGCTTCTGAAACGCCAAACCTAGATAAAATCAACGAACGTGGCTCTCTACGTGTTGGTATGTCGACTTTTGTACCTTGGGCAATGCGTAACAAACAGGGCGACCTTGTTGGCTTTGAAATCGATGTGGCAAAACGCCTCGCTGAAGATTCAGGCTGGAAAGTTGAGTTCGTACCGACGGCGTGGGATGGGATTATTCCTTCTCTACTGTCGAACAAGTTTGACGTGATCATCGGTGGTTTATCGATCACTGAAGCACGCTCTAAGAGTGTGCTGTTTACTGAACCTTACTCTCATTCAGGTGTTCAATTAGCAGCAAACAAGGAACTAGCTGAAGGCTTTACACAGATCTCTGATTTCGATTCTCGTCGTGTGAAAATTGCAGCACGTCGCGGCGCATTCACGGTTCAAGTGGCTCGTGAAACTTTCCCGAAAGCGAAAGTACTTCAGTTCGATGACGATGCTCAAGCGTTCCAAGAAGTGCTAAACGGCAATGCACACGCGGTTATCGCATCTAGCCCGAAACCTGAGCACGAAACAATCAAAAACGCAGACACTCTATTCATCCCATTTGAAGAACGCCTATCAAAAGGTAATGAAGCATTTGCTGTGCGCCTAGGTGAAACAGACAAAACTGAGTTCTTCAACGCGTGGATCAAAGCACGTACTGAAGACGGTTGGTTGAAAGACCGTTACGAGTACTGGTTCTCTACTCTAGATTGGCAAGATCAGATTGCTCAAGGTCAGTAATCTGAAACTGAGCTCAGTTTTTAATATGATCTAATCTGTCGAATCTAAATAAAGGCAGTGCGCTGTTTGCACTGCCTTCTCATCGAAAACTTAAGTAGCCTTTTTAAGTAGCTTTATTTGATTCGTTTTAGATCCAAGCAACAACCCAATAATAATTAATGTTTAAACAGGAATGACGTGAGTAGTACTAGCGCATTATCAACGCCCAAGCCCAACCTTCACACGAAGCCTTGGTATCAACGCCTCAATCTATTAGATGGAGTGTTGTTTGCCATCATTTGTGCGTTCGCAGGTTGGCTTTATTATCGTTCTTCTGTCGGTATCAACTATCAGTGGCGATGGGAAGACGCGTTCACATTAATTTTTATTCCACCTTCTCAAGGCAGTATTCCTTACTTCTTCCAAGGCTTGGTCGCAACATTGCGTTTGAGCTTGTGGAGCATGGTGTTAGCGCTCTCTTTCGGTACCCTGTTAGGGGTAGCAAGACACTCTAAGATCGCTTTCTTCAAAACACCTGCGTTGATTTTCATTCAATTGGTTCGAAATATTCCGCCATTGGTATTTGTGTTTATCTTTTACTTCTTTGTCTCTAACCAGCTGATCCCTCTACTTGGTTTAGAAAGCATTTTACGTGAACACAATGGAGAAATTAACGCTGTTCAAGATTTCCTATTTGGGCCCGCAAACCTTTGGGAAAACTTAGCCTCTGGTGTTATCTGTATTGGCCTGCTCTCTTCAGCTTATATCGCTGAAGTGATTCGAGCTGGTTTAGAAAGCATTCCTAAAGGGCAATGGGAAGCGGCTGATTCACTCGGGTTGTCGGCATTCTCTAAATATCGATTTGTAGTTGGCCCTCAGGTATTAACGGCGATTACGCCACCTTTGGCAGGTCAGGCAATTTCGCTAGTAAAAGACACCTCAATTGTGTCACTGATTTCTATTCAAGAGATGACGTTTGTTGGCACCGAAATGGCGAACTCTTCCGGTTTGATCTTCGAGATCTGGCTGATTGTAGGCGCGGTTTACTTCGCACTATGTTTCACCCTTTCACGTATTTTCAAAGTCATCGAACAACGTTCGAGTGTTTACCTTAACCGTTAAAATTAATGTTTATTTTCGCGTGAATTCGAGCGTCAGATCGATGGCCAACATCAACACCTAATTGATAATATTCATCAACTTAACCTGATTGGTTTAACTCATTGACCAATCAGGATTAATTCGCTAAAAACTATCTATCGAAACACAGCAAACCCCTCATTTAAACACTATACTTTCAGTACCCAATTTCATTGATTCTTCTCAAGGACTTCACTCAGCATGGACAATCATAAACAAAGAGCTTTTTGCGCCGTTGTGGGCGCATTGGTTGGAGACGCTGCTTCAATGGGGCTGCATTGGCTGTATGACCAAGAGAGGATCTTACAGGTAGCTGGCTTTGAGCCAGAATTTCGTTCGCCAAACCAGTTCGATTATCAAGACAAAGGATATTTCGCGCACCAAGGAAAAACCGCAGGCGATCAATCGCAATACGGTGCTCAGTTATTGGCGATGGTCGACAGCCTAGTCGACAATCAACAGTACAATGAAGCGAGTTACATTAAACACTTCCGCTTCTGGTTTGATTTTGGTGGCAGCTGGCAAGGCTACATTGATAAAGCCACTCGTATGAGCTTGCTGAACATACATCAATTAGAGCTAGCTGATGCCCCAATCACTGCTTGTGGCGCAGATGACACCCAGCTACCTGCTGTTTCAAAGCTAATTCCTTTGGTGGCGTGTACTTACACTTCTCACACTTTACCAGCGATGGTCGATAGCGCAGTGCGAGTCACCAACAATAACGATAAAGCGGTAGAGTGGGCACAAGCCATCACCCTACTGATTCAAGCTGCGATACAAGGTAATTCACCACTACAATCGGTAGAAATGGTAAGACAAACCTGCAGCAAGTTTATACACGATCAAATCGATGAAGCACTGGCTGAACCTGAGCTTTCAATAACAGATGCCGCGAAGAAGTTTGGACTGCATTGTGAACTGAGTGCCGCGTTCCCACTGCTGATTCGCATCATTGCGGGTGCTCAGAATTATAAACAAGGCATTCGCGACAACATCTTATGTGGCGGTGACAGTTGCGGGCGTGCAATTGTGATTGGCGCGGTATTAGCGGCGTGTTTCTACGAAGAAGATGGCGCGATTCCAACTGAGTGGCTTAGTAAGGTAAACCTTAATGGCGGTGTATTGTCTCTGCCTATTGAATAACATTTTTCGTTCAAGAATCAATGACTATGGCAATAACGTAAAGGTGCCATAGTCATCTAATCAACGAATCATCCAGTCAGCTAGCCTTCAAAATCACTGACTTCCCATTTATTGCTCACTTCGTTCGTCAACAATTCCTGAAAAGGTTCAACATCTTTCTGTTCCCACAAGTCAACTTGCACATTGAAAAAACGGTCTTTCTGTTGAGTCGCATAAACAAACAGTGGAGAGACCGTTACAGCGTTCTCCTTAATGGTATGCTCAATACCTAAGTCAACGCTAAGAAATGATTTACCACCATTGACAGCAAGGCCACGACGCATATTGCATCGGAACTGCGTTAAGATGTAATTTCCCGGTTTGATACCATCAAACAGTGCGTATTTAGCGTCTTCATATACAAACATACGTAGGGTTTGTGGTTCAGAACCAACCAAGTTCCCATCAATTTTTTCTTTTAAATCAAATACGAAGGTTTCACATGGGTATGTCGAGTCGTGCTTAGAGATAATCGTTGCAATAGCGAGTGCACCATTTCCCTGTGGTTCTGACAATGTATCTGTAGCTGTATTTGGAAGTGTTTTACAACCAGTAATCCCGATAGCCAATGCAGCAATTAAAAAACGTTTCATATAAAGCCTTTATTATTATCAATGAAATCATGCGCAGACACTATCATTAAAAACAAAGACTCCAACCACAAATTTATAAAAGAGTGATATTGTTAACATTGTTTTATTTATCAATAACTAACATAAAAACTCTCCACTTTGATTTACCCAATAGAGTCACTTTCAAGGAAGATCTCTTCAAGTTGTTCATTGTTAACTAAGAGGCGTTTGTTGATACACCTCCCATGTCTATGAATGCATTTTTATGCCAGTCGTTTAAATGTTATCCGTTTAAAGAATATCTATTTACGCCACATATAGACAAACTGGTCGTTTTGCGAGGTGATTTCAAAGCCAAACCTCAAGTACAACTCCCCAACTCGATTACCTTGTAAATAACACAACGCCACAGGCTTATTGAGTTTGGCTGCTTGAGCTAAGCAATCCGTTAAAACTTGGCTACCAATGCCCTTTCCATGATACTCAGGTAACAAAAAGAATCGGCAAAAATAGAAGTGATCGTCTTTGTCTTGAAGTAACACACTGCCAATCGCTTTGCCTTGATGTTCAATGATCTCGGGCCGTTCTTCAGCCCACTCTTCGGCGTGTATATCTCGTTGAACTTGCTCATCCCAACCAAATACAGCCTTGATTGGCTCAAACTCCGCGGCTTTTTTTAGATCGAACAGAAATTCATAATCTGATGACTGAGCGGGTCTTATCGAATACTTCAAAATATCTCCATATAAATCCTATTCCCGCCAACTAATCGTCTGACTAAGCCCTACAATACATGGTGTACTCTTGATGCCCTGTGTGCTCATCGGCTTGTTCACTTACGATCTTAAAACCTTGAGAAAGGTAGAACTCAATGGTCGCTTGATTCTCTTTGTACACATTCAATAACAAGTTCGGACATTCAAGCTTGGCATGTTGCATGAGCTGTTTCCCGATGCCACTCCCTTGATGCTCAGGGCGGACAAAGATCGCCGCTAGTATCCCTTCGTAAAGTGAATAGAAGCCGCGAACCTGACCATTGACTTGATACACATAGCTCTGTGATGCAGGAATATATAGGTCGCGCATATTAGCCACTTGCGACTCCCAAAACTCAGGAGTCACAAAGTCATGGGCTTTTATCGAGGCGGTTAACCAAAGATTTAAAACGGCTTCAATATCGGCTGGGTTGTACTCTCTAATCATCTTAATTCTCAGGCAATTAATATTGTTTAAACTGCGAACCAATATGCCAAGAAGCGACGTAAATTCATTGAAGATTTACGACAATGTCCCAGTCAGAATTATTGAACGGTAATGATAGACCAATACCATTGGCCGCTATTGTTTCTTAACGTATTTCGCCGTAACGAGCATTTCACCGCCACCATCCAGCTTGCAATCTAACTGATGATCTTTGCCTTCACTAATTCGTCTGATTACCGCTTTAGTGCCTATTTTCAGTACAGAAGAACTGCCTTTAATTTTTAGATCTTTAATGAAGGTAACTTTATCGCCAGTGTCTAATACAACACCATTCACGTCCTTTACACGCGCGGCTTCTCTTTCTAAACGCTCCTCTTCTGGGTTCCATTCATAGGCACACTCAGGGCAGATTAGGTTGTTTTGGTCTGGATAGACATATTCAGATTGGCATTGCGGACAAGGAGGTAAAGACATACGTTAATACTTAATTTAAATAGAATTTACGTCCATTTTAATGACTCTTGCTAGGCTTAGCGAGCACAAACCTAACAAATTATCTCAAGATAAACCTAACGTCGGAAAAGAGCGGCTCTGAAACGGACAAACACAGCCGCTAAGCTGTGTTTGTTTATGAATCGAGTGTGCCTGAGCGACAGTTGTAAGCTAGTCAGATTAACGCTCTACTTTTGGTGAGTAGATCGAATACGCCGTGATTTGTCCTGCCACAATCGCGGAGAACATAAACAGCGCCGATAAACCGATACTCGGGATCGGCAAGATTGATTGCTCAAACACAGATTGACTCGCACTCACCAATACTCGGCTACCCGGAACCAAGATGATGATACCCTGCACGATGTAAATAGAGCCGGTGAGCTCCATCTTTTTAGCAATCCAAGTTCCGTACAAAGTAATAAGAACCGTGGTTACCCAAGTACCCACAACCCAACCACTATCAAAACCAAGGTAGAACGGCCCCCACATGCCAAGAACCGCAACTGGCAAGCCAAGCAAAATGTCTTTAGGGCGCGCATTGAACATTACCCCGATAGACACAGAGATCAGCACTAAACCCGATATATGCATCCACGTGGGCACTGCATTGATATAGTCAATAGAGACCGCTTGTCCCCATATCGCTTCACCAATATTGAGACCCATGATAATCCCAACAAACAATTTGATTAGGGTTAAGGCACTCTGGCCGAGCAAACTAGTACCTGAAACTAAATCATTAAAGGCCAAACACTCTAAAGCGTTGGCTATAGATAAACCGGGGACAAACAAGACGATAGAGGCAATACACAACGCCCAAACAGGTATTGGTAGCCCTGTACTCGCTAAAAAAGCCACGAAGATACCCGTTAACAAAGCTGAGATGAACTCAACCGCGATAGCACGACGTGAATGAAGAACTTGCTGACAGACCCAAACCATTAAACCCAACAACGCAGAGAAACCGACCGCTTCCAGCGTACTGCCAACTAGCATTAAATACGCAGGTGGAATCCCCATATTGGCAAGTGCAGTCACAAATTTAGAGTAACCGACAGGCTCTGGGACTGGTTCGCTACTAGGCTGATTAATACGAATGATGGTATTGGCCAACAAACTCAGATTAATTGAAGCTGGCTTTAGACGCTTAAGAATTACGGCGTTGTTATCGTCTGGGAATTGATAATTGATCGCGGTTGGCGTCGCTTGAATCATTACATCAACGCCGTGCTTTTTTGCATAGAATTGTGTATATTTTTCAAGCTTATACGGAGCACAACCACTGCGGTGAAGAGTATCACCAATTTCAACAATTTTGTTAATTCGGTACTGAGAAGGCATGGGTATTTGAGGCGAGACAAAATGTGCGGCAAATGTACCAAACGATAGACGGAATGACGAGACTTTTGCGTGAATTATCAACTAAATTCGTTACTTTTTTCGTCAAAGACTTAGAAGCATCGATAACTCTACTTATTTGCAATTAGTTTAATGAATATAACGCATCGTTCGAAAGTTAAAACTATGCATCCACACTGTTATTAAAATACTCGAAAATTCGGTTTAGAATCAATTTGTGTTAACACACGTAACCTCGAACTTTGCTCTTACTTTGGACCTATTTGGGATATAAATGGCCACCAATGTAACTTTATCGAATCGAATGAAACGCTTCCCTATTACAAATAATGGTTATCTAGATAACGGTTATTTGAGAGCCTCCTGCTTAACGAGATTTTAGTCACATTTTATTCACTCTCAGGACGCCAGATATGATTGAAAAACTAGCGGAGTGGTGGTTATGCGAGCACTTAGAATAAAAATGAAAGAAAAAGGTTTCGTTTTCAGTTAGATGTGGCATTATCAAACTCGTTAAGACGATGTGCGTACATCGTATAATGGCTATTACCTCAGCCTTCCAAGCTGATGATGCGGGTTCGATTCCCGCTGTACGCTCCAGTCTTCTTGATGCCTAAGTCTTACTCTTAAGACAGTGTGCGTGCATCGTATAATGGCTATTACCTCAGCCTTCCAAGCTGATGATGCGGGTTCGATTCCCGCTGCACGCTCCAACTTCTGTTTAGTTACAAATCTCTTTAGTTACACTATCCCTTTAGATTCAGCATCTCCTCTTAGCTTCAAAACCTAAAACAATTAAAACTGCGCACTTCATTGTGTGATTCTTTGTATTGAAAAAGAGCAATACCAAATGGTATTACTCTTTGAATATTCTTAATTTAATTGATTACCTCAATCAAGCTGCCCTTCATCTAAAGCAGAAGTAACCCATACTAGCGGCGCATTCCAGTTGATGGTTATCTCGTTCAACGTCCAAGCTCCAATATTATCGCTGTAACACGTTTGTCCAACACACTTACCTTTCATCACAGCGGCAATAGGATCACTAAAACTTACCGAATTTGGGCCTCCAATTAACGCACCCGGCGCTGGTTTTGGTGAACTTTCATCAGCAGCGTAAGCCCAGAATCGATGATGAGGATTCTCAGCAGGTTTCGTTCCATAACCAGTAACATAAGAGATATTCATCGGGTTACCTCCGAGGATATAATCCATCGCACTAGCCGCCGCTTTGATGTATCGAACATCATTAGAAAAATCGTGAGCGTAAATCAAAAAAATACTTCGGTTTACAAGGTTGGAGTTTGAGCCCCAGGAATACTCTTCGACTGTATAAGGGATGTTGTAGCCTTCATTGGCAACTTGCTTAGTATAAGATTCTGCCGTTTTAATGATGTTCTTACGTGCTTGTTCAATAACTTGGTTGTCCAATGAGTTAGGTACCACGGCTAAACTCACGGTGCCCGCAGGCGCTATATACTGCCAATACATGTCACCATCGGCATTGATATTACCTTTAGGCACTTCAAGATAGTGTCGCGAATCAACCAATACCTCTTTATAAGCCTCATCATTGGTTGTGATAAAGAGCTCGGCCGCAGCCCAGTATCGCTCATCACTCAATTCGATATCATCATACGGCCCTGACCCCGTGAAGTTGTCGTAAGCATAGATATCTTGATGTTGATTTGCGGCGTTCCACGCTTTGGTCGCTGAATCCAAACATAACTGCGAGAAATCACTGTCGATATCTTTCCAAATACGTGCACACTGAGCACCAATGGCGGCCAAATTCAATGAGGCCGCTGTCGTCGGATAACCAACATAGCGTTTCTGAGTATCTTTGTGTGGCGGTAATGGCATACCAGTCCAAGACTCATCCGCGATCTTGTGGAATGCCAGCCCTCTCGCGTTAATCTCGGTAAGTTTTAACTGTTTACTGGCAGACTGATTACCAACAGGAACAGCGATAGGCGTGTCAGAGTCAACTTGCATCGCTAACATGAACTCTATGTTCCAGCGAGCTTCAGACAACAACGGGTTAACGCCATTGGTTGCTTCAGGGATTTTTACTTTGCTCTCTGAAAAAGGAAGTGATTTGTTCTCTAAGAACTTCCCTCGCTCATATAAATTCAGGAGTGTCCAAGTTGAAATACCACTATTTACTGTGTACTTACCATGGTCGCCCGCATCGTACCAACCACCGGTTGCATCAATAGTCAGATCACAGCCAGGCCATCTATTTCCCCAACTATCGACTTTATCAAAACATGTTGCAGTATCGGACATGTGACCCCCGGGTCTCGCAAGATCTTCACGTTGAACGAACTCTGGCTTTATTTCAATGCCGCTACGATTTTGATAGAAGTAAGACAACGCATCGAGCTTCAACTTACTGTAAACATCGTTTCGAATATCGAATGGATAGCTGACATCGTCGTCGACCTTGACCGTTAAACCTTTCATCGTGTCTGTATACTTTGATAGGTTTACTCGGTGAATATGCTCACCCGACGCTTTATTCAAACCGAATACTTCTGTTTTACCGAGATCAAGGCTGCTCCCTGATTTAGAGACTAATGCCCATTTCAAAGGTGTTGTCGAAATGTTTTCAACAAAAATATATTTATCGGATTTCGGTAAGAAGCCAACTTGATTGGCTCGAATAGGCATCTTAGTCGCCACTTTTACAAATGGTTTGCCTACGACAGAAACATTGTCTACACAGATGATACCTTCCTTCTGAGCGCCCAGCTGAAACTGGAACTCTGTATCGGCATCACTATCAAGCTCTTGTAAAAAATCAAACGTATAGTTTTGCTTATCTTCGGATACACCTACTTCGGTTAGAAAATAGTGCGTATAGGGAGGCCCTTCATGTTGAATCAAGGCTTTCATCTCAGTATCAATATTCGCATATGCATCGAACGATACCTGATATTTCTGACCTTGCTCTAAGCCAATACCGCTATGGCCTAAAATGATATCCCAAGAATTTTTTCCTGGGTTTTTAATATCAATACACGCTTCATTACTTTCTGTAGCTATGTTGGCGCCAGCATTCCACCAACCATCCATATTGCCTTTAAAGTGACTATTTCTAATCTGCTCTTCTGCGTGAATAGCTCCAGAAGATAAAATCATGATAATCGCGAGAGATAACGTTCCTTTTTGCATCATTATTCCTTAGAGATGTTTCATATATCCAAAGAAACTAGCGAAATAGATTCAATAATAGAGCGTTAACATTCGCAAAAAATGGACTCGTAAAAATAAATATTATGATTTCTTGTGATGTTTAACACTAAGGAACAAGCTCATGAATCAATTGCATGGATAGACAAAACGATATTGTGCTAGTGCTTCTCAATTAAACTCAGATTTCATAAAAGTGCGGGTTTAATAATCTTGGTCAATATCCAAAAAAACAGTTGTGTTAATGTGCGCGCATTAGCAACAACCAAAAATAATTAAAAATGTTTAAAAGCAATGAGTTAACAATAAACATCGAAGCAATCAATGTCGCACTGTCAAAAGTCGAAAATGCGAACAAAATTCAGCTTAATACGTTGAAAGGTTATGTGAGCAGCGAACCAGAACAGGCCGTGCTTGCGTTTCGTTCTTTGAATGAAGTGGAATCGATCGACGACAAACTTAAGAAGATCATGTCCGAGTTACCGCATCTGAGCGGCGAAGCTCACCATCTGCTGGAAACTTCTATCTTGCTACAGTGATTCTAGCTACAGATAAGCCTCAGCCAATACAAATTAGTTCATGTATTCCTAGACAGGTTGAGACTTATCTTTAACTGAACACTCTATTTAACCAATGACTTAGCGGCCACACAAAGCTGTACTGGTAGGTTGAAATGAATAGGTGATGTAAGAGCCTCGCATTACTCCCAAAAGTTCCACCATTTTTTGCTGTTTTCCTCACGCTGCTGTTGGCCTTTTTCTGAACCTTTCCCCTCTTCTTTACGCTCTTGTTCCGCTTTTTTGTCTTTCTGCTTTTCTAATCCCGACTTTTCTTCGTCCTTATCCATATCATCTTTAAGCTTCTCTTTCTTATCTTTGAGCTTCTCTTTACTCTCTTCGAGGGCTTCTTTCTCGTCTTCTAAATCATCAAGCTCTTTATCTAACTTCTGCTTATCTTTTTTGTTCTTACTTTTTTTCGCTTTTTTCTTTCTCTCTTCGATCATCGAATCAAGCTGCTTCTCACGATCATCCATTTCGCCTTCAACTTTTTTTGCCTCAGCGAATGTTTTTACTTCTTCTAAATCGGGTTTACCTTTACCAGCCCACTCAGGTTTAGCAGCAATGCTGTGGGTCGACCACGTTATCAAAGCACCCGTTACTGCAAGTACTAGAACTGTCTTATTCATCCTTAAACTCCTATTCCTATAGTCTTTTAAAGCTAATACCTAAATAACACTAAAACAAGGTAGCCATACCTAGCGCTCATCCCTTTGAAGTAGATATGGCTTGTGTATCACCTTATAGCGTTACTGCCTTGACCATGCCCGCTTCAGCATGACCAGGAATATTGCACGCGAACTCTACGTTATTATCACCATGAAAATGCCAAAGCATCTGCTTCGCTTTACCCGGCTTAACCGTGACTGTGCTACCCGAGTCATGAGCGTGATTACCCATGTTTTTCATCATTTCACGATGTTCTAGCTGCTCTGAGGCAGAACCAATCGAGAATTCGTGATCAATCTTGCCTGTATTCATCACAACAAACTGCACTACGTCATTTGGCTCTATATCGACCTTGTTTTTAAATGTGATTTTCATATCATCACTTAGCAGCACATGAACCACTTGATCGGGCTTCGCGCCTTGAGCTGGCATCCCAACTTCTGACATACCTTCCATGTCCATCATTCCATCCATATTCATCATCTTGGAATGGTCCATCTTTCCACTCGTCATCATACTGTGATCCATTTTTGAATGATCCATTCCTCCATCTTTCATCATCGAGTGATCCATGCCTGAATGATCTTTACTTGAATGGTCAAGAGCAGAGTGATCCATTTCAGCAAAAGCCGTTGCAGTGGTCAGTGTTAGAGCGATAGCAATTAGTGTCTTTTTCATGGTCGTTCCTTAGATTAATTCTGTTTTATGTTAGTTTCACATATTCATGTGGTGCGCCCTTACCTACCCCTATATCGCAAGTAAGGGCTTCATAGTCAGTGCGTTATTTGCTTGTCTCGTTTTGGCTCTGAGTAATCTCTCGCTGTTTCCAGAGCTTAAAGATTGCAGGCAACACCAGTAGGGTGAGCAACAGCGCAGAAGCCATACCTCCTATCATTGGTGCGGCAATTCGTTGCATCACTTCAGAGCCCGTACCCTCGCCATACATGATTGGAATTAGGCCGATAATCACCGTAAGTACCGTCATCATCACAGGGCGCACACGCAGTCCTGCCCCTTCACGGATCGCATCCGTTAAGTCTTCACTCTGAAGTGCTTGATGGTTCTGCTCCGCATCCAATTTTTTGTAGTGCCATGCTTGGTTTAGGTAGACCAACATGATCACACCTATCTCAACAGCAACCCCGGCAAGCGCGATGAAGCCCACACCCACCGCAATGGAGAAGTTGTAATTGAGAACATGCATTAGCCATAGGCCGCCAACCATCGCGAGTGGCAATGTCAGCATGATCATCATCACCTCACCGACACGGCGGAAACTGAGGTAGAGCAACAACATGATGATGGCGATGGTGATCGGCACAACGACACTCAAACGCTCCTTCGCACGCTCCATGTATTCGTATTGACCAGACCAAGCGAGCGAGTAACCCGCCGGTAATACAACTTGTTCGGCAACGACTTTTTGCGCTTCAGCCACGTAAGAACCTAAATCACGACCATCAATGTCCACGAACACCCAACCGTTAGGGCGTGCGTTCTCCGTTTTGATCATCGGTGGGCCATCTTCATAACGAATATCAGCAACATCAGAGAGAGAAATTCGCGCACCGTTTGGTGTCACTAACGGTAGGTTCTGCAACTTAACGACAGAGTCACGATAGCTTTGTGGATAGCGGACATTGATTGGGTAACGTTCTAGCCCTTCAACGGTTTCACCCACGTTCATGCCACCAACCGCAGTCGAGATAACCTGTTGCACTTCTTTAATGCTCAAGCCATATCGCGCAGCAGAGCGGCGTTTAATGTCTATCGTCACATAACGCCCACCAGCAACACGTTCGGCATACACAGAAGCCGTACCGCTAACACCATTTAAGATAGGTTCCAGCTGAGAACCAATATCTTCAATTACACTCAGATCCGGGCCTGCGATTTTGATACCGATTGGGGTTTTAATGCCGGTCGCTAACATGTCGATACGGGTTTTGATTGGCATCACCCAAGCGTTGGTTAAACCGGGGAACTGAATCAGATCATCAAACTCTTTATGCAGCGACTCTGTAGTGACGCCGTCACGCCACTCATCTCGTGGTTTAAGCTGAATAACCGTTTCAATCATGGTCAGTGGCGCAGGATCGGTTGCCGTTTCTGCGCGTCCGATTTTGCCCCATGTGGTTTCGACTTCTGGAATGGTTTTGATGAGCTTGTTGGTTTGTTGCAACAACTCACGAGCCTTACCTATTGAGATACCCGGATACGTGGTTGGCATGTACATCAAATCCCCTTCGTCCAAAGGAGGAATGAACTCACTACCAAGCTTGCTGGTTGGGTAATAGGCAGACGCCATTAAGCCAAGTGCGATAACAATCATCACCTTTGGATATTTTAGGCTGAGGTTTAGAAGCGGCTTGTACATCGCCACTAAACTGCGGTTAACTGGATTCTTGTTTTCAGGTAACACGTTGCCACGAATAAAGTAGCCCATTAACACAGGCACAAGCGTGATAGCCAAACCGGCTGCGGCGGCCATCGCATACGTCTTGGTAAATGCAAGTGGTGAGAACATCTTGCCCTCTTGGCCTTCTAACGCGAACACAGGCACAAAACTCAAGGTAATGATGATGAGCGAGAAGAACAGTGGCGCACCAACTTCTTCTGCCGCTTTGCCAATTACCTGCCAACGGTTTTTGTCAGTGAGCGGAGTCCGTTCAATGTGTTTATGAACGTTCTCGATCATTACTATGGCACCATCTACCATGGCGCCAATCGCAATCGCAATCCCTCCAAGAGACATGATATTGGCGTTAATACCCTGCCAATGCATCACAATGAATGCACCCAATATACCGACAGGCAGACTTAGAGCGATAACCAACGACGAACGGATATGGAACAGAAACAGCGCACACACGATCGCAACCACGATGAACTCTTCAGCCAGCTTCTTCCATAGGTTTTCAACGGCTGAATCAATCAAAGTTGAACGGTCATAAGTCGCGACAATCTCGACACCATCAGGTAAGCCCGCTTGCAGTTCAGCGAGTTTGGATTTAACCGAGGCGATCACTTCACTGGCATTTTCACCAAAGCGCATCACGATAACGCCGCCAACCGCTTCGCCCTCACCATTGAGTTCAGAGATACCACGACGCATTTGCGGGCCAAGGTTAATGTCAGCAATGTCACCTAATAGCAGCGGAGTACCTTTGTCGGTCACTTTTAACGGCAAAGATTGAATGTCTTCGATACTTGTGAGGTAGCCGGTTGTACGAACCATGTGCTCGGCTTCCGCAATCTCGACAACAGACGCTCCTGTTTCTTGATTACCATCTTGGATTGCCTTGTTGACTTGCTGAAGCGTCAGGTCATATGCACGTAACTTGGCAGGATCAATCTGTACTTGGTACTGCTTCACCATGCCGCCAACGGTCGCAACTTCAGACACACCTTCTACGGTTTGCAACTCATACTTCAAGAACCAATCTTGCAAACTGCGAAGTTCTGCTAAGTCGTGCTTACCGGTTTTGTCTTGCAGTACATAGCTGTAAACCCAGCCTACACCAGTTGCATCTGGTCCTAGTGTTGGCTTCGCACTCGATGGCAAGTTAGGTGCAACTTGGCTTAAGTACTCCAACACTCGTGAACGCGCCCAGTACATATCGGTATCGTCATTGAAGATGATATAGACATAGGAATCACCAAAGAACGAGTAGCCACGAACCGTTTCTGCACCCGGAACGGCTAACATCGCCGTTGTGAGCGGATAAGTCACCTGATCTTCGACTACTTGAGGCGCTTGCCCCGGATAGCTGGTTTTGATGATCACCTGGACATCAGAAAGATCTGGGATAGCATCGACGGGCGTATTTTTAACGCTGTATAAGCCACCAAATACGATGGCGACCGTGGCAACCAGAACCAAGAATCGGTTACTGATGGACCAACGAATGATTGCATTGATCATAGTTCGCCCTCACCCGTGCTATTCGTCGGTTCAAGAGATTTGAGCACATAATCAGAACCTTGCTTCGCCACTAGAAACCGAATGCTTTGACCCTCGGTAAACTCGGATAAATCAAGGTCATCACTTACTTGGAAGTTCATTTCACCCGCCTTCCAATTCCAGTCAGGCACTGGCTTGTGATTTACGGTGATCATGCCAAAATCTGCCATCAACATAGTGATGTCACCTGTTACCCAAACTTCGCCAGCGATCTTGTGTTTGTTGACCTTGTAATCAACAACCTCGTACTGCCCTGACTCTGTCTTTCTCATCTCAAAATCAATTGCCTTACCACGCTGCACGTCACTCATGTCCAAGCCTTCCGCAAAGGTGAAGTTCATCACCATGCCCGGCCAATCCCATTCTGGAACAGGCTGATGGTTAATCGTCACCATGCGACTGCCTTGCATAACATCGGAAATTTCACCGTTTGCCCATACAGTTTCAGCATCTTCCTCAACACCATTGATGCGCGACAGATCAGCTGATTGGCTAGATTCAGAATCCAACATGAAGTGCGCAGAAGTGACAATGTTTTTGCCTTGCTCCAGCCCTTGAAGCACCTCTATTTTTTCGCCAGCTTCACGACCAACCTCAATACGAGCAGAACGATACTTTCCAGAACCTTCTGACATTACCACTCGAGTCATACCACCGGAGTGAATCACCGAAGATCTTGGGATAGTAAGAACGGCTTCATCACTAATGGGTTTCAGCGCAATATTGGCAAACATATTTGGCTTTAGCTCGCCGTGGGGATTGGAGAACTTCAAACGAACGCGCAAAGTTCGAGTTTTTGGGTCAAGGATTGGGTAAACGTAATCGACATTACCTAACCACTCTTTGCCGGGAATCGCATCTAGAGTCATCACCGCATTGCTGCCTGATGAGATCCAGTGCGCTTGGCGCTCAAACACTTCGGCATCAACCCATACTTCCCCTAGTGGGCCTGCACTGATCACCGCTTGTTCTGGTGAAAGGTAACCACCTTCTCGAATATTCAGACTTGCAATGACACCATCGGCTGGCGCTTTAATTTTAATGGTTTGCGAAGCTTTGCCTTGTCGCGTAATAGCGCGGATTTGCGTCTTATCAACACCCAAGGTAATCAAGCGTTCAGTCGAGCCCTTGATCAAACCTTTACGACCCGTTTTATAAGCACTGATCAACTCTTCTTGTGCTTTAACAAGCTCTGGAGAATAGAGTGTGAAAAGCACATCACCTTTGTTTACCTTCTCACCCACTGCGTTGATATAGAGCTTCTCAACCCAGCCAGCTGCTCTTACGTTGGTTTGCCACAATGTACTTTCATCAAACGCCACATAACCCACGGTTTCAATCCGAGGAGACAACGCTTCAAAGTTAACTGTTGCTGTTTTGACACCAAGATTATTTTCTACCGACGGGTCGATAAACACAGTTCCCGCCTTGTCTGGTCCCGCACTTGAGTCATCCGCATAAACAGGAATTAAATCCATCCCCATTGGTGACTGCCCCGGTTTGTCTCGCTGATAATTTGGGTCCATCGGAGCCACCCAGTACAGAGGCTCATCCTTGGTTTGTTTACTTACTTCGGCGTCTGTACTCGTTGCCATTGCTGACATGTTATGTGCTGACCCAACGACAAAGTGATTCACACCAAACCCCAATGCACCACCGACCAATAAAGCGATTGTTGCTACTTTTACTGTATTCATTGTCTATTCCCTTATTGATTGGCTGTGTGTTTAGTTGCGCTTGAGTTGAGTTGTGGTTGGTTTACTTGGTATTCAAAACCACTGATTAACGCCGCCAGTTTGCTGTTAACGATATTGAGATCGGTGATCAAACGTTGTTGCTCTAACTTAAGCGCCAGCTCATCGGTCGTTGTTAAAATGACATCGTTAAACTGAGCGGTATTGTTTTGATAACCCCTTTCAACCGCGCTGATTCGGGCTGCGGTTTGAGGAAGCAAGGACGTTTGATAGCGATCTAATCGCTGGATAAGATTTGATCTGTCCACCAGCAATGCGTTCACTTGCGCGTTCATTTGGGAAAGTAAGGTGTCTTTTTGAGATTTAGCCGCACCAACTTGATACTGAGCAGCCGATAAGTTTTTATCTTGTCGATTCCCCGTAAACAGCGGAATGTCGACTGTCAGATAAGCACTCACCAAATCAGAAGCAGGTTCACCCGCCATGTTATTGGCTTGGCGGTACGCATACATCACTTCTACCCCAAACTGCGGGGTATAAGCTTGCTCGGCTAACTCAACCTGAGTTTGATTGGAGGAAATACTGACATCGGAGATCTTAACCAAAGGATGGTCAGTCAGTAGCTGGTAGTGCTTGGTTGAATCGGTATTGGTCGCTAATTTGCTTTCTAACAATGACCAATCGATTTGGTTAGTTGCATTCAATGTGCCCTGAGAATCAAGAACCTGAGAGCCTAGCCAATCAGAACCCAACCATTCAGAAAGCTGAGAGATTAAACGTCGTTGAACCTGTTGGTTTGCCTGAAGTTTCTCATCAAGCTTGCTCACTTGAAGCTGAGCATTAAGCAGATCTTGTGCTTCACTTTTACCAATCGAGTAATTGGTTTGTACATAATTTTCAAGCTCAAGCAACAAACGACGATTTTCACGCATAACACCTTCTGCGACTTTCTGGTAACCCAATTCAAGCCAAAGCTGCGTCATGCTATTCGCAACCGTCAATTCTCTTGCTTGCACCTGCAAAGCTAAAGCATCAGCCTGTTGGCCTGCCTTTTTCTGTTGGAGGTTAAGCGTATCGCCACGCTCAAACTGCTGCATCAACCCTACCGATATATTAGTCATCGGGTCTTCGTCGAATTGAAAGCTATCGACAGGCAAACCGCCAAATCCAACTTTTAATTTCGGGTCCATTAAGGTCGCGTTGGCAATGCCCGTTTCTCGCATCGCTTGAGACTGAGCAAAGTACTGTTTGCGATTTCCATCTTCGCTTAAAGCAATCTCAATCAGTGTATTGAGTTGCTGCGTCGAACTTGCTTGGTCATGTGCTGAAATATCTTGAGCATTTGAAGCTGACGCAGTGGTAGCCGCGAGCGTAGCACTTGAAAACAAGGCCATAGGCAAGGCAGCAGCAACCACTAAGCTCGTGTTCATGACAAACACAGAGGTTGTTGGTTTCATATTCACAATGAATGTCCATATCTAGCGCTAATTAGCGCATAAAAAAGAATGACTTATCAGATTTAGCTAACTGATAGAGCTGTATTTTTAGATATAGATTTATGCAGTGGGCGGGCGTAACAAAGATTGAGCACGTGCGACTTTCTGGCCAATCGTGACCGATTGAAAACGAGCTAATGAAAAGGAAAGTTGATCAACGGCTTGAACAGCCTGAATTGGATAGGGACTTGCAGAACACATTGAGGCACAGCAATCGGCACTCGAACAATGGTTACCCATCATCGAACTGCCGTCTTCGCTCATTGAAGACATATCGTATTGAGCCATCAAAGCATGGGCACTCATGTTAGAGTCTTCAGCGTGTACTTTTTCACTCATCACATGACACCCTGCCATTGAATCATTAACCGAAGTACCGCTGTGGTAACAAGCCGATTTGCTCGACCCCATTTCCATCATCATTACTTCAGTCATCAAGGCTGAGGAGCTTGAGGCATAGCTAGACATCAACATCGCAATGATGCTGAAAACAATAATCCAAGTTTTTCGGAATGTGTTTGTCATAGCTTACCTTTAGGTTTTCAAGGTAACTATAAAGGTTACCCTTAGGGTAAGGTCAATGATGAAGTACACAGATGTGATGAAATTGATGGTAGTTGCTGAATAGATGGACAAAAAGAACACTCAACAAGCAACTGAGTGTTCCTAATACTAAGTTCAATTAATCGTTTACCGGGGTTTGCGCATCATACTCAACTAGCGAATTTTTGAGTGCCTGTAGATCAGAACCACTTAAGTGCTTCCTCAATAATTCAAACTTATCTTCAGGCCAGTCGTATATTTTCATCGAAATCAGTTCTTCAATAACAGACTCGTCGAAACGGTATTTAACCACTTTCGCAGGAGAGCCACCGACAATGCAGTAGGGAGCGACGTCTTTTGTCACAACACTATTTGCAGCAACCACAGCGCCTTCACCAATCGTTACTCCTGGCATTATCATGGCTCGCATGCCTAGCCAAACACCATCTTCAATATGAGTGTCACCCTTGCCGATATACGCGTCTTCAATCACGTCCATAAACGGATACAGTGAAAACCAATCCACTCTGTGAGTATGATTTCCGCCCATGAGAATGACAACTTCTGCGCCAATGCAAACATAGTCACCAATATAGAGTTCGTCGATTTCCCATCGAGGCTCCCACTGGCGGCTGACTTCGTCACCATGTAAATAGCGTACTACCGATTGTTCGAAGCCATTATCCCAACAATCACTGTAATAACTGTGTTGACCTTTTACGTGAATATTGGGGTTGGTTACGATTTCATGCAGCAACTCGAATTTGGACCAATGCTTGTTTTGCATTTTTACCTCTGATTAATCTTTATTAGTTAAATATCAATATACTCGACCATACAGATTCAACGTGCACAGCTTCGCTGACGTAGTAGCAATGGGTGCCCTGATACATCAATAGTGTAGTCACAGTTGAAATGATCGTAATGCCGCTAAAACTAAAAAGGTGTCAGTGGATTCGAGGTTGCTTTAAGAGAGGAAGTAATTTCAAAGTTTGCTCAGTTGGTTATCGATAACTTGGTTAGATAATTTACAGGTGTATTGTATCCGTTAATGCACACTCATTTGACACAAGAATGTGATTAATAAGGTTTCAAATATCGTTTTTAGAATACAAGTTTGAGCCTGTAATTAACACAAACTCAAACTTAGACTCGCTTATTAATTTAGGCTTACGCTTGGGTCTAGGATCAGCGATTACATGCGAGCGAGCTGTACTTTTCTGTCTTTATTCACCACGCAAAAGTTGCCGCGCTTAGTACGACACTTAGAGCATCGCTCACATTCAACAGGACTTCTATCCCCTTCCTTCCAACGCTTAACTAAATGAGGCTCTGATAGCAGAGGTCTTGAAAGCGCGAAGTATTCAATACCCGTGTTATTAGCGATGGCTTCAATCGCATCGAAATCTGTCAATCCACCCACAGTGATCACCGGAATATTAACGTCTTGGCTGATAGCATGACCATATTCGTGAAAATAACCTTCAGCTTGAATAGTGAATCCATCGTGATATTCGCCAATCATGGTGTCGGCTTTACCATGGATGTTGCCTGACACCACGATGCCATCAACACCAATTTCTTCAAGCTTCTTACACACCGATCGAGTTTCATCAAACGTCACTCCGCCCTCGAAAAACTCAGAAGCTGTAAGCTTAACTAAGATAGGAAAGTCATCACCTACCAACTTACGAGTCGATGTGTAGATCTCAAGCAAGAATCTCATACGATTTTCTAAGCTACCGCCGTATTCATCTTCACGTTGGTTGTAATAAGGGCTTAAGAACTGGTTAATCAGGTAGGTGTGTGCAGCATGAATCTCAACGCCATCAAAGCCTGATTTTTGTGCTCTCAAAGACGCTTGAGCAAAGGCATCAACAATGTAGTCGATCTCGTCTTTGGTCATCGCTTTGCCTAGTGTTTGAGTTCCTTTTTCCGGAACCTCGCTTGGTGCGTAGATCACTCGTTCGCCAAGATCATGCGTGGTTTTGGTGCCACCATAAGCCAATTGCATTACTATGTTAGAGTCGTTGTCGTGCACCAGTTGAGTCAGTTTCTGATACTCTGCAATGAATGAGTCGTTATACATCCCCATCATGCCCGCATTAGGCTTTTCTTCTTCAACGATGTTCGCGTAACCCGTCACGATCAGGCCGACTTCACCTTGAGCCAACTCTTCGTAGATAGCGTACAGTTTATCTGTCATATGCCCATCCTCGGTGGCCATATTTTCCCACGTTGCACTTCTCATGAAGCGATTCTTTAGTGTCATCTTGCCAATGTGGGTTTCTGTAAACAAAGTGCTCAAGTGTCTTCCTCTCAAAATCGTATTACGCAAGTTACCCATTAAGCATGGGCACTGATTCAAGCGGATAGTACAGAGAATATGGCAGGTAAAACTTAATCTAGATTAAGAGAGCGGCACTCTTATATGAGAGAGGTATAGAAAGCATCAAAAAGAGATAAAAAAGATTGGAGAAATGGTAATAAAAGAAAGTCGCTCAACTTTAATAAGCGACTTTGTTCAATTTAATCTGGACTAAGTCAATGGTTCTTACGAGAGGTGTCCACCTGCGAATTGCTACCTGCTAACAGCTATTTAAACTCATAGGTATAAGACGCACCAACACTGTTATTCTCACCGAAGTCATCCTCAGCAAAAATAGTGAAGAAATTGAACGACTGGGCGTCACTCAATTTGTAGCTAGCACCGACCCCTGCCCAATAGCCTGAATAATCATCAGAACCCATAGAGCCACCACCAAAGCCCATGATAGACCACTCTTCAGTTATCGTTTTCAGACCAAATGCACCAATATAACCGCCATGAGTCGAACTCGGCATCAATACATAATCAGAACCCACATTCTCATCATCGAATACCGCCACTTCACCATCGTTATAGCTGTAGCCAGCCATCGGGAAGATTTGCCAACCAAAGGGTTCGATATCGAAATAACTCAATGGAACAAATGTTCCGATACTGTAGTTATTCTTGTAAGCATCGTTGTCGTATTCAGAGCGACTAAAGTTGAAATTGACGATCCCCAAAGGCAATAGCCATGAGCCGCCCACTCGCCATTCTTCGCCGTCTGCATTAACGCGCGCGTTGATCATTCGCGCTTCATCAAGCCCGATAGAGCCCGAAAACTTCAGTTCTTCGTTATAAGCAATGCCGGCTTTGGTTACGATTTTAGTCGGATCATCAGGGTGCTTCTCTTCAGCCAAAGCATCCATCGATCCGAACGTTGCCACAGCAACAAGTAATAGATTACGTAATGTCATTAGAAGGTCACACTAACGCCAACAAAGTGGATACGGCCATCGAAAGAGCCATCAACCATTAAACGATCCATTTCAACCGAACCCAAATCCGCGTATTCGTAGAACACGTCGATCAAGATATCATCCCAATACGTTGAAGCACCTACTGAGTAGCGATACTGTTCGCCAACAGGGAGGTCAACCCATTGCATTGACGGATCGTCTTGTGGAGAGGTTTCGTAAGAGAAGCCCGCTTTCAAGCGCCAATCTGAGTTCAATTGATAGTCAGCACCAACAGCAAATTTCCAAACGTCATCCCAGTCACGTTCTAAAGTCTGACTAATTGGCAGATTGCCGTTTTGGTTTGTACCTAGGTCTAAAACCGTACTATCCCATTGGCTCCAACGATGAAACTGAATGCTTGCCAATAAATCTAATTGAGAATTCAATGCGTAGCTTGCACTGACATCAACTAGTTCAGGAACATCAATACCAGTGTTTAACGAACGCTGCCCACCAGTAAACACATTTACGTCATTGTTAAATTCATGTTCGAGCTTAGAACGATAGCTCGCACCCAACTTAAGTTTTTCTGTTGGTGTATACATCACACCAAGATTATATCCGTAGGCCCAGTCTGTATCTTGCTTAGCTGTAAAAAGAGAAGATAACTGTTGTAATGCAGCCCAACTCAATTGAACGCCCGCACCAACTGACCACTGTTCATTAAGCTGATAACTCAGTGATGGATTCACTTGCATTGCTGTGAGAGTGATATCTTCTAGAAGTGCAGCACCCGCCCATTCACTGCCGTAATCAAGGCTTGAACCACCGACAGCACCAAGCGCGATACCAAGGTGTAATTTGTCGGTAACTTGATGTGCATGAAACGCGCCAAATGAAGGCAACACTGAATGGCCTTTACCATCCTGCTTGTCCCCGTTATCTTGATATTTCATCTCAAGATCAAACGCCATAGTATTAATGGTCGTCTTGCTTTCGCCCATGTGAGACATAGTGGCTGGGTTGGTCCACATTGCAGCAGCAGAACGAGTATAAACACCATCACCAGCACCAGTAGTACCAGCGTTAGCAACAACGGCCTCTTGTAAAAAAAGGCCACTTGCAAATGCTTTTAAGCTAGTAAAGATTGCGGTGGCAGCTAGAGAGTAAGTAAAAGTTTTGTTCATCAGATTGCTCATTTAGCCTTAGACATAAAATTGCTCTAAGGCTACCGCAAAGTCCCATAAACAAAGGTAATAACGATTATTCCTGTACAAGCCCTACTTAAAGGTTCTGGGAAGATATTTTCGTGGTTTATCGTTATGAGTTTCACGCTGGATGGCAATCGCTCTGTTCTTCCTTGCTCCAACTTTGATTTGATACCAAGTCTCTAAAAACAGCGCAATACCAGGGCTAGACCACCACGTTTTATTGTAGAGCTTCTTATTGGCGGCAAGGACATCTGGCGATCGATTAGCACACTCAAGTGCCAACGCATAAGCTTCAGCGTAAGGATCTTCTGCAATCTTGGTCACCAATCCATATTCTTTCGCAGTTTCACAGTCGATCACCTTCGCGGTCATCGCCATTTCCAAAGTATGATCCTTACGCATGAGTTCACGAAATGCGATGGCGCCCCCCATGTCAGGAATCAAACCCCATTTCGCTTCTAATACCGAGAAGTTGGCGTCTGGGCTAGCAATTCTAAAATCACCGCCGCTGACTAACTGTAGACCTCCTCCCCAGCAACGCCCATGTATCGCAAAAATCACCGGGCATGGGATATCTCGCCAGCCAATAGAGAAGTATTGCGCAGCATTCGGCAACGTTGGCCACCATTTAAATAGAAGCTTCAATGCCCCAGCTTTACTATTCAATAAAGACTTAACATCAAGCCCTGAACAAAAATCCGCGCCATTCCCCTTCACTATAACAACGCGAATCTCGGTATTCTTTTTTAGCTCCCTGATCATAGTGTTAACGCCTTGAAACATCGCCATATCAATAGCATTCAGCTTATCTGGACGGTTCAATACTACGGTCGCGATTTGGTTTTCATCGATGGAACAAGTGATACGAGAAAGGTCGGTCATGTGGGCTACTCAACTAAGTGGTCAGACCTTTAGGTTATACATCTTGTTAACATATGCAAAGTTTGCGTATGAGAAGCGAGACCTGTGTTGCTTAACACCTCCCCTTTACACAAACGACATGAATAAAAAAAGCAGTGATGGATCGCTCCATTCACGGCCTTTCATACTTGTTCCAATGAACAATGAACCGAGCTCTTAACTTACTAACCGTTAATTTACGCTCTTCGAGATTTCAGTAACAAGAAGATGAAATAACTGCCGCCAATAATGGAAACTAAGGTTCCTGCCGCAAGCTGCGCGGGGAACACCACCACTTGACCTAGCCAATCGGCAAATAGCATCAATGCTGCGCCAATCAAAAACGCCAAGATAATCTGCTCTCGAACCAAACGAGCCCCTACCATTGCAGCGATATGCGGAGCTAACAAGCCGACAAATGCGACAGGCCCCATGGTGGTTGTCACGACCGAACATAAGATCGCAACAATACACAACAAGGCGACGTAGGCGATGTTGATATTCAACCCTCTGGCACTCGCGAACTGACGTCCAGTCGCAATTAAGGTCACCCAACGACTCAACAATAGAGCAACACCTATGCAAGCCGTAATCACGACAGCCATTATAGTGGCAGACTCAGGTTCAACACGATAGGTAGACCCTGCTAACCAAGCCAATAAGGTGTATTTCCCCTCACCTACTCGCGTTAGAGAAAATTGCACTAAAGCTTCCAGTACTGCGGTCAGCGAGATACCTGTCAGGATCAGAATAGACGGTGCAAACTGATGCTTCTTGCCAAGAAATAGCAATAAACAGAGTGCAATCGCACTGCCTAAAAACGCAACCCACGGGCTTAGTGAGTGAATCGAGTATCCCATAAACAGACTACTGAAAATCAGCGCTAACACCGCACCTGCCGATACGCCAAGAATGTCTGGGCTTGCAAGTGGGTTATAAACCAACCTTTGTAAAATCACACCAGCCACTGCCAAACCGCCACCAGCGAATATCGCCGTTAACATTCTCGGCCAACGAATCGACCATTCAAATACATCGGGGATAACGAAGTAGCCCATATCTGAAGAAGGCTGAGACAATGTACTCAACGCCAGCAACCCGAGGATCATCGAGCCCAACAAGAAGTAAGCCAAAGATGAAATAGACTTCGGCCCTTTAGGCATCGAGAAAAATAGCTGATCTTGAGCAGACATTTGCTTGCGAGCAATAATGATCAACGCTGGAGCACCAATCACCGCGGTTGCCGTCCCTGTTGGAATCATATCTAAAGACCATTGCGCCAAGAATATCGCCAAGCTGTCGGTGACACAGAGTAATAACGCACCTAATACACAGCTTGCGACGAGTTCAGATTTGGCCTTTAGAAAACCTAAATGCCTAGCAATGTTTGGAGCTATCAAGCCGATAAAGCTGATCACGCCTACCGAGGTAATCGATACTGAAGCCAACCAAACGCCAACCGCCATCAATACAAAGAATGTTGCGCCAATATTGAGCCCGCGCGCTGCTGCCCCTTCAGTCCCGATCGAAAGCAAAGTCAGGATTCTTGGCGCCAACAAGAAGATGGCGAAGATCGGCAGCAACTTAGGCATCAGCCAAATTATTTGTTCCCAACCGTTCTGTCCTAGATCGCCCGCCCCCCATACAAACAGATTTTGAGCGTACTGGTCGTTAAGCAGAATAATCGCCGTTGCAAATGCCCCTAGCAATAAGTTGATCGCCATGCCCGCCAATACAATTGGCAAGCCGCTCATATTTTTGATTCCGACAATCGAAACAATCAGCCCCATAGCAAGCAATGCCCCGACTAGCGCAAACCAAACCGAATATTGAGCAACTAACATTGGCGCCACCACATTCAGAATAACCAAACCAAGCCATGCACCTGATGATGTACCTAAAGTTAACGGCGACATCATGCGATTCTGAGTCAGCTGCTGGAACAAACTACCTATGGTGCCAAGTGTTCCGCCAACCAAGATCGCCATCACCAAGCGAGGTAAATTGACATAGGCTAACGCCATCAATTCGAATGAATCATCGACCATTAAGTTGAATGTTGCGATATCACTGATCTGTGAGGCTTGCTGAAGCAACTCACCAATAGGGCCAAATTCCGACTGCCCTAACCACAAATGAATAAGGGCAGCACAAAGCAGCGCAGCCCCCATCATAAAACCACTGGATTTCATTACTGCTCCGCTAGCGTCAACAACGAGTGCGCCATGGCTTCTGTGTTATACAAAATCGACATTGCACCGCCGTAACTCCAACTTGCGGCTACTGGACTAAATTGACCATTACGAACAAAGGGCATGCTCTTCCAAACCGGAGAACGGTCTAGCTTGTCTTGATATGGGAAAGGTTCAAAGTAAAGCGCAATCCCCTTCTTCACGTTCTTAAGCTCGGTCATACGCTTTTGACTGATACCCCACTGACTTGCAGGAAGATCCATCGCATTGTCAAAGCCAAGCTGCTCAAGTGCATATTGTGGAATAGAGTTATCACCGTAAATGTATACAGAAGTCGTGCTCGCAAAACGGAAAGAGGTAACTTTCGGCTTGTCGCCTGGATACGCTTGGTCTAACTCAGCTTTTAGAACAGCGATACGTTCATCCATTGCGGCCAATTTTTGGTTCGCTTGTTCTTCTTTACCAAGCAATTGACCTATCTTCTTGAAGTTCTCGATAGCCGCCGCTGCATTGCTGTGCTGGTCACTGTATGTTTGGTAGTAAAGCACGGGCGCAATTTCAGAAAGTCGTTGCTGAAGATCTTTCTGAGGCGAAGCGATAAGAATCACATCAGGGTTTAGCTTCTTCAAAGCAGAGAAATTAGGCTCAGTTCGAGTGCCAATATCTGCCACGCCTTCTGGAATCGCAGGTTGAACAACCCAATCTGTATAGCCAGCGATATCAGGCACTGCCACTGGTGTTACACCGAGTTCAATCACTTGTTCGGCTATGTCCCAGTTCAGCGCAGCCACTCTAACAGGCTGAGCTTCAAGGGTTTTAACACCCTCACTGTCTTCAACTTGAAAGTTGGCCATCGCTTGAGCTGATAACAACAAGCTCAATGAGACAATGAACGAACTCACTTTAGGGACACGAGAAGTAAAATAGTTGGCTTTCATATAATCACTGTCACTTTTTAATTGTTTATTTAACGACAAAAGCAGCCCACACAGGCTGCTTAGATTTATGTATTCAAATAAATTAGAACTCGTAGTTCACGCTGAGTTCTACAGACTGCTCAGCACCGAACCAGCAGTTCGATTGATCGTAACAGGCATAGTATTCTTCATTGAAGATATTATTTACGGCTAAGTTAGCAGTAGCGCCTGATAAAGTATCACTCGCTGCACCTAAGTCATAACCTACAGACAGGTCAACCACTGTGTACGCAGGTACTTTACCTTGAGTATTACTCGCATCCATTTGCATTTCGCCAACATAACGAGCACCAGCACTGAATCGGGAGCCCGCTAGCATGCCGTTAAATACGTTGTAGTTAGCCCACAAGTTCGCAGTATGTTCAGGTACATAGATTGGCGTAGTGCCCTCTAGGCCATTACTCGTGTCTTCTGTTATTTCCATATCGACGTAAGTGTAAGCTGCCGCAATATCAAAGTTCTCAGTAGCAAACCAACGGCCTGATAGTTCAGCACCTTGCGATACCACTTCACCCACTTGAATTCTTGGTCCATAGACGTTTGTCGGATCTGTCATCAACATATCTTGCTTAACAATATGGAATAAAGAAACCGTCGCTTCTTTCGACATATCATCAGACAGGTATTTCACACCAATCTCAGCTTGCTGCGCCATTTCAGGATCAAATTCGTTGCCACTCTTATCAACACCCGGAGCTGGCTCGAAACTGGTCGCGTAACTCGCAAATGGAGATAGACCATTATTAAGTTCGTATAAACCACCTACACGATAAGTAAATTGCTTGTGATCAGATTCATGTGCGTAGTAATCGCTTTCTGACTTGTAGTGATCAAAACGAGCACCTGCAATTAGGACAAGAGCATCTAAACGAACTTGGTCTTGAAGGTATAAGCCAAGTTGGCTTGATGTGGTGTCATCAAGATACTCACCCGTTTTTGTTACATCGCTACGATCGAGGAGATCATTGTTAGGGTTCAACGGGTCGAAGCTATTGAAACCACTTCCGTTAGCGCTATAAGACGAGTAATTTACGTCTCCATCCATATTTTGATAATCGATACCAACTAACACATTGTGTTCTATTGAACCAGCTTTGATAAGACCACTCAATTGGTTATCAATGACAAAGCCTTTAAAGCTTTCATCTGTAGAATACAAGTATCGACTAAGTTGATTCGGCGTATTTGAATCGTAGCTCACATGGTAAGTGTTCTCTTGGTAAAGAGATGCATCGGTATAACGAGCATTCTGTAAGAATGTCCAATTATTATTGAAGTCGTGGTTAATCTTATAACCAACCATCAACACTTCACGTTCAAATTTACTCCAGTTCTTATCACCCATAGAAACAGATGGGTTGCTTGCTTTCAGAACATCTAATGGCATTGAAGAGTTGATGCCCATTGAAGGATCGTTTTGGTAATAAAGGTTGAAGTTGATTAATGTGCTGTCTGTTGCTTGCCAGTCTACAGAAGGGGCAATTAAGTAACGTTCTTCTTCAGCGTTATCAACTTGGCTATCTTGTTTGCGAGCAAGTGCGATCAAACGGTAAGAGAAATCACTGTCACCAAACTGGCCAGTGGTATCAATCGAAGCTTCTTGTAGGTTTCGCGAACCTGTCGCGACACCAACCTTCGTTGATTTTTCAGTTTGCGGAGCCTTAGCGATCATGTTCACCATGCCGCCCGGTGGCATCGCTCCATAAAGTACAGAAGTCGGTCCTTTAAAAATCTCAACTTGTTGCATTGCGATAGGATCAATCTGCGGCTGTAAGTTCCAGCCATTCAATTGTTGAAGTGATAAACCATCATAATAGTTAACGTTATTGGTTTTAAAACCGCGTATAGAGTAAGAATCGAACATGGCTACAGAGCCACCTCGGTTTTCAGTTACAACACCCGGTGCATAACGAAGGGCTTGGTTCAAAGATTGAACACCTCGTTGCTCTAACTGTGCTTCATCAATAACCGTAATACCTTGAGGCGTTTCTTCTGGTTCAAGTGCCGATTTGGTTGCGGTATTACGATACGCTTTGCCCATAATAGTGACAGTTTCTATATTCGAATCTGCTGCTGTAATAGTATCTTCCGCCAACGCTTGCGTTGAAAACGCCGTCAGCAACGCAACTGCCAATGATGAATACTTAAAACGAGTGTGAGTGGTCATAATTCCCTCGGTACCAATGCTTAATATAAATAATAATAAATCTCATTTGCATTGTATGTATCTATGAATGGGATAATTAACAATTTGGTGCAAATTCCAAAAGAACTTGACTTATTTTGACTAAAAAGCAGCCAATTGATGATTAAAACGGCAATTAGCTGTGATGAGAGGGAGGGCTTTATAGAAAGAAATTTGAATAGATATGACTACGATTTTATAATAGGAACCCAATATTCCATTTCGGCATCAGCGGCGTGCGCTTGATAGCTAAATGGGTATACTTCGAGTTCGTAACCATCCACACCGCGATAACCAGAGTTCGGCAGCCAATTAAGAACAAACCAACTTAAGGTATGTCGCAGGTTTTCTATAGGACCACAATGTTTGACCACGGCGTAGGTTTGCTTAGGGATAGTTAACACCTCTAATTTATCAGAGATAATGCTCGGTAATTGAGGGATTGATATTCCATCGTGTAACTCAACGCCAGCCCAATAATGAATATTCGTGCCATCAAAGCAAGACTGAGTTAGGTCGACGACACCAACAAGCTGAAGCACATTATCGTTTGGAATCGCAACTTCATGTTCTAAACGAGACCAAAGTTGTGGAACTTTTTGTGCGAAGTCTTGTGTCAGTGAAAATAAACCGCTGATTTCTGATGTCATACCCTTAACAAGAAATGACTCTCTCTCATCAATACGAACTTTCACAAAACTGAGAGCACCATGATCAGCAGTGCTTTTAGTTTCAGAAACCTGAATCGGCTTTCTAAGCCCAACTCTTTTGCCTGCTTTTCTATATTGGCTCGGGCTAACCCCAAACATCTGCTTAAACGAACGACTAAAACTAATTTCTGAGTTGAATCCAAGACCAAGTGCAACATCTATCACACGTTCTTTTCCATCAAGTAGCTCTTCCGCAGCTTGGCTCAGCTTAAGCTCCCTTACATAATTGGCTACGGTGAGCCCAGTTTCGGCTTGAAACACCCTTTGTAACTGCCAACGAGACCAACAACTTTGCTTAGCAATATCTTCTAGAGATAACGCAGAACTAAGGTTCGTATGGATATATGCCAGAACGCGACTGATGCGATCAAATGCTGGTGTGTTCATATTCAAGCTTTCATCTTCTCTTTAGTTGGCAGTGGCAAACTGGGTTCACCCGTACTTTTATCATTTAACAAGGTCTTTATCACTTAAAACAAGCAGTCCATGTACTGTTTATAAGTATCAAAAACGACCAACGTTCGAAGTAGATGCTCCAATTTGTGTGGTTCTCCTCGATTATGTTCGCTATGATAACGCAACTGATTCTCATTTGATGGTTTAAAATGCTTTCCCAACTACACAATATTGTCACTCGTAGGAGAGCCCCTTCTCTGCACCAAAAAATCTTCGCTTATTCAAAACAGGTAACCCCTTACCTAAGCGGTAGTTATGGTTCTCTGAGCAGTAAAAGCATCGCAATAACGAATGTCCAGAGTCATATAGAGATCAAACGCGTTTATGATGGCATTGCACAGAGTCACCCTGAAGCAGGCAAAGCCTATTGGTTAACTCGAACTTGGGATCTCGTTTGTTGGCAACCGATTTATGTGACTTTCATTTCTATTTATGGGCTTCGTTCGTTGCCTGATATTAAGAATATTGGCCAGTTTAGGTACAAAGAATTTGTCACAGGTTATCGCTTCTTTAACGGTGATCATCAACACGGTACACCGGAAGAATTGATCCCACATGCCGGCAAAGCCATTCTTGATCTTACTGAGTTTTATCGTAGCCAAATAAGTGAATGGACTCGTATTCGACCAGGGTTTACCAATCACTTACTGGCTGATTTGTTGTTAGCCAGTTTGATAAAACTACAACAACATGAACCGAGCCTGACTAACGACTACATCACATCGCAAGCTAAGCTTTGGTTAGACGCATGCCAATTACCTGACAGCCACTTAGACAGCCTTAAGATTGATTCAGGTTCAGGTATGCTTAAACTGATCAGAATCAGTTGCTGCCTCGTCTATAAGTGTGACTCGGGGAAATATTGTGACGACTGTCCTAGGCACCCTGACAACAGAAAAACCGCTTAGCAATACCCATTATTTTAAAAGACCAATATAGAGAGCCGCTTTCATTAGGCACTGTCATTGGTCTTGATACAGGACCGATATGTTTCAGCTTTCAAATATCAACATCGTTCGAGACAACCGAACTATCCTATCTGTTGAAGACCTTATTATTCCGACCGATGAACTCACCGTCGTTCTGGGTCACAACGGTTCAGGGAAATCAACGCTAGTTAATTTGCTATCCGGACAAATGGCTCCAGATTACGGCACAGTTCAATTAGAAGGCGCTTCCCTGTCCTCGTTAAAAAGCAAAGACTTAGCCAAGAAAATTGCCTATCTGCCTCAAAAATTGCCCGCTTCTGCAGGTTTAACGGTGGAAGAGTTGGTTCGTTTAGGTCGCTTCCCATGGAGAGGAGCACTAGGCCGTTGGAACTCTGAAGATAAATCTATTATCCAACGAGCAATGGAAAGAACTGGCGTTGCTGAATTCTCACAGTCACTTGCGGATGATTTATCTGGCGGCGAACGTCAACGAGCGTGGGTCTCGATGTTACTGGCTCAGCAATCGCCTGTACTCATCCTTGATGAACCAACTTCTGCATTGGATGTTCACCATCAGTTTCAGTTAATGGGTTTGCTTTCTGAACTCAACAAAAAGGAAAACGTTGGGGTGATCGTCATTTTGCATGATTTGAACCTTGCACTGCGTTACGCTACACATATTGTCGCTCTAAAAAAAGGACAGATAGCATTTGAAGGCAGCGCCGATAAGTTGCTCGATGAACAAGCATTGTCTGCACTGTATGAATCACCTATCCGATTGATCGATCATCCCGTTCCAGCTAAGACAGCCGCGAGTGAAAAAGTGGCGGTAGTCTGCGAATAGTTCTCGCTTTCAAGCGCTTTAAACCAACTACTAGCCCCATCCCCCCCACCACCAAAAAAACAAAGGCCACTGAATCTCAGAACTTCAATGGCCTTCTTGGAATTTTTACTCGCTAGTTAAGCTGAGACTCTCTCGCTTCTTGGCTACTAAAACCACGCAAAATATTAATCAGAGTAACCAGCGTGAACACAATGATCACGAGCGATAGGTGCCATGCTTCCCCGAGTCCTAATTGGACTAGCCCCATACTCACCATTGAAGATACGACCATTTGCCCACCGCCCGACATCGCAGCCGCCGCGCCTGCGTTCTTTTTATATGGCAACATCACCAAAGCTTGAGCACAAGGTAACGCGATACCATTACCAAGTATCATCAAGAACTGACCAATAATTAAGTACAGTGGTTCAAGTGGACAGAAGAAAAGCCACAAGGCCGCACAGATATGCAATATAGGTGTGCATAACAGTGTTTTCTTATTACCTAGTATCGGACGAATACGATTACAAAGACTTGTTCCGCCAAGCATGCCTAATGCAGGAATCACCGCCCACATCGCGTATTCGTCGGATGTCATACCGATCTGGTTTTGCATGATAAACGGCATCACTGACACAGTAGTGATCATCAAGCTAAAGTTGAGCCAGCCTATACTCGCAAAGCTCATGAAATAACGAGAGGTGAGTAATTCCTTGTATTGTGCAATCATTTTCTTTGGTGAAGGAATCGCCGAGAATTGAGTGACCGTTTCTTTAAATTTGAACGCCAACACGACCCAAGCAAAAGATACGTATCCAAGTAACGAGATAAACACCATGCTCCAACCAAAGTGGAAGTTGATAAACCCACCAATAACGGGCGCGATCAGAGGTGTAATAGATGCAACCATTGCGATATAGGACATTGCCAGCGGCAAATCAGAACCACTAAAACGATCTCGTGTTGAGGCACGAGCCAGTACCGCACAGCAACCCGTACCTAAACCTTGTAAGAACCTTCCCATTACTATGTTGGTGAACGAATGACTGAAGAATATAATCATCAACAAGCCAAGCATTGCGATTAATAAGCCGCTTAGCAGTACTTTTTTACGTCCCAGAGCATCAGAAATAGGGCCATAAATAAATTGAGAAGGGCCAAAACCTAACAAATACACACTCACCAAAAGCTGAGCTTGCTCTAGTGACACATCGAAGTCTTTGGCAATCCAAGGTAAAGAAGGAAACACCAACCCCATACTGAGTTGGCCAATGCTGATGACCAAACACGCGAGTAAGATCGATTTAAAATCAAATCGACGACTCATGATGTAAAGTATCCAAAAGAACAGCTGTTTTGAGATCGGGTGGTTTGAGAATAGATAGCTTGGCTTTCTACCTGACAACTTAAAAACAGAAAAAATAGCGAAGATGTTGCAGGGGTAATATTCATTATGCTCCGAAAGAATCGAATAGAAGGTGGCAGAATAAACATACGCCAGCTTGTTTGTTCATACAATATTAGTTGAGAGAAATATGTGAATAGTCACTTTTCACTCACCCTAACTTTCCAACTATTAGACACAAGCGCTAGACTAACAAAAAGAATGATCATCAAGGGACTTCAATGAACGTTTATCATCGCTTTATTTCCTGTGCTTTAGCACTCGTTGCATCAGGTCCAATAGCTTCACCAAAGTCTTATGCATGGCAAGCTGAGAAGATCACCGATGGCCTCGTTATTCCGTGGGGGCTGGCTTATATCAACGATGACTCAATGCTACTCACTGAAAAAGAAGGCGTCATTAAGCACGTTGATTTAAAGACAGGTGAGCAAGAGACTTTATTCAGACTACCAAATGTGTGGGCTAAGGGCCAAGGCGGTGCATTAGATATCGCTCTATCCCCTTTTGAACAAGATAAGTTGTACATAACATACAGCAAAAACGTTGATGACGAAGGTGTAACGGCACTCGCCTCTGCTAATTACAGCAACAGTAAAATCTCAAATTGGAAAGACGTGTTTGTATCAAAATCCAGAACGGACACTGGGCGTCACTTTGGTAGCCGAATCACCTTTGATGAGACTCACCTTTACTTTTCAATAGGTGATCGGGGCGACCGAGATAATGGCCAAAACACAATGACTCACGCTGGTTCGATCTTACGATTGAATCCAGATGGAAGCGTGCCAAGTGATAACCCATTCATTGATAATAATAAGGTTCTGAACGAAATTTGGAGTTTTGGTCATCGTAACCCACAAGGCTTGTTTTACGATTTCCCTACTAAAAAACTCTGGTCGATTGAACACGGCCCGCGAGGTGGTGATGAAATCAACCTAATAAAAGCAGGCGCAAACTATGGATGGCCAGTCACATCACACGGCAAAGAGTATTGGGGGCCGATTAGCGTTGGCGAATCTGAAACCAAAGCTGGCATTGAGCCTCCTATAAAGGTTTATGTACCTTCAATAGCACCAGGCAGTCTAATGGTTTATCGGGACGATAAGTTTCCAGAACTCAAAGGTAAGCTGTTAGCCGGCGCACTTAAACTCACCCACATCAATGTCGTTACTTTGAACGAGCAAGGTGAAGTAATCGAGGAAGAACGCATTCTAGAAAACTTAGGGGAAAGAATTAGAGACATAGAAATCTCACCCGCCGGGGACATATTTTTCAGCACCGATAATGGGAACCTGTATCGCTTAAAGGAATAAAGTGACAATCGCTCAACTACAGTTGTTCAATCGCAAAAATATTTATAAATACAAGCTGCTAAACGGATCTAAAACCTCATTTTCGGCTTTTTATGAGCCGTAATTTAATTTATGAAATTGGTGCAATTACCCTAGGTTTGTCATCAATTTCATCCACCTTTTTCACAAAAACGACAACAAATCGCCATACAACTGTAACTCCATGATATTTAAGGAATGCAAAGTTTGACTACCCCCAAATTTCTGCAACCTTTCACTATGTATTCGATTGACTATCCCTTGATTTGATTTAGACTTCATCTCGGCTAGAAAGAAAGTTCTTTGTATATAAACATTTCGTTGGATTACTAGTAACCCCGTTGTGTTGTACGCAATAGCAATAAACTTTTCCACGCTATCAGTGCCACAATTGGCTCACTATAAAAATTAAATTTTAGGATATAATCATGTCTAACACAGTTACTGGTACAGTAAAATGGTTCAACGAAACTAAAGGCTTCGGCTTCATTCAACAAGAAAACGGTCCAGACGTATTCGCACACTTCTCTGCGATCACTGGCGACGGTTTCAAAACTCTTGCTGAAGGCCAAAAAGTTGAGTTCGTAGTATCTCAAGGTCAAAAAGGCCCACAAGCTGACAGCATCAAAGTACTTTAATTTAGTATTTTAAAGCTTTCTAAAAATAGCCAGCCTCTGCTGGCTATTTTTTTACCCGCTATTCAGAGATTTAAGGTAATATTCCCCCTCACTATTTCTACCTAAGACACCCCCTCAATGGCTCTTAAACCGACAATCTACAAGTTTCGTATCTCTCTAACCGATATGAATCGCGACTATTACGACTCTTTTAATCTAACGGTTGCACAACACCCTTCTGAAACAGAACAGCGTATGATGGCTCGAATCATGGCTTTCTGTATCAATGCATCACCTGAACTTGAATTCACTAAAGGGTTGTCTAGCATTGAAGAGCCAGATTTATGGCAGAAGTCGTTAGATGACCAAATCCTAGACTGGATTGATGTGGGCGAACCTGATCCTGAGCGCGTGAAAAAAGCGACTCGCTTATCTAAATCTGTACGCATATTCAGCTTCAACACCAAGTCGAACGTGTGGTGGGAACAAAACAAAGGCAAGTTCGGTTATCTGAAAGCTCAAATTGTCCGTTTGGATAATGCTGGTATCGAACAACTCTCTGAAATGACGCAGCGCACTATGGATCTTTCTGTAATGCTATCGGGTAACTCTGCTTTCGTTAACAGCGACACGCAATCTGCAGAAGTCACTTGGGAAGAGCTACAGAGTAATGACTGAGATCCAAACTCAGACTGAATCTCAGCGCCAAACTAAGCTCGAAGCTTGTTTGCAGCTCGCTGGTCTCGATTCAGTGAAAGCGCTGACGGCTGGCTATGAAAAAGAGTTAAAGTCATTTACTGACGAAAACCACGCTCTTTTCAAACACGCGAGTGAGAATAAGCCTGACAACTCAGAGCGACAAACCTTACTTGGGCTGTTAACAAAAGTGCATATCGATGTGAGCTACCGCTTTGAAAGTAATAAAGAAGCCAGCGAGGCGATGCAAAGCGTTTTCGATAGTACGGTAGGCAGTGAACATGGCGACAAATTTCAGAACTCCAATGCTCAGCAATTGAAGTTAGTGACGCATTTATGGTTGTTCATTCAAGGGCGACTAGGAATGGATTACAGCCTAGCCAATGATCATGCTGCAGCGACCGCAACATTGCTGTCTCGCCTTTCGAGAAGTACTGATGACGAGATTCGAGTCGAGTTCATGGGCAGCTTTTATGATGGCTTGAACCTCTATCAAGCCGAGAACAAACCATCAGGCTTTGTTCATCGTTTTAAGCGTTTGTTTAATCTAACTTAGACACTCCCACCAGCTGCTGACTCTAGATACGCTCTATATTTTTTATAGAGCGTACTTATTCTGCTTAGCCGCCAGAGATTCCCTATTACGCTCGTTCCTCACTTTAGGGAATGACAAAAGTTAACGAGTATCTCATTCTGCAAGATCAGCAGCGTTTGCCTCTAAAAGGCTGTCGATAGAATACACACCGAACCCTCACTCTCGTATTTTACCTCACACGCCGCCATCCTCGAGAAGGAGGAACGACTGAGTCGGGTTCTCGTATCAAGTCAGAAAGCACACAGATAAACAGACTCCCTACTCCGCTCATTCTTCACTCTAGGGAATGACGAAATTCGCAGTTATTGTAGTCAACTTAATTACAAGTACAAAAAAGCCTCGCAGAAAGCGAGGCTTAGAATATTTATTTTTAACGAACATCAATTTACAGAGGCTAAATCGCGTTCATCAAATAACGAAACGTATTAACGCAGACCGTGTAAGAACTCGTGGCGCGTTGCTGGGTTTGATCTGAAAATACCGCCCAGAGCTGTCGTTGTCGTTTCGCTAGTTGCGTCCATCACACCGCGTGATTTCACACAGTAGTGAACAGCATCCATAGTTACAGCAACATCATCCGTTTCTAGTAGCGTTTGTAATGCAACAAGAATTTGCTGCGTCATGCGTTCTTGAACTTGAGGACGTTGAGCAAAGAAACGAACGATACGATTGATCTTCGAAAGACCAATAATCTTGCCTTGAGGGATATAAGCTACGGCCGTTTTACCATCAATAGTCACTAAATGGTGCTCACAGGTACTGGTCACGGTAATGTCTTTTACACGAACCATTTCGCGAACACCCATCTTGTTTTCAATTACGGTGATTTTAGGAAAATTGGCGTAATCCAAACCAGAGAAAATCTCATCCACATACATTTTAGCAATACGCTGTGGTGTTTCTTCCAGACTGTCGTCCGCAAGATCAAGTTCAAGGAGAGTGAGAATCTCACGCATATGATGTTCGATTCGTTCCTTTTTCTCTTCTCGGCTCACCTGATTAGGACGCATTGGTGTCTCTAATCCACGGCTTGCTAGCGCATCTTTAACCAACTTCGCTGATTCGCTAAGACCTGGCATTGAACTTCCTCTTCTATTACCCCTTTTGGATGGCAAACAAGGATACTCGGAATTTTGAAGAAATACACCCATATTTTAAGGGAGGTCATTATTTACGGGGCTTAAACTATGCTAAAGTGACTTCAATTTCGTCGGCGAGTTTTAATAAGCTCAGAAAGGCCGAGCACCTAAATCAAAATAATAACGATCAAGGATTTCAATTATGGGCTGTTGCGACGCTCCGGGCTTAATGCCAATTGAAGAAGCACTAGATAAGCTGCTATCACCAATCAAACCAATCCAAACGACTTTATCTCTGCCTCTTGCTGAAGCATTAGGTTATGTCCTTGCTGAAGATATTCTTTCCCCTATTTTCGTACCTCCTTTTGATAACTCAGCAATGGACGGCTATGCACTGCGCTTAGCAAACCTAGAGAACGGTAATGTACTACCATTAGCAGGCAAATCTTTTGCAGGCCAACCGTTCGAAGGTGAATGGCCAAGCAATACCTGTATTCGCATTATGACTGGCGCAAAGATCCCTGAAGGTTGTGACGCCGTCATCATGCAAGAAAATACGGCCGAAACTGAGGCTGGTATTGAGATTCAACAAGACAACATAAAGCTGAACAATAACATTCGCCCTACTGGTGACGACATCAAACAAGGCGATATCGTTCTTAGTCGCGGTGAGCGTTTAACACCTCGTGACATTCCAATGATTGCTTCATTGGGTGTGAGCCACGTGACAGTGTTACATAAGCCTAAAGTCGCTTTCTTCTCTACTGGCGATGAACTAAAACCATTAGGCCAACCGCTTGAAGACGGTCAGATCTACGACAGTAACCGTTACGGTATTAAACCATTAATCGAAGCCTTTGGTTGTGAAGCTATCGACTTGGGTATCATCCCAGATTGTCCTGCGACGCTTAAAGAAACCTTCGAAAAAGCACAGCAAATAGCAGACGTGGTTGTGACTTCTGGTGGCGTGAGTGTTGGTGAGGCGGATTACACCAAAGATATTTTGGAAGAGCTTGGCCAAATCGGCTTCTGGAAACTGGCAATCAAACCGGGCAAACCGTTCGCATTCGGCGAATTGGATAACGCGTGGTTCTGTGGCCTACCGGGTAACCCTGTATCAGCGGTGATGACCATGTATGTTTTAGTTCAGCCAATGTTGGCTAAACTTGCAGGTCACACAGCATGGACAGCACCAGAATCGATTCCTGCTATTACTAAGTCTGCATTCAAAAAAGGTCCAGGCCGTACTGATTACCAACGTGGCATCTACTCGATTGAAAACGGTCAGTTTGTGGTAGAAACAACTGGCAACCAAAGCTCTGGTGCTTTCCGCTCGATGAGCTTGGCAAACTGCTTTGTGGTACTAGAACGTGAACGTGGCCGTGTTGAAGTAGGCGAAACGGTTCAGATCCAACTGTTTAACTCGACGCTTTACTAACGAGGCTTGCTGATGGAAATACTGTCCGATGCTGAGATGCTTCGCTACAACCGTCAAATCATTCTTAAACAGTTTGATTTTGAAGGCCAAGAAGCGCTGAAACAGAGCTCAATCTTGGTGCTGGGTGCCGGCGGTTTGGGTTGTGCCTCTGCTCAATACCTGGCGACTGCCGGTATTGGTAAGCTCACGCTGATCGACGATGATGTTGTTGAGCTTTCAAACCTGCAGCGACAGGTGCTTCACACCGATGCTGACATTGGTAAGAAGAAGGTCGACTCAGCCGCAGAATCATTGCAGATGTTAAACCCACACCTAAAAGTTGAGACCGTCGATCATAGACTTGATGACCAAGCGCTTGGAAAGTTGGTTGAAGCACACTCGCTTGTTCTTGACGCCAGCGACAACGTAGAAACGCGCAATCAATTGAACCGTTTATGTTACGCATCAAAAACACCACTTGTTTCTGGTGCTGCAATTCGTATGGAAGGTCAGATTAGCGTATTCACTTATCAAGATGACAACGCACCCTGCTACCAGTGTTTGAGCGCTCTATTCGGCAATGCTGCTCTAAGCTGTGTTGAAGCCGGCGTTATGGCGCCTGTTGTCGGTATGGTGGGCGCAGCTCAAGCTTTAGAAGCGATCAAGGTGATTGCAAAATTCGGGCAACCAAAACAAGGCAAACTCTTGATTCTCGATGCCATGTCACACAGCTGGCGTGAGATGAATTTAATGAAAATGCCTAATTGTTTGGTGTGTGGGTAGACTAACTCATATCCACTCTTATCGAAAACCTAAGCCTTGACTAAAAATCAGGGCTTTTTTGTAACTCAAAATAGGAATCCTAGATTGCCCTGTCAATTTGAAATAGCACATGAGATTTAGGTTTCATTTGAATTCTCATTTTGAGAAACCAAAAACAATAGAAATAAAGTAACATAAAATCAGCAAGTTAAAAATGGCATATAACTTGATTAAGTATCTATAACTTCCATCACAAGGATGTAGATATGAGAACTACAACGTTAAGTTTGCTATTGAGTGCACCCCTATTCGCCAACGCCGCACCATTCGACACTTGCCCGAGTCAGGCTTACCTCTTTCAGTCTAAACCCGTCGAGGTTTGGGGTGTAAACCTAGTGACAGGTTCAACCACCCTGTTAGAAGACGACACGGGTATGAATGCCAACATCAACGGCGTCGGTTTCGATTTCGAAGACAGATATATTTATGGTTATGACACCACCAACAAACGCTTGGTGCGTCTTGGCAAAGACTTCCAAGCAGAAATTATCAATACCAGTGGCTTACCAACCGATCACACCTTTTATGTAGGTGACGTATATGGCCACGTTTACTACTTATACCGCACGGGCAAAGGGCTATTCACCGTTGACCTATCTCCTTTAGATGCTGATCCAAATGCGACCGTCACTGTAAATAAGATTGCAAACAGCCCCGCAACTGTAAAACTCACCGATTTTGCTTTTCACCCAAGTGATGGCTCTTTATATGGTATAGATAATGACTCCGGAGGCTTATACAGCTTCAATCCTAAAACTGGTACCGAAACCTACATCGGTGACACAGGAGAAACAGGAACATTCGGAGCTGGCTATTTCGATGTAAACGGCTACTACTATGTGTCACGAAACCAAGACGGTAAGATCTACCGCATCAACTTATCACCAGAAAACGCTGCCAACATAGCCGCTGGGATTGTTCCTGCGGTTGAGTTTGTATCGAATGGTCCAGCGTCTGGACAGAACGATGGTGCTCGTTGTGCAAATGCCCCAGTTGTAGATGAAGATTCCAGCATCGATTTCGGCGATGCGCCAGACAGCTACCTAACTCTACTCGCAAGTAACGGCCCAAGACATGAGCTTGATGGCAACACATGGTTAGGAACAACACCTCCAGATGCTGATTTGGATGGTTATGTCACACCACAATCTGATGAAAGTGTCGGCATTGATGACGAGTGGGCAAACGGTGGTATCGGTTTTGTTACCGCACTTGAAGCCGGACTCGATTCAAAAGTGGTGATTGAAGCTTCAACAACCGGTTATCTTTCAGCTTGGATTGACTGGAACCAAGATGGCAGTTTTGATGGCGCTAATGAGCAAGTATTTACCGATTACCAACTGGATGCAGGTGAGAACGACTTGTTCCTTAACGTCGACATCAACGCACTTACTGGTACTACTTGGGCTCGCTTTAGATTCAGCCAACAAACCAATCTAAGCTACTTTGGTGGTTCTACATCCGGTGAGGTCGTTGATATTCAAGTGGATGTGCTTAACGACGGAGCCACAGCCCGCTACTTCCCTAGTGCTTCTGGCTACGCCACTCTGGCCTATGAAGATAACTGGCCTTATAAAGCTGATTACGACATGAATGATGCTGTAATTATGTACCGCATTACAGAGATACTTAAAGACGGAAAAGTAGTGAAATCCACCATCGACGGACGTCTAGCAGCCGTAGGTGCTTCATATAGAAATGGATTCGCCGTTCGACTTCCGAATCTAGATCCGAGCTTAGTGAGCAGCGGAAGCTCTTACATGAAGCACAATGGCATCTTTACGGACCTAGATATGGAAGTAGGACGCAGTGAAGCTATATTTATTGCGGCTGAGGACTTAACTTCAAAAACAGATACGTCGTGTAATTTCTACCGAACCAGTAACTCGTGTAAAGACAGCGAACAATTCTCGTTCCAAATCGGTATTACCTTAGCTGGTGACGGTGTGAGTACTGACAATTGGACAGACATGCCTTACGACCCGTTCATCTTTGCAACACCAGGTTACTATCACGGCGAAAATCTACCTCTGCATCCAGGACGCAGCTGGGAAGTTCACCTACCAGACCAAGCTCCAACCGAGGCATTTGATACCACGAATCTCTTTGAGGCTGGATTAGGCGTCGATGACAGTAATCCATCAACCGGCAAATATTTCAAAACCGCAGAAAATCACCCTTGGGCGCTGATAGTAACTTCGGACGATGAATGGGAATGGCCTTTAGAGTACGTAGATATTGTTACCGCTTACCCAGAGTTCAAACAATACGCAGAATCAGGCGGAGCTACGAACCAGACATGGTATCTATCACCTACAGACAACCAACGCTACCAACCATAAGGAGAGATGTTATGACTATTTACACAAAACAGTTTCAAGAAAATCATTACGTTGACTCAAGTCGTAACCTTTCTGAGGAAGAACATATGTCCGGGCAAAGTACTTGGAACATCAAGAAATCACTAGTCACTATTTTAGTGGTAACTCCACTGGCATTAGTGGGTTGTGGAGGTGGGGGCGGTGGGGGCGGTACATCTACTCCATCGCAATCCAGTCCGTCGACCCCAGAAACACCTTCTACTGTGCTAACAGCAAACCCTTCTCCAACTCCCGTGACAAGTACAGTCGCAGCGCAAAGCTATACAATGGGTGATCTAATAGTGCCTGACGGGTTTGACTACAGCTCTGTCGAACAGTTTGAGCTCGATATCGACATCAGTAATATCTCGACAGATCGTTCTTTCGTGACCGTTTACAGCCGTTTTGGCACAAGAGACGATTCAACCTTGAAGCCGGATTACTCCAGTAAAGTGATTGCAGGCCCATTACACAATGGCATGTTCGCCTCCAACTTTTCAGCACCGGTAAACCATGAAGCTCTCTTGATAGAGATTTGGTTTTACGATGGTCAGCCGCCATTACAACAAGTGGTATCAAGCAGTGATTCTCAGATCGTCTGGTAATCGGTCGAAACAGTTTGGTCGTCAACAGATACAAAACGGATTCTGTATCGATAGAAAGTGAGCATACGTGCTCACTTTTTCGTTTCGTCGAATAACAGGTAATTCAGCTTTCTCAGCTGGTTCCATTCACTTTACCGCCAATCTCACTTATATTTTAAATATAACCTTCAAAGACTTACTCTCATGACTCAATTAAAAATAGGCCTATTAATCTTACTATGTGGTGTGGGCTTATTGTTGGCCCTCACCTATTTCCCGATGACATCTGAAACAGGTCAACGCATTCAAGCAAAAGTAATTTCGAACACACTCACTCAATCCCTAGATGGCCACAGGCGCTACCTCACTCTTCAAAGTCAAGGCAACGAAATATTTCGCGTTTCAATTCCACCAACGACAGACTGCCCTATTGATTCTGTGGTCGTGCTTGATACATTAAGCAATCAAATAACCGGACAAAATAGCTACCAGTTCGCCCATTGCCTTACTGCACCGTAGTACTGGCTATAGCAGTAATAGCTATCACAACAAAAAATGGACATAACAAGAATGAATCAGCCACTGATCTCACCAGAACAACTTCAACAACGTTTGCTAGAAAATCATTCGCTAAAAAGCGACCTAGTCATCCTCGACGCCAGTATCGAGTTTCAAATTCCAAGCGAATCAGAAAAGATCAAAGGACAGATGATTCCTGGGGCTATTCGTTTTGACTACGACAAAGACTTCTGCAACAAACACACTCTACTTCCTCATATGTTCCCGACCGAGAAACACTTCAATAAACGGGCACAAGAAATTGGTATCAATCAAAACAGCACCATCGTGGTTTACGATAATTCAGGTACCTTAGCCTCTCCTCGTGCATGGTGGATGTTTATGGCGATGGGACACAACAACGTATACATCTTAGACGGCGGTTTGCCAGCATGGATAGAAGCCGGTTACGCTACAGACACTGACTATAGAACCGAAATCCAAGCCGGGAATTTTGAAGGAAGTAGTCAAGATAACTATTTTGTAAATGCTCAGCAGATTGAGAGTTACTCAACTAGCAAGAGCGCAAACATTCTAGATGCGCGCTCTCAAGCGCGTTTCGATTCAGAAGTACCTGAACCACGTGAAGGTTTGCGCAGTGGTCATATTCCAAACTCAATTTGCCTACCGTTTGCACAGGTACTCGATAACGGCAAGCTAAAACCCCAGAGTGAGCTTGTTGATATCTTTTCAACGTTAGAATTAACCCCTTCTCAACCCATGTTCTTTAGCTGTGGCTCTGGAGTAACAGCCTGCATCATTTTATTAGCGGCGAAACTTGCTGGCTATTCAGGTGAAATGGGAGTTTACGACGGCTCGTGGACTGAATGGGGTGCCAATGAACAACTGCCGATGGCCGTCACTCATAAGTAATTCGTTTTGCTCAATGCCATTGATAGCATATACTACGCATGCATAAGAGCTTACAGATAATAAGGACTCCTTACAAAGTAAGCTCTTTATGGCTGAGATATCTCATCTTAGTTTGAAACTAGCACAATCTAAAAACGGTTGATTCGAAAGCGTGGTTGTTTGATAAGTAAAAACTGTGATCAGCTCTAGGTTAATCGTTATCGTTATTTTTGTAGTTAATATTTCGCTCAAGAATCTCAGCTTGTAGTCGTTACACTATTTAATCCTTGATACTTTATTCATCGATTTGTTACACGCACAACGCTGACAACCTAATAGTTTGTCACTTGCAATCAGTTAAAAGAAGTAACTAACAAAAGGCACCCTATGGCTCTATTTAAGAAAAACATCTGGTCGCTGTACGCTCTGATCGTACTGCTTACCCTGATGCTTTTCGCTGGGCTGGGCGTCACTAAATGGCAGTCAAACAGAAATGACTTCACAGAGCAGCAGCATATTCAAGTTGAGCTATTTTCAAGCTCTGTCAGCTCACTATTAACCAGTCAAGAAGCCTTATTGGAAGTAGTTGGGCACCAGTTAGCCCAGCAGTCTGACTTTACACGGACGGCTTCGATTCAAATTCGACCTATTCTAGATAAATTACTTGATACACACCCTGCTATTGCTGCATTTGGCTTACTCAATACTCAAGGTGATTACCTTTCAATTAGCTCAAATCTTCAACTATCTGACCAGAAAAATCTGCTCCAGTACAAAGAAACAAGATCTTCATTTTTGGACGCTATGGCGAGCGAGAAAATGGTGTTGGGTCGTACTTACTTTCAAGAATCTTTAAACAGCCTCATTATCCCAATGAGGAAGTCTATTTCAATCGATGGCAAAAATATTGCTGCGGTTATGACTGCTGGCTTACGTTTGGACAGCACAATAGTTTTTGAAAACAATGCGCACGCCGGTAGCTACAACACATTAACGTTACTTCGACTCGACAACTACCGACAGTTTTTTTCCAGCGATATCGAATCACTCGATGCCTACTCAGATCCCGTTGGGCAGGATGTAATGAAACGCATCTCTAAGAGTTTTAATGAGCAAATTGGCATAAGCATCAAAGACGCTGCAACAGGAAAAAACACCTATTCTTTTGTCATCAGTGACGAGAAGTACCACGCTTTGTTAAGCGCTAAATACATCCCAGATTACAAACTTTGGGTCGTTGGTCGTACTGAGCTCTCTTATGTCGATAACATCTTTATCAATGAGTTCGGTATTCTTCTCATTATCTTTATCTTTCTACAGCTAGGTTTCTACTTTTTGGTTAAATCAATCGCCAAGAACGAGCAACGAACCCGAAGCCAACTCATTTACCAAGCTAATCACGACCCATTAACGTCCCTACCCAATCGCTTATACATGCGAAGAAACATTCATAATTGGGTAAAAAATGAGTCAGAGCAATTCTCTCTACTATTTATCGACATCGATAATTTTAAATGCGTTAACGATACTCACGGACACGATTTCGGTGACAAAGTACTCAAACAGATTGCATTGCGTTTAATGAGATTCCGCTCACGCTTGAGCTTAGTGGTACGGGAATCCAGTGATGAGTTTTTGTTCTTAACGCCATTAACCAACGAACCCGAGATTAAACGGCTCGCAGAAAGAATTATTGATGTGCTATCTCAACCTTATGAAGTTGAAAATTCGCAGTTTTTGTTAGGCTGTAGCATTGGTATCGCTCGTTTCCCTGAACACGGGAAAGATTTAGATAGCTTGCTCCGTTCTGCCGACATTTCAATGTACAAAGCAAAACAACAGCAAAACTCATACAGTATTTTTACGACAGAAATGCAAGATGCCCATATCTACAAAATGCGAGTGGAACAAAGACTACGCATTGCTATCGAAAAACAAACTCTATTTATGGTTTTTCAACCACTGGTCCGCACCGATAAGAGCATTCATGGCGTTGAAGCACTGGTGCGTTGGATTGATGACGAGCTTGGATTTGTTCCGCCCGATGTCTTTGTACCCATAGCTGAAAGTACTGGCTTAATGCAAAAATTGGGCGCTTTCATCATTGAATCGAGCGTCATGCAAATCGCTCATCTACATAGAACGACTGAACAAAACATTGGATTGTCGATTAATATATCGGTTCGCCAGTTTTCTCATAAGTCGTTCTCTGAACACTTACTCGCTACGTTAGAAAAATATCAATTTTCTGCTCATTGCCTAACATTAGAGATTACCGAAAGCCTATTCATTGAGGACGTAACCTTAGTGAAACCTATTTTCCAAGCCTTGAAAGAGAAGGATATAAAAATATCTCTCGATGACTTCGGTACCGGCTACTCCTCATTAAGTATGCTGAAAGTTCTCCCTATTAATGAGCTTAAAATTGATAAGAGTTTCATTGAGAACATCGCTATAGACCAACAGTCGCTCACGATGGTGCAAAACATCATTGCGATAGGCAAAAACTTTGGCATGGTGGTATTGGCAGAAGGCGTAGAGTCCAACGAACACTTCTCTATTCTAAAGGCGTGTGGGTGCGATTTAATGCAAGGCTATTACTTCTCACGACCTATTCCTTACGATCAACTATGTCAGTTTTTAGCCACCACTCTAACTGAGGAAACGGATCTAACCGTGTCTCTATCTTAGTTTTGATTATTTGGTATAAATAGTCGCATATTACTGATACTAAAATCTGATCAACACCAACAGTTTTGGACACTGAGTTAAGTGAGTACAATCACTACTGATTTGAACCATGACGAGCAAGAAGAAACATATTATCCATTCTCCTGAATAAATGTCGCTTAGGTAAAATATCCATTTTGACTGGAGCAGAGCATTCGTAAGAACAACAAGGGATAGGACAATAAAGTATATCTCCTTTGTCTTCTCTTTAGTTTTTATCAATCAGTTCAACATGCTTCATTTGCTCATCCAAGTTAAGTACCGTTAAAGCATTACTTACACTAGTTGCAATCACATCTACCACACCAGTTCTTAGTGCGCCTAATAGAGCGAGAGGTTTACTGTTCTCAGCTGCAATAGCAATAACTTCAGCAATTGGGCGAAATTCTTCCAAGGCCAAACCAATCACACGGTCACTCATTACTGTATTGGCAGCTTTGCCGTGTACATCGAAAAAGTCGTAACCCGCAAAGTCACCGACGACACCTTGTAACAACCTCGATTGAACGACTTCACCAGGTGTAAACCAACCTAAATCGACCATATAGCTGTTTTCACTCATATCACCAATACCCACTAATGCGACATCGGCTTTACGAGCTAGATCGAGTGTTTGCTTAACGGTGCTGTTCTCCATAAACGCGGTTTTTTGTGCTTTATTCTCTGCATAAGCGGGGGCGTATAAGGTTTCTGATGAACCGCCGTACTTCTTAGCCAACTGTCTGCATATATGGTCGGCGTTAAACATACCACCTCTCGGGTGAATACCGCCGATGCCACATACAAACTTACAGTCACGTGGCGTGATAACACCAGTATGGTGAGCAACCGACGATACGTTTCGGCCTTGGCCAACCGTCACCACCATGCCATTTTTCAATGTGCTGGTAAGATAATTAGACACCAAGCCTGCTACTTGAAGACGTTGTTGTTCTTCATTCGGCTGGTCTAACGCAACCAGAGCACGCTTCACACCAAAACGTTCAATCAAACGCTGTTCTATCTTGGCACTGAATACTGGGTGATATTTCACGGTTATCTCAACAATACCTTCATCTCTGGCTTGTTTGAGCATTCGACCAACCTTTGCACGAGAAATAGAGAACTTTTTGGAAATCTCTTCTTGAGTCGCGCCATCTTGATAATAAGCGACCGCGACTTCAGTGAGGAGATCAGTGTTTTCTTCGGAAACATCTTGGATATTCTTACTCATATACCACTCAACCAATATTTAACAATTATTTTACCTGCTTGGAGGACTAATGTTCGATGCTTAAGCATGTGATACACAAGTTTACACCCTGATCATATGTAACAACAAGGAACATTTGTTCAGGGTGTTAACCAGGTTTTTAACGGTGACAAATTAACGCCATATTAGCTGTTAAACGTTTGCTTATAGTCCCCATGATTACTAGAGCGAAATATATTTGACTAAAGTCACCATACAGCACTATTTACCGTTGACTTTGGGGCTAGAACGGATAAATATGGCTACATCATTTACTCATCGAGCGATCAAATGTTCTGTGCAAATGTTCGTTCGGAGAAAAATTTAAATTAATGTAAGTTCGGCTCACTGGTACAACCATTGAGCGCTTCATTAGTTAGCTTGCAAATGCCCGCACCTCTCCCGTTAAAGGGGTGTTATGCGATACATAGGATGATCAAAATGAGCAATAAATTAGAGCAACTTCGTAAACTAACAACTGTTGTAGCTGACACTGGCGATATCGAAGCTATCAGTAAGTACACTCCAGAAGACGCGACAACTAACCCATCTCTAATTCTTAAAGCTGCTCAAATTGCTGAGTATGCACCTCTAATCGATGCTTCTATCGAATACGCTAAAGCGCAAAGCGATGACAAAGCACAGCAAGTTCAAGACACTTGCGACATGCTTAACGTAAACATCGGTAAAGAAATCCTTAAAGTTGTACCTGGCCGTATTTCTACAGAAGTAGATGCTCGTCTTTCTTACGACATGGAAGGCAGCGTTGCTAAAGCTCGTCAACTTATCAAAATGTACAACGACGCTGGCATCACTAACGACCGTATCCTTATCAAACTGGCTTCTACTTGGGAAGGTATCCGTGCTGCTGAAATCCTAGAGAAAGAAGGCATCAACTGTAACCTAACGCTTCTATTCTCTTTCGCTCAAGCTCGTGCTTGTGCTGAAGCTGGCGTATTCCTAATCTCTCCTTTCGTTGGTCGCATCATGGACTGGTATAAAGCGAAAGAAGGTCGTGATTTCGAAGCTTCAGAAGATCCAGGTGTAATCTCTGTTTCAGACATCTACAACTACTACAAAGACCACGGTTACAAGACTGTTGTTATGGGCGCAAGCTTCCGTAACATCGGCGAGATCCTTGAACTTGCAGGCTGTGATCGTCTGACGATCGCTCCTCAACTTCTAGCAGACCTAGAAGCAGCAGAAGGCGAAGTAGTAGAGAAGCTAATCGACTCTAACGGTACTAAAGAGCGCCCTGCAGCGATGACTCACGCTGAGTTCCTATGGGATCACAACCAAGACCCAATGGCTGTTGAGAAGCTAGCTGAAGGCATCCGCAACTTCGCAGTTGACCAAGGCAAACTAGAAGACATGATTGCAGCTAAGCTGTAATCACTCTTACCAAATTCAAATAGGGGAACGTTCAGTTCCCCTACTTTTATCAATTTTGTTTTTCTTAATTTTTATTCGGAAGTTCTTATGAATCGCAAACATCTAGCTAACGCTATTCGTGCTCTAAGCATGGACGGCGTACAACAAGCAAACTCTGGTCACCCAGGCGCTCCTATGGGCATGGCTGACATCGCTGAAGTACTTTGGCGCTCTCACCTAAACCACAACCCAGCAAACCCAGAGTGGGCTGACCGCGACCGTTTTATCCTGTCTAACGGCCACGGCTCAATGCTGATTTACTCTCTGCTTCACCTAGCAGGTTACGAGCTTTCAATTGAAGATCTTAAGAACTTCCGTCAACTGCACTCTAAGACTCCAGGTCACCCAGAGTACGGCTACGCACCAGGTATCGAGACGACTACTGGCCCTCTAGGTCAAGGCATCACTAACGCTGTTGGTATGGCGATGGCTGAGAAAGCACTTGCGGCACAGTTCAACAAAGAAGGCCACGACATCGTAGACCACTACACTTATGCATTCATGGGTGATGGCTGTCTGATGGAAGGTATCTCTCACGAAGCATGTTCTCTAGCAGGTACGCTAGGTCTTGGTAAGTTGGTTGCTTTCTGGGATGACAACGGTATCTCTATCGATGGCGAAGTTGAAGGTTGGTTCTCTGACGATACACCTAAGCGTTTCGAAGCTTACGGCTGGCACGTAATCCCAGCCGTTGATGGCCACGATGCTGACGCTATCAACGCGGCTATCGAAGCAGCTAAAGCAGACCCTCGTCCAACTCTAATCTGTACTAAAACAGTGATTGGCTTTGGTTCTCCAAACAAAGCAGGTACGCACGACTGTCACGGTGCACCATTAGGCGCTGATGAAATCGCAGCAACTCGTAAGCAACTAGGTTGGGAGCACGGTCCTTTTGAAATTCCGTCGGAAGTTTACTCAGAGTGGGATGCGAAAGAAGCAGGCGCAGCTAAGGAAGCAGCGTGGAACGAGAAACTTGCAGCTTATGAAGCAGCATACCCTGAGTTGGCAGCTGAATTCAAACGCCGCGTAAACGGTGACCTTCCTGCTGAATGGGAAGAGAAAGCATCAGCAATCATCGCCGATCTTCAAGCTAACCCAGCAAACATCGCATCACGTAAAGCATCTCAAAATGCTCTAGAAGCGTTCGGTGCTATGCTACCTGAATTCATGGGCGGCTCTGCTGACCTTGCGCCTTCTAACCTGACTATGTGGTCTGGTTCTAAGTCTCTTGAAGCAAATGACTTCTCTGGTAACTACATCCACTACGGTGTACGTGAATTCGGTATGACGGCTATCATGAACGGTATCGCTCTGCATGGTGGTTTCGTACCCTACGGCGCAACGTTCCTAATGTTTATGGAATACGCGCGTAACGCAATGCGTATGGCTGCTCTGATGAAAACTCAGAACATCCAAGTTTACACTCATGACTCTATCGGTCTTGGCGAAGATGGTCCTACTCACCAACCGGTTGAGCAAATCGCTTCTCTACGTCTGACTCCAAACATGAGCACATGGCGTCCATGTGACCAAGTTGAGTCTGCTGTTGCTTGGAAACTGGCAATTGAGCGTAAAGATGGCCCTTCTGCACTTATCTTCTCTCGTCAAAACCTTGCACAGCAAGATCGTGACGCTGAGCAAGTGGCAAACATCGCTAAGGGTGGTTACATCCTGAAAGATTGCGAAGGCAAACCAGAGCTTATCCTGATCGCGACTGGTTCTGAAGTTGAGCTTGCTGTTGAAGCAGCAGCACAACTAACAGCTGAAGGTAAAGCAGTACGCGTAGTCTCTATGCCTGCAACTGACGCATTCGACAAGCAAGACGCTGAATACCGCGAGTCTGTACTTCCATCTGACGTAACTGCACGTATCGCTGTAGAAGCTGGCATCGCTGACTTCTGGTACAAGTACGTTGGTTTCGGTGGCAAGATCATCGGTATGACAACGTTCGGCGAATCTGCACCAGCAGGCGAGCTATTCAAGATGTTCGGTTTCACTACTGAAAACGTAGTAAACACAGCAAAAGAGCTTCTAGCTTAGTCTTGATTAAATTGTCTCACCCTTAAATGGGTTGATGCATACAGAAAGCCCCGCATGAAAATGCGGGGCTTTTTTGTATCAGTTGCCTGTTAGTCTTTGATTGTTAACAGTTCCTTTAGCTCACAAAAAAGCCCTGCTAATTTCGCAAGGCTTTCTCTTATTTCTTACTCGGCGTAAATCTAACCGCTATTTCTCTTCGAAACGCTTCGCCAATTGATAGAATTCATTCACTTGCTCTTTGAGTTCTTTCGAATGATCTTTGACTGAATGTGTCGCCACTAGGTTTTGCTCGGCGGTTGACGCGATAGACTGCATATGAAGGTTTACGTCACTAGATAGCTGACGTTGCTTATGTGCGGAACTTTCAACCGACTGCATTAACTCGTTCATCGATTGCATCAGGTTCTCAACTTCTGACAAGCGCTCTGCACTTACCTTTGCTACATCGCCACACGCATCCGTTTGTTCTCGGTTAGCCAAAATATCTTTCTGCCAACCTTCAATCGTCGCTAACATGGTATCAATGCTCTCTTTGATTTGAACCGTCGCCTTAGAAGTGCGACCCGATAACGCACGCACTTCATCAGCAACCACCGCAAAACCACGTCCTTGCTCGCCTGCTCTAGCCGCTTCGATCGCAGCGTTCAGTGCCAACAAGTTGGTTTGCTCGGCGATTCCGCCTATCTCTTCCATTATCTTGCTGACGCTTTGAGCTTGGTCGCTCAGTTGGTAAGTTGTTTGGGTGGCCTTCTCTGCCTGTGAAGCTAAGCTTTCTAAATTTTGATGAGTTTGATTAATGCTTTCTTTAGCACCCGCACAGGTTTGCAAAGTCACATCAACAATCTGATGCGCTTCTTCTGTACGAGAAGAGACCTCATTCGCCGTGACTTCAACTTCTTCAGTTGCTTCACGCACTTGTAAAATATCTTCCGTTTGTTGATCTAACGCTTCTGACACTTCAAATGAAGTCGTATTGAGATTATCAGCTAAGTCTTGCAATGGCTTCGCTGAATCCGTCATACGACCTAACACCGTTCTGATTCGCGCAGACAACAGCTTCAAATGGAAGTCGGCGATTGAATACTTACTATTACCTGAATAAACAAGACGACTGACACTATCAAACTTAGACTGAAGCTTCTTTAACTGTAACGGTGTATCAATGAGTTCTTGTCGGAAAAGCAGAGCCAATGCAGAAACAGGAAGCAAACTAAGAAACCATTGCGACATTTGCCCAACTTCGACTAGATTTGATACGAGAGGCGCAGCCAACGATCCCAATAACACGGCATAACGAACACTATCCCTGATCTGTAATGACCATTGGCGGCCAGACTTCTCAGCCTTCAATAAGCCTTGGTAGGCCTTATCTGCAATCTGCACCCACTCATTCTTAGGTTTAACACGAACAGACTGATAGCCACTCACCTTTCCATTATCGTAAATTGGCGTGACATAAGCATCGACCCAATAAAAGCCACCGGACTTCGTTTTGTTCTTTACGATTCCACGCCACGCTTTACCTTGTTTTAGGTTGATCCACATATCGGCAAATGCAGCTTTGGGCATATCACCATGCCTGACAACATTGTGGTTTTGTCCTAGGAGTTCTTGTTGGCTATATTCTGCTATACGACAAAAAGCATCATTACTGTAAGTAATCACACCTTTAAGATCGGTAGTTGAGACGAGTTGTTCGTTTTCGCTTAGAAGCGTTTCACGTGATTGAGAAAATGAGCTGACAGTCATTATATTAACTTTTGTTAATTATTATTTTAGGCGAGGAATATATACAATTATTAAAGTTATGACAAAATGTGAATATCACATTTTGCGTAAATGCCTGCTATTTATACAGATTTAAGCTAGATACTTCACAGAGTTCGAACTCACCCTACAAATTTAAAAAGCCAAATCACTCATCTAAATTGACAGCTGTACTGAATTTCACCGTTCTCATAGAAACAGACGTGTGAAACTTACGAATATTTAAATCTTTGCGCAATACACGCTCAACAAAATCTTCATAGGCTTGTATGTCTTTGACCGTCACAATCAACATGAAGTCAAAGCTGCCTGATATCTGATAACACTGCGTGACCTCTTCTGCCTTTGAAATAGAATGGCGAAAGATCTGGTAAATGTCCCCTCGGTCACGCTCCATTTCCACGGACACAACCAAAGTAATCTTACTGCCGGTCAGTTCTGGGTTGATGATAGACACATCACCAACTATAACGCCCTCTTCTCTCAGCCGTTTCACTCGCTTTAAGCAAGCAGGCGGTGACAATCCGACCAGTTCAGCCAATGTGAGGTTTGGAATTCGGTTGTTCTTCTGCAGTTCAACGAGAATATTCCTATCTATACGATCAATTACCATAATTTCTTAAACCAAGAATTTTTTGACTTATAATTTTTAATATTACGATAATTAAAAAATCCATAGCAACTTTAAAGTTCAATTTAGAAATTTTAATCACATCAATCACGGTAAGATCTTTTCATACTAAACAATCGAACTATGGTCGTAACGATGAAATCAACCTATCAATTTTTTAAAGAACTCCTTAAAGAGATTATCGATGTCACCTCGACTCTTTTCCGAATCATGATTCCAATTATCATCGTGATAAAGGTCATTGAAGAGCTCGGCGGCATCGTGATTCTTAGCGAATGGCTTAGCCCAATAATGGAAAGCGTCGGCTTACCAAAAGAGATGGGATTGGTATGGGCAACCACCATACTCACCAACATCTATGCGGGGCTCATTATTCTCATTAACTCAGATATTCCTCTCACTGTTGCTCAGGCTTCTGTATTAGGCAGCATGATGCTCCTCGCCCATTCACTGCCAATCGAAGGTGCGATAGCCAAAAAAGCAGGCGTCAGTTGGTTGGCGACGTTATCAGTCAGAGTCGGCGGCAGTTTGGTATTAGCATGGTTATTGAATCTCAGCTATCAATATGGCGACTTACTCAACTACCCCGCGACAGTGCTTTGGCAACCGGAAGTATCAACGGATACAAGTTACCTCACCTGGGCCTTGGATCAGCTTAAGAGTTTTGCGGTTATCTTCATGGTAATCTCAGCACTATTACTGCTACTCAAAATTTTAAAGCTTGTCGGAATTGAAAAACTGATGGCTGTAATGTTGAGACCATTCTTAAGACTGTTAGGGATCAGCAAAGACGCAACCAACCTAACGATTATCGGAATCACGCTTGGGCTTTCGTTTGGCGGTGGCTTATTGATCAACGAAGCCAAGAAAGGACATATCTCAGCTAGAGACGTGTTCACCGCGCTCATGCTGCTCAACTTGCTCCACAGTTTGATTGAAGATACGTTGTTGATCCTGCTCATTGGGGCTGACTTCTACACCATATTTTGGGGAAGATTAGTATTCTCAGTGCTTGTCGTTGCTTTGATCTCAAATGTCATCAAGCGCATTAACCCCAAAGTGTGTGAACGGTACTTCTATCGCGATGTCTCTCAATCATAGGTATTGTCACCAAATGACTAACTAGAATACAAACGAAAGAGCCTAACTCGGCTCTTTTTACTACTTATTCGTTTATTCCAAAAAACTCTGTTGTTGCACGCTTTCCATCTAAAAATAATTTAACGACTAAAGTTACATTCATCTCTTATAATTTAATTCACTTCTAGATTTCCAAATGCACGAAAATAATTAAACAGTGATTATGACAAACCTCATATTTATTACCTTCTAGAGTAATAACGTTCATTTCAATGAATAGTACTAATAACCAAACTATCACCTATTTATTCATTAACTTTCATTAAATAACTGACAGAAGAATAATTAACCCATCTTATTTGATATTAACTCTTAATGTTGAAATCGGAACGAATAATTGTTTGTAAAAATTAACCATTTGATTGGTTAATTTTATAAATATATTTTGTTACATAATCAAAACTAATGGCTCTTATCACGATGTCTTCCAAAACAATGCCTTTAATAGTTCTACTTTATTGCTCACTGTCACAGGCTTCCACTATTGAGAACGATGAACTCTTGCTGAAATCATTGATTGGACGAGGCGTTATCTGCTCTGGCTTAACCTATGAGGACAATCAAGAAGCTTTGCGTGTTTATCTCAACGCTAAAAAAGTGAAGGGCACTCCGTTTGATTCAAAAAATAGAAAAGAGACAACTAATACAAAAGAAATAGAACGTATAAAAGAGATAGAAAATACGAAACATACCACAAACACACGTCAGTTAAATATAACACCACAAGAGTGTATTAGGCCAAACTCGGACAACAGATCCGAATAAGGCAAGTTGATACTGATATCGACATGGAAATATAAAAAGGAAATACAATGAAAATGATGAGAAAAACATTGTTGGCTTCAGCAATGCTTGCTCTATTTAGCGTCAGTAGTTATGCAAAGACACCTATTGATTTAGGCGTGGTTAATGAAGACAAGCTAATTGAAATGCTAATAAGACAAGGCTTAGTTGATCAAGACGCAACCGATGTAGCAAAACACGATGCGCTCGACCGTTATTTAAAGAATAAGATCAATTCTGGTTTTAAAGGTGATGCCCAATTCGGTAAAAAAGCGCTAGAACAACGAGCGAAGATACTGAAAGCCATCGAGAAAGGATCTGGTGTTAAAAAGGCGAGCGTCTTTGCTTTGGAAGTCGGCACCAAGCGTACAGATAAAGTACTCGCTCTACTGGTTGATTTTCCTGATTTAAACTGGGACGACAACAAACTGACTGAAGAACATACTCAGATGTTGTACGCGAGCTACAATCCAAATCATTATCAAGAATTGTTGTTTTCAAATTCTGGCTACATCGGACCTAATGGCGAGAACCTAATCTCAATGCGTCAATATTACCAAAGCGAATCAGGTGATAGTTACAGCGTTGCAGGTCAAGCGGTAGGTTGGTACCGCGCTTCTAAGCCTGCGTCATTCTATGGTGGCAACTCCCCTACCACCGACAACGACTTAAACGCACAGGAACTGGTTCGTGAAGCGCTTAATCAACTGGCGCAAGACCCAAGTATCAACCTTGCCGATTACGACATTGAAGATCGTTACGATTACGACGGTGACGGAAACTTCCGCGAACCCGATGGTGTGATAGATCATCTAATGGTGTTCCATGCATCGGTAGGCGAAGAAGCTGGTGGCGGCGTATTAGGCCGTGATGCAATTTGGTCTCACCGCTTTAATCTTGGCCAAGCTCATATTCTTAGTGGCACCTCAAGTTCCCTCCCTCACCGCTTTGGTGGTCAATACGCCGCGTTCGATTACACTATTCAGCCGATTGATGCTGCAGCCGGGGTTTGTGCTCACGAATACGGCCACGATTTAGGCTTACCTGATGAGTATGACACTCAATACACAGGCAAAGGTGAACCGGTTTCCTATTGGTCAATCATGTCTTCAGGCAGTTGGGCTGGTCAAATTGGTGGTACACAACCAACGGCATTCAGCTCTTGGGCAAAACACTTCCTACAAAAATCGATTGGCGGACGTTGGATTAACGACGACCAGATCTCAATTGATGACCTAGAAGACAACCCACAAGTTTATACGTTGTTCCAAACAACGGATAACAACCGTCCGAACATGATTAAGGTCGATCTTCCTGAAAAGCAAATTGAAAGTCTGAAACCCTTTGAGGGAGAGTATTCGTTCCACTCTCAAAAAGGCGATGACCTGAAAAATAACATGACTCGCAAGTTGGTGATTCCAGCGGGTGAATCTGCGCTGCTGTCTTTCAAAACTTGGTACGAGATTGAAAAAGACTACGACTTTGCGCGGGTACTCGTGAATGGACAAGCCATCGCAGGCAACATCACCTCAATGGATGACCCATACAATACTGGCCTCGTTCCTGCTATTGGGGGCGAATCTGGCGGGTGGATTGACGCTGAGTTTGACGTTTCACAATGGGTAGGCCAAGAAGTAGAACTGTCATTCGAGTACATCACCGATGGTGGCTTGGCGATGGAAGGCTTCTATCTGGATAACCTCAGTGTTGTCGTTGATGGTGAAGTCACCTCAATAGACGATGGTGAAAGCAACTCCACCTTCGCCCTAAATGGCTACAAGCTGAGTAATGGATTCCACCAAGCGCAACACTACTACCTGCTGCAATGGCGTAGCCACATGAACGTTGATGAAGGTCTAGCCAACATCAAACGCATGGGTCAACTGATCTCATTCGAACCGGGCCTCATTATTTGGTACGTCGATGAAGCTCTCACCGATAACTGGGTAGGCAAACACCCAGGCGAAGGTTGGCTAGGTGTGGTGGATGCAGATCAAAATGCCATGGCATGGGCGAATTCAGGAGAAGTCGCTCAAACTCGATTCCAAGTGCGTGATGCTGCATTCTCACTGAGTGATCAAGCACCAATGCGCCTCGTCAATGGAGATAACGACGTACTAGAAGACACCAACTTAGTTGGAACTGCCAACTTCTCAGATACTGAAGACTACGCATCACCTCAAGCACCAGACTCAGGGCGTAAGTTAACAGAGTTTGGCCTTGAAATTGAAATACTCAACCAAGGTGAAAACAACGAATATGGTGTGGTGCGTTTATCTAAAGTAAACCAACACAACGTCGCCCCTACTGCAAACTTCGAGGTCGATGTTACTGGCCGGAACGTTTCTGCACGTAACTTCAGTTCTGATCAAGACGGTGAAATCACCAATTATCTATGGGACTTTGGAAACAGTACAACAAGCAACGAAGTGACACCAACTTGGTCTTACGAGCAAGCCGGTGAATACACGGTAAGCTTGACCGTTGTCGACGACAAAGGCGCTACCGATTCGTTTAGCTCATTAGTGGTTGTTGAGTCTCCAAATGCTCTTCCAGAAGCGAGAGCGAAGTACATACACTTGGGGCGTTGGGTAACCATGTGGTCTACAAGTTCAGACAGCGATGGTCGTATTGTTGATACCAAGTGGACACTTCCAAACGGAAAGGTGAAACGTGGTCGCACATTCACGTCAATCTTCCCTTCATACGGAAAGCACGAGGTGACACTGAAGATAATCGATGACCAAGGTGGGATTACGACTAAGACAATTTTAGTCGACCTGTAAATCACAGCAGGTTTTTAAACCCAATAATAGCGATGTGGACTCTACCATATCGACTTGAAAGCAAACTTAAGTACTGTTGTCACAGGAGATAAGCCACGACAGCAGTTTTAAGAAAACGTGATTATTTAAGCCGTAAGCAAAGCCCTACCAAATGGTAGGGCTTTTTATTAGTCTGTATTTCAATCTAACAAGATTCGTACTACCTATAATAAGCTTGAATTAATTGGAGGCTTGGAGGCTTGGAGGCTCAGAAAATCATCATACTGGCTGTTTTTGAACACGCGATTTACGCGCGCTAAAAGCGAACAGCAAGATCACAGCTAATACGAAGGGTAATACGTAGATATTAAGGTTCTGCCACCCTGCTGTTGATTCTAGCCAACCAGAAAGCATCGCTGTGATAGTCACACAACCAAAGACAACAAATTCATTGAATGCTTGAGCCTTGGCTTTGTTTTGCGATTGGTAAGACTGACTAAACAAGCCTGTTGCCGCGATAAACATGAAGTTCCAACCTACACCTAGCACGACCAAGGCCGCTCTGAAGTGCCAGATAGATTCGCCATGAATGTTAATCGCAATACAGACAACGAACAGAATCCCGCCCGCCAAGATCATCATTCTTGAGCCAAACTTCTCGATAAGCGATCCGGTAAAGAATGCAGGTACAAACATCCCCAGAACATGCCACTCAATCACGCCAGCCGCCTTGGTAAAATCAAAACCACAGCCAATCATTGCCAACGGTGTTGCTGTCATTAGGATATTCATCACCGCATAAGCGACCATTGCAGCAAAAACTGCTCCAATAAAGTTCGGTGCTTTAACGATCACACCTAAAGGATCAGCTTTGGGAGCCTGACTATTAAAAGAGACTCTTGGAAATTGAATGGTTTGTAAGATAAGCAACGCAAGAATGTTCAATCCAATCAACGAAGCAAAAGCACCAATATACAAGCCATCTTGCGACCATTGTTGCGACATAATCGCCAAGTTAGGCCCTAACACGGCAGCAAGAACGCCACCTGCCATTGATATAGAAATCGCACGATGGCGAGCATTTTCATCGCATACTTCGATAGCAGCGAAACGATAAAGCGTGCCAAAACCTATACCTATCCCAAGCAAAAATGTGGCGAAGCAAAACAGATAAAAGTGTTGTTGAGATAACGCGTAAGTTGCAAGACTTGCCCCTGTAATACCGACTACGTTGCCAATACTAAACCCTCGTTTTCGTCCTAACTTACCTGAAATTAAAGACGCGGGAATAGTGGCCGCCATTAAACCTAAAAACTGTAAAGCAACGGGTAAAGTAATCATGCTGACACTAGGGGCGATCTGTTTACCTATCAAACCAATCACCGAGATCAGTAATATATTACCCGTCATCAATAAGGCCTGACACAGTGATAGCAGCCAAACGTTTCTATTCATCTTCATTCCCAAATACGATCGTAGTCGGCCAATAAACCAAACATTCAACAAAGTCGCAACACTTTGTTACTCAATAAATAGATTAACGTCCGTATCTAGCCAAAAACACATATCGTTCGCTTTACACTAGCTTGCTTTGATTTCCATAGAAGTGTCTTTTTGAGGTTGAAATTATCATTACTTAATAGAATAATAATTTTTCGTTATTCATGTTGATTTTAATTTTGCTATTCACAGGTTTGGGGATTTGGAAATGAGTATGATTAATCCGCTTTGGCTAAACACGTTTAAGACTCTGGTTGAAGTAGGTCATTTTACCCAAACGGCCGAAAAGCTGTATATGACGCAGCCCGGAGTTAGCCAACATATCAAAAAGCTAGAGCAAGTGTGTGATTGTGACCTTTTATCGAGGGAAAATAAGAGCTTCGAACTTACCGAGCAAGGTCGCATTATGTATCGCTATGCTCTCAAACTGGAAAAAGACCAAGAAGATCTTTTCGAGTCTTTGAATTTTGATAACCCTTATTCAGGGCAATGCAACCTTTCGTGCTCTGGCTCTTTATCTCTGCGCCTTTATCCAAAGCTTCTTGAATTGCAGCAACAGCATAGAGAATTAAGCATTAACCTAGAAGCAGCTCCCAACAAGAAAATATTAAATGACTTACTTGAGGGCACGACAGATATCGGCATCGTGAGACATTCTCCAAACGACAGTTATTATCAAAGCCAAGTCATCGGTAAAGAAGCGTTGTGTTTAATCGTCCATCAAAGCCATGCAGGTTTAGAGATAACACCAAAAGTGTTGGATGACATTGGATTAATTGCGCACCCAGACTCTGCCCATTATCTGTCTTTGTATTTCGACTTATGCGGAGACAAAGATTTGGCGAATATCAACATCAACGAAATACCAAAGTCTGGCTACATCAATCAACTTCATCAAATATTGCTACCAGTATCAAAAGGATTAGGCTTTACGGTACTGCCCGCCGGTGCTGTTGAACACTTCCCAGGCAGAGATAAGCTGTACGTTGTACCACCAAAGGTAAAGGTAGAAGAAACGCTGTATTTGGTTCAGAAGAGGAACCGAAAACTGCCACACAGATACGATACTGTCATTGATCTAATCAAACAAAATGTCCGTGATTAGGTGTGTTTGCCGATTTGATTAGACCATTTTACCGTATTGTAGCTGTTTACTGCATTTAATCTTTAACTGCATTTGACCTTTAGCTTCATCGGTTCCTCCAACATTATTGGCCCCTAAACTAAAACAGTTAAAAGGGCCAATTTTTTGAGTACTGATGTGATTTAACACAAATTATGTGATTATTGAAAAGTTCGGATTACGTCAGTCGCCCGCTCGAAATCATACCCATCCAGCGCACGTTGCACCTCTTTAAGCTCGGCAGAACTTGGATACAAAACAAGTAACTCAGACACATATTGCGCAGCTTCGTTGTCGTAGGCTTCAAGTAGACTGAGCAACTTCACTCTTTGCTTCTCTGTCACCGTTGACGACAAAGCTCCTAGATTAACCGCTTCAACTACTTGTGATTTATCAAATTGACTTTCAATAGCCTTAATGAGCTCGAGCAAACCATGTTTACCTTCTTGAAGATCAAACTCATGACACTCCTTCGCATGGGCTTTCGCCTCTAAATCACTTAGCAAGCCTGCTAAACGTACTCCACCAATCGATGCTGCCATACTTTTCAAGGTATGTAGGCTACGCTCTAAATTCACCCATTCACCTTTCTCATGACTCTCAAAGGCCTCTGCCATGATCTTTGGTGCACTATTGTCGAACTTTCTAAGCAGCTTATCTTGGAGTTCAACGTCGGATTGAGTGAGTTGCTCAAAGCGCTGTTTTGAGAATACAGGAGATTCTTCAGAGTTCTCATCAATGGAATGGTCATCGTTCTCCGCTGAGCTCACCACTTGATCCGTTAAAGGTGCAGCTTTTCCTTCAACCATAACCTCAGGCACAATGTACTTAATAAGCAAAGAGCTCGCTTCATCAATGATTATCGGCTTATCTAGGAAATCTGTTACCCCTGCGTCTCTTGCTCTCTGTTTGGCATCAGCGAACACATTAGCCGACATCGCAATGATAGGAACTTGCATGTCAAACTCTCGAATTTTCCGTGTCGCTCCAAAGCCATCCATAACTGGCATTTGAAGATCCATTAAAATGACTTCGTAATCATTATTTTTGGCTAGTGAAACGGCCTCTTGACCATTTTCGGCCAAATCTGCGTTTAGCTTGAAACGATCCAAGAACGCCAATGCCAAGTCTTGATTCAGTTCATTATCTTCAACCAAAAGTACCCTTTGCCCTTTAAATTCAACATGGTAATCAAGTTTTAATTCTTGGGACTTAAATTGCTCAAGTTCTTGTGCATTCGATTTAAGTAACGTGATAGGGAAAGAGAATTCACTGCCGTTACCCAACACGCTCTCGACTGAAATTTTACTGCCCATAGCATGCACGAGTTTCTGACTAATATTCAAACCTAAACCAGTACCACCAAATTTTCGGGTCGTGGTGCTGTCAGCTTGACTAAATGCTTGAAAGAGCTTGTGTCGATTCTCTTCTGATATCCCGATTCCCGAATCGGATATACTGATCTTCATACTCACGCTGTGATCGTTAGACTCCAGTAGAACAGCGGTTAATGTCACATGTCCAAACTCTGTGAATTTAATGGCATTACCAATAAGGTTAAGAATGACTTGAAAGAGCCTTAACGGGTCGCCGAGCATTGGACTGTTTAACTCTGGGTCAACAGACATCGATAGGTTAAGTTGCTTTTCTGACGCCTTAGACTCCATCAGTTCTATGACATCTTTAAAGGTCACCATAGGGTTAAATGGGATGCTATCAATGAATAGCTGCCCCGCTTCTATTTTAGAAAAATCGAGGATATCGTTAATGATACTTAACAGTGAATGTCCTGAACGATGCACTTTCTCGATATAATTTCGAGCAACAGGATTAGATATTTCGCCAATAGCCAAATAAGACAAACCGATAATCGCGTTCATCGGTGTTCTGATCTCATGGCTCATGTTAGCTAAGAAATCAGATTTAGCTTGGCTAGCCAGATCGGCTCTCTCTTTCTCTTCTTCAAGTTGCTCATTTAGGCGCTTCATTTCAGAGATATCAAAAGCCCAAAATAGAGTCGCGACTTCCCCATCAAGTTCAAATAGGTAATAGCTCACAAGCGCGACAAAGCGGCCTCCATCAAACTTTCTCAGCACTAACTCCCGGTTGACTACTTTACCGTTAAGATCTAGCTCTTTGTCAAACGCATCACGATCAGACAAAGAGTCATAAACAACTTCAACATCGATAGAAGAGAGTTCTTTTCGTCCCACCCCAAATAGGCGTTTGGCCGTATCATTTGCATAACGCACTTGGTCATCAACAATGACACTCGCCGCGATAGGCGAAGTATTCAGGATGTTGTATAGTTGATCTTGTGCTTTGCGAAGTGCTTCGGTCGCGTTATTGGCAATAGTGATTTGTTTGGATAGCTTTCTATTCCAAAATACAATCAGCAACACTATCACGATCGAGAATACCGATATGGTATAAACCAGTTGGTAATCAATTTTTTCAATCGCTTTAGGTGCCGCCCATTTAGCTGATATTTTTTGATGATCTTCAGCCGATATATTTTCAATCGCTTTATTCATAATTGACAACAATAACGGCTCAGACTTTATGACATGAAATGTTGGTGACAAGAAAAAATCTAATCGCCCAATGATCCCAATACCTCGGTAACCAAACGAATCGATCAAGTAATTAAGCACGTCGACAGTGTCAATAATTCCATCGAGCTCACCAGACTCAACTCGCTCCAACCCTTTTCTCGTAAAATCGACAAGCTCCCATTCAATATTTGGGTAACTTTCCACAATAGCTTCAGTATTGGCACCATTTGCTAATATTCCAAGCTTCCATCCATAAGCTTCTTCCAGCACAAGACTATTAATATCTCGGTGTGAAGCTATAGCAAGACGGCTAGAAAATAGCGCTTTTGCTGGTTTTACATTTTCACCTAACGAGCGGTTCTCGACAGCAGCAGACACTAGATGAACCTGACGGTGATCAACAAGTCTGCGAGTTTCTTGCCAGTTTTCAACATCAACATGACTCAATCGTAACCCAGTTTTTTGTTCAATTAACGTCAGGTAATCATCAATCATTCCAATATATTCATCCTTACTAGACAAGGCTTCATAAGGTAATGAATTGGGGTCGATACCTACTTTTAGTTCGGGATGGTTCTTGATCCATTGACGCTCTTTTTGGCTGAGATTTAGAAGCTCACCAGTCAAGTTGTTTGATTGATAGACACCGGCGATATAACGCTGTGCTCCTTCTCCAAACGATTCAAATTGTTCAATGGAAGGGAAATATACATAATTTCTTTCGACGGAACTAACATCAAAGTAAAACGTCATGAACCCTGCATTAACACTTCCTGTTTGCGTTTTATAGCCAGCGCCTTTAGTCACAGATGATAATTTGGAGGTGTTTTTTTTGTTCAGTGAGGAATCTAGATCTTCGCCTAAATACCAAGACTCAATAGGCCTTTTGTTGTTATCTGCTTGTGCGGAAATCACTCTAAAAGTATGCTCAGCATCGAATATATCGAAGATCCTAGGGAGCTCTTCAAAGCGGTCATTCACAATAAAATAAGCCGATATTTGAGCAATGATGTCGGCCTTCCTAAGTACTGGAGTAAGATCATTCCTAACTTGAGTTTCAAGTATCTGCTCAAACTCGTCATTAGTTTGCTTTAGATGTTTAATCGCTTCATTGAAGCTGTCTCTTAGCTTAGCTGATCTAAAATCCACATAAATCGGATAGTTGACTTTAAAATCTTCATGTAGTTCGATTTCACGCATCTCAATGAAACGGGTATTCATGACAAACCACCTCAGCACCCGTTTCTCAACCATTAATAGATCGACGTTTTGTGCACGTAGCTGAGAAAATGCAGATTCTAGGCTGTCGATATCCTCAAGGCTACCGATACTGACTTTGTTTCTCAGTATCTCAACGGAGTTTTTTATTGGCGAAGTATCATCAAATAGCAAAGCACCCAGCGATAAATTTTCGGCAGAGTTGAGGTTCAAGTTGCGCCTTTTTAGCGAAATAGGTACAAACTCAACATCCATGATTTTATCACTCAAAAAATGTACTGAAGCCCCATCAGCCTGTATTCCTGAAACAAACGATATCGAACTATTATTATCAATAGCCTGGTTGGCTGCGCTACGAGGAAGAGTGACAACGTCACCAAGTCGATATCCCATGTTGTTGAGCGCGCGCTGCATAATGTCATGCTCAATCCCTACAGATGTACTTTCTGGGTACATGTAAGGAGGGTTACCAAATCCAAACACACCTTTTACTGGAGTGCGATAGGGCGAATCTTTTAACCAGTGCGATAAAATCCGGTTTTTCTTCCCAATATCAAATGTTGCGATTTGTTGGTTTAACAAAGCAAGCAGTTTGGCGTCCCTAGTTCGAACAACCATTGAAGCTTCTATGTATTTCCAGCGTTCGAGAACGTAATTAACCGCTAAACTGTATACGCCGCTCTTGTGAGCGAGATCTAGCGTAGTGACTGGCTCAGCAAGCATGCCATCGACTGAGCCTTCTTCCAGAGCACGAATAGCATCAATAGCAGTATCAAATTGAACTCTTTCGATCGAGCTGAGTTGTACTCCTGACTTTTCTAGATCGATACTATTTCGCACCATGGCGATACGACGCTTATCAGATTGCTCGATGTTATTATTAGTAGGATCGTCGGTAGGGAGAATCACCGCGATTTGGTAGGGAATATAAGGGCTAGTAGCGAGAAATCGACCACCTTCGCTTGGGTCGAATTGCTGGAAAGGAAAAACATCGCCACGCCCATCAAGTAGGACCTGCTTTGCTTCGGAATGAGAGTTCACACTTATAAAGTTCGTTTCAATTCCATAATTGAGTTCAAACTCTTTCGCCCAATCTCGAATAATACCGGATACCTCACCTTCATCATCGATAAATGAATAAGGATAATGACTGGAAAGCGCGATAAAGGTCACTGTTGGTTTGCTTTCTAACCACTGGGTTAAATCATCTTCACTGACGCTTTCAGCATAAGCATGTGGTAAACCAACGATCAGAAGCGATAAGCTTGAAATGAGAATAAAACACTGATTAATCCATATAATAAAGCGCTTATTCATCTTTGAACTTCTCTTTAATCGCTAGTATCTCGGGCAAGTTGACGAGAAACAAATCGACTATTGTCGGGTCAAAGTGTTTGCCTTTCTGCTCCGTAATTAGAGCAAGCGCCTCTTCAACACTCCACGCTTTTTTGTAAGGTCTTTCAGCCGTCAGAGCATCAAACACGTCAGCAACAGCCGCAATCCGACCAACTAAAGGAATAGCTTCACCCGCGATCTGATTTGGATAACCGCTGCCATCCCATTTTTCATGGTGATACTGCGCCACTTGGGTTGCCATTCGCATCAACTTTGAATCGCTTTGTCTACCTAGTATCTCAACACCATACTCAACGTGCTTTTGCATGGTAGCCCATTCATCAGCATCCAACTTACCGGGCTTCAATAACACACTATCAGGAATGCCGATTTTCCCAATATCATGCATCGGCGCCGCATCACGGAGAGTCTCTGCATCTTCGTCTGTCATGCCTAAGGCTTTAGCTAATACTTCACAATAATGACTCATGCGCATGACGTGCATACCAGTTTCATTATCTTTAAATTCAGCCGCTCTACCCAATATGTTCAGGGTTTCTAGCTTACCGAGATTGATCTCTTGAGTTTTCTCTTTTACCTGACTAAACAACGCGCGTTGTTGGTCATAAAGTGTAATGTGAGTCTTAACCCGCTGAAGTGCAATAGCTGGTGTGATGGGTTTGGTAAGGTAATCTACAGCCCCCAAAGCCAATCCTTTTACCTCCGCTTCGGGCCCAATTTTAGCGGTCACGAATATGATAGGAATATGGGCAGTATTCGGTTGTGATTTTAACTGTTGGCACACCTCATATCCGTCAATATCAGGCATCATAATATCAAGAAGAATGAGATCGGGTTGCGGTACCATTTTCGCAATTTTAATACCAATGGTACCGTTAATTGCTACTTTGACTTGATAGATATCTTTGAGTATTGCAGTTAACACATCCAAATTACTTGGGGTGTCATCTACGACTAACACTATAGGTTTCCGACTCATTGATACCTCGTATAAAAATCAAACAGTTATAACCATAGTGTAGATGGCTTTTCACACCTCTCAACACGAAAATGACAAATGTTTGTTAAAAATGAAGGATAGATCTTCGACTAACATCAAACTAGCGATGAGTAGGTCTTGATGTCAAAAACTCGACTGGATTTATTATGCAACTTACAGCGTAACACTCTGATACTCTGATACTCTGATACTCTCAAAGTATATGGTTAAACATATCTTGGTACTGAGGAGTGTGTTAATGGGTCTAACACCGTACCACGCACTGTAAAGGATCAACCTGGGTCACTTTATCAACAGTCGCAAGAAGCTCATCTTAGAAGATGACGAAGTTACAAGGCGTTAAAATTACAAGAAGCTTAAATTGTAAGAAGATAAAGCAGCAAACGCGCAAAGAAGCTTGGAGAATAAAAAAGAGCTCCTCATATGGGAGCTCTTTTCCTTTTTGTATCTAGGAACTAATAGGCCTAACGACCAGAGTAATACATACAGATTCGAACACCATCGAACTCACAAATCTCAAATGGGATCTCGTAAATCGACTCCATCACTGATTTTTCAACCACTTCCGCAACCTTACCTGACTTAACCACTTTTCCTTTCTTCATCGCGACAATGTTATCTGAATAGCAAGACGCGAAGTTGATGTCGTGAATCACGATCACTACTGCTTTATTGAACTCATGCGCTAAACGACGCAACGTCTGCATGATTTCAACAGAGTGTTTAATATCAAGATTGTTCAGTGGTTCATCTAGGAACACATAATCCGTATCTTGTGCCACAACCATCGCGATAAACGCCATTTGACGCTGACCACCACTCAACTCATCAAGGTATTTGTTTTGGATATCGGTAATGCCAAGGTGTTCGAGCGCTGTATCGACGATCTTATGATCTTCGTCTTTCAAGCGACCTTGGGAATGCGGAAAACGCCCAAAACAGACCAACTCACGAATCGTAAATCGCATATTGATGTTGTTTGATTGTCTTAACACGGCAAGGTGCTTCGCTAACTCTTTGGTATCCCACTCAGCCAGTAACTTATCGCCAATAACCACTTCACCCGCGTCACTGTCTGTTAAGCGACTCGCCATTGAAAGCAGCGTACTTTTACCCGCACCATTTGGGCCAATGATAGAAGTTACTTCGCCTTTCGGGAACATGGCACTGGCATCATCCACCACAAGTGTCTTGCCATACGTCTTACTTAAACCTGTTAATTTAATCACTACTTACTACCTTTACTGAATTCTGGTGCGTAACAACAAGAACATAAAATACAAACCGCCGACCAAGTTAATGATCACACTCACTGTGGTTTCAAACGCCATCACTTTTTCGATAAACCATTGGCCAGAAACAAGTAGCACCACCGCTAATAAACTGCTGGCAATGATAAGCACACGATGCTGATAAGAGCTGAACATCTGACGAGCCAAGCTCACGGTGATCAAGCCAAAGAAAAGTACTGGGCCAACCAAAGCAGTAGACACAGCCACCATCACTGACACAATCACCAAGATAATCTGAGTCAGTCGCTTGGTGTTCACGCCTAAGCTTGTCGCGTTATCGACGCCAAGCCAAAGTACATCGAGCTTGGGCGCAAACAACCATAGTCCAAGCAAGCTCAAACCCAGTGGAATAAGACTGAGATAAACCAGCTCACCTTTCACATTATTGAAACTTGCGAACATCACATTCTGCAGCACCGCGAACTCGTTCGGGTCAATCAACATCGCTAAGAAGCTAGACAGACTCGAGAATACGCTGCCACACACAATACCAATCAACAGCAGTGTAAATACGTTGTTTCGCTTGCTCTTAAAGTAGAAGTGGAACAGGGCAAATGAGAACAAGATCATCACAGTCACAGACAACGAAAAGTTAGCGATGGAATCAATCACCCAGAAACTGGTACTGCCAAATACAAACAGAAGCACCGTTTGAACCAGCATGTACAAACTGTCAAAACCCAAGATGGATGGGGTTAAAATTCGATTGTTAGTAATGGTTTGAAAAACCAATGACGATGCAGAAATCGCTACCGCCGCCAACACAATCGACAACAGTTTTGGTAATCGCAGAGACAAGAAGAACTCGTAGTTATCCCACGTGAGTCCCTGCCCCACAAATACTGCCGCCATACCCAAAGATGCGATAGCCAGAATCGCAATTTTTATTGAATCACGCATTCGACTTGTCTCTCATGATTAGGTAGATAAAAATTAAGCCACCAAAGATGCTGATTACCATCGAGATTGGGATCTCATAAGGGAAAATGACTATTCGAGCTAATAAATCACAAGCTAATACTAAAATCACGCCCCAGTAAGCTGTCCAAGGTAAAATCTTCTTCATGTTATCGCCCATCATCAACGACACGATATTCGGGACAATTAAGCCAAGGAATGGAATGACGCCAACGATCATCACTACAGAAGAGGCGCAGATAGCAACAAGCGCAACACCGATGAAGACGATTTTCTGGTAATTCAGGCCGATGTTTTTAGCAAAGCTCTCGCCAATGCTCGCCGCGCTAAATTGGCTCGCAAAGTAGTAAGCCAACACACAGGCAGGCACAGCCAGATAAAGGATTTCGTAGCTGCCTTGCAACACACTTGCAAAGTTCGCCATCGTCCATGCCGACATGGTTTGCACTAAGTCGTACTTATAAGCAATGAAGGTTGTTAAAGACGAGACGACATTGCCGTACATGATGCCAATCAAAGGCACCAAAACCGCATTTTTGAATTTTAGGTGTTGTAAGAAACGCACCAACAACATGGTCCCGAAAACGGCAAACGCGAAAATAAAGCCTAAGTAGCTCCATTGCGCGGCATTACCCAGCACTAGAATACCAACGATGTAACCTAACATGGCACAGTCAATGGTCCCCATAGTCGAAGGTGCGGCAAACTTGTTCTGTACGATCTGCTGCATGATCAAGCCTGCGACACTCAATCCCGCGCCAGCAAGCACAATCGCGAACAACCTAGGAATTCGACTAACAATATAAATAGAGTTGGCGTGTTGGTTGCCGTTGAAGAAGTCACTAAAACTAATTTCAGCGACTCCAATCATCAATGACGCAATGCATAACACAACAAGAAATACAGCAGCTGCAATGGGTTTCAACATAGAAATAATACTAAAGGTAGGTCTCGGGTAGCCCGTATGAAAAGTGAAAAGGGCTTATAAGAACACTCTTATAAGCCCAAAAATCTGATGATGAGTAACTATTGAATAGTACGTTCAACATCACCAAGCATTCTGTGAATCGCAGTCACACCACCGCCTGCCAGATACCAAGCACTTGAATCAAGGTAAACGATGTTACCTTGCTGCGCTGCAGGTGTTGCCGCAACTAATGGGTTATCAAACAGTTGTTGTGCGCGTCCTTCAGATCTGCCAATCGCTTTTTCGCGGTCAAGAACGTAAAGCACTTCAGGTTTCGCATCAGCAATGTATTCAAAAGAGATTAGATTGCCGTGTGTTCCTTTGATCGGAGCCACTGTTGCACTCTTTGACTCAACGAAGCCAAAATCATCAAAGATGATTGAGAAACGGCTGCCTTTGTTGAACATAGCGATGTTGTTGCCGTTGTTCATTAGCATCATGGCTGAAGTTTCGTTAGACGCCACTTTGTCGTTTATCACAGTGATCGAAGCTTGAGTCTCTTTAATGATCGCTTCGACCTCAGCTTGCTTACCAAAAATGTCGCCTAGCGCGCGCCAGTTTTGTTGAGCGTCAGCCCAGTACTTATCACCTTCAATAGAGAACATGACCGTAGGAGCGATCTGTGTTAGTTGGTCGTAAACCTTAAGCATGCGGTTTTCCGCGATGATGATGTCTGGTTTCAACATGTAGATAGCTTCAAAATCAGGTTCGCTCAACGAGCCAGTGTTCGCAGTCGTTTCTTTGTATGAAGCGAGGTAATCAGGCAGCAAGCTATGAGGCGCGCCAACTGGTTGCACACCAATTTGATCTAGCACGTCTAAGCTACCATGGCCAAGAACCACCACTCGCTGTGGTACTTCAGTAAACAGCGCTGTGCCTTTAACGTGTTCAATCGTGACTGTGTTTGCTTGAGCCATCGCCATCACTGACGATAAAAGAACGATAACAAGTCCGCTCAATAGCTGACGAACTGCATTGATTGTTTTCTTCATGTTTATTCCTTTGCCATTGATACAAACCACCACTCATGACAATGAAAGTCACATTACTCATAGGTGAGTATGGGGCGTACACAACCGCTAAATAACGATAATTTAAAGTCTGCCGCCAAATTGACAACATACCTGTAACGCAAGTGAGAATTATTATCAATTATATTTGCACTAAATTGGTGTAACAACAACTTTCTTATTCAGAAACGTTAAAGTGAGTATTCATTTTTTGTTAGATCAGGTAGTGGCGAGTAGAACTCACAATTGAAGGTCTCTGTAGTAAGAGCGACCTGGAAAAAATGCGACTCAAGTCAGTGGAGGTTCATAAATCAGGAGGCGCTTTCTCATCCATAAGCTTGATTGTTCAAAATAGCATCAGAATAAGGAAATAGGTCCAGATGAGAAATATGGATGGAGTGATGTCGGTAATTTTTAAACGCGAATAGCTGAAAATACAGCAAATCATTAGATTTATCAGAGGATAAGCTCGGTGACATTCCCGAACCAATCAACAAAAAGAAGCTTTATAGCTTTAGCTCTATAACTCAAAACCCAACAGTTCACAAATAAACCAGCCTTCCAATTTACAATGTAAACACTTTATATAACAGAAAGTTAAAATGAAATATCATAAAAAAGGCAATCAGTAAACCTAAGATAACTTGAGTAAGAACTGTAGTTACCCCAGACAGTGAGGCGATGAACCCTACTCTATTCGCTCATTTAACCCTCAATTAGTGGCGTTAATTTATTCAGGCTTATTTAAAGTTTAATTGAAAATAAGGTTGTAATTTAAAAAACTAGGCGTATAGTTCGCCACTTGGCTCTAATCTATAGAGCTGTTAATGCTAAAGTAAGTCCAAGTTCCACATAGACAGTTCTCGATTCCCTCGTTACACCATCTCTGCGTCAGCTTTCACCCAGATAGTCATTCAATAGCTTTTAAATTCGATCCCACTACCGTTCTATTCATCATTTGCTTTCTTTAAAGTAAGCGAATCAACAATAGTTCGACGACTTAAATATAAATGTAATAAACACAAGGCACAGTTATGTCACGCAGAACAACACGACAAACCCATTGGTACCAATTATCACGCGACAAATCAGTTAATAAACTTAAAGGTAGTAAATGCTCACGATAAAAATAGACTTACATAAAGAAGAAATTTCATGGGTCACCGAGATCCGACAGCTCAATAGCGATATACTTCACCGCCACATATTGCCTAAGCTACAACACAACAGTTATCTCATCGACTTTGAATTTAATGAACGAGACAGCATCGGAACTATCGTTTCGGGCAACGGAAACACCCTAGGACATTTCACACTCCTATAGCATTTCCAAAGGCTACAAAAAGAAACACTGCCTAGTTCCAAAGATACAAAAGATGTCACCCTCAATTCGCTCTAGCTGAACGAAATAGAGTAGAAGTAAAACAGATCAGAAACCTAGCCCTTTTTGCATTTCACACGCGGCTAACGCTAGCTAGGTTATCGTGCTTCTATTGAAACCAACTTATATCAAACTCTGAATCACCAATGAGTCATTATCAGTGCATTCATGGACTAATAAGTTAACGGCATAGACCTTAACTTCTGATCCAAAGTATATAAGTGTTCTGCAGCTTGCATGTGTTGAGGGTAATCACTGAACTTCTCACGATTTTCCTCATTCATCTTACATGTCTCATCCACCAGCATTAACTTCCAATACAGCTTTGTTGTATGCAGCATCGCCAGTAAAGGTTTGAACACCTCTTTCTCATAAGCTTGAATCAACTCTTCAATCAACTCGTCACGTTCGTCTTCGCTTGCGATTGAACCATTGGTTGCCGACAATACTTTTTGATATTTCAGATTGAGTTGCAGCTTATCCATGACCGTTTGGTTTTCTTCCGCTAACTCAACAAGCTTCGACTTAATGATGTTTACCCAATTCGCTTGGCTCAGTACTGTGTCATCAACGTTGGTAAAGTCTTCTCGTATCTGTCGTTCAACATCTTTTTGAGCTTTCTTTAAAACCGCACGCACCTTTTGGAAAGGCAGCTGATATTCCTTACTTAGCTCGATAATCAGTTTATGAAAACCACCATTTGGAAGGTGTAAGTTTTCTTTAAACATCGCCATTGCAGCTTCTTGCTGTTCGGTAAGGTGAGTCATTCTGTTTCCTATTCTTTATTACTTATGGTGCTGAGCCTGCGATCATACCACTATATAACCTCGTTTTTTCGGTAACTTAATAACTTACACCTAGGCAGGTGCTTAATTTCTCTCAACGAATTCCCTTTCGGCTAATTTCTAAGCTACGTGGCACTAAATGGTAAATATTTCACGTTGAATATTCGTACATTACGTACTCAGGAGATAGAGCTAGACAGGAGTCATTATTTATATGTAAAAGATAACAACGAGAGATGAGATAACAAGATGACCTACTCAGAATACAAAGAATCAGATTTACATAAATGCTTGAGCATTGCGGCTGAAGCGATGACCTCAATCGCCAAGTTTGCTTTTAAAGCCACTACCCTTATCTTTCGCCTTTTACGTTGGCTTGCAGTAAAAACTTACACCTATGTCATGAAGTAACCGTTGGTATTGCCACAACCTCCCTTTCAAAACTGAACGACGGCCTAGACCCAAGCCTCAAAGAAGCTCCTGTAGGACCAATCTCAAACAATCGCACGATTGAAACGGGTACGATGATTAAGATCGACAAAAACACGATTCAAATGGATATCGTCTATACCTCTGGTGAAACAGGAACGCTTACCGGAATCAAAGATGGTCAAAACGTTAGCTACTATATGGATGGTCAGCTCGTGTCGCAAACGACTATCGAAAAGCTAGAAAAGATACAAGGCACTGAGGCCTAAGATTCCTAGGCCACACAAAATTAAAGTTCAAAGCCCATACATACTTTGAAGCTCATACGATAGAAGAAGCCCGGCAATTACCGAGCTTCTTTGTGTGTCCTTTATTGGGATTGAGATTGAGCAAGCCGAATACTCACCAAGCTCGCCACCATGATGGCCAAGTAGAAACTGCCAATAATGGATTCCATAAACACAAAGAACTGAGCAATAGGCAAAGCCGGTGATATATCACCGTAGCCAACCGTGGTCAACGTAATGAAACTAAAGTACATTGCATTGAACAAGTTTGTTAGCCAAATTTGCTCTTCTAACCCATTAAAGGCTTTAGGAAAGATTTCTAGAATCAACAAATAGATAGTCGACCAAGCAAACCCCAACAGTAAGTAAATACAGATAGAGCCGATGATGTGATTAGGGGTTACCGTTTTTGCTTTCATCACTTGCTTTAACGCAGAGTAAATATGCGAAAACAAGAACACAGCCAACGCCGATAACGTTACTACCGATAAGTTATAGCCTTCCAAAAATGAAAACACACCAGACACCAAGGCCGTGATCAACAACATCCCATACCAAGAGCGATACAAAGCTCGCTCTTTATGAATACCAACAATTGAACTCGCCAAAGTAATAATGATAATAAATAGTATTGTTTTCTGTCCTTGCGGATAGAACTGCTGCATCACAGCACAACCAAAAAACAACACCAACAGTGCATAAAACAAGAAGTAGAAGTTGTCGTCTTTCGAAACTGGTTTCATTTACTTTGCCTCTTGGTCTTCTTCGCCTTTATCTTCAAGACCAAGCCAAGCCATCATAAGTTCGTAGGTCAAACTGAGTATTACTGCACCAACAAATAGGCCCACAATACCCGACATTGCCATACCACCTAACGCACCTAACAGAATCACCAACATAGGGATATGAGAGCCGCGGCTCAACAACATCGGCTTCAAAATCGCGTCACTACCGCTCACTAAAATACACCACACTAAGAACAAACTCGCCGCAAGTGTCGATTCAACACTGAACATGTAGATGATCGCAGGTAGCAGAGCAAGAATGGGTGGCAGTTGGATAATAGCGATCAACAATACCGCTAACGCCCACATGGCTGCCGCTGGAACGCCCGCAATAACTAATCCGATTGCTGACATGATGGATTGAATGACGGCCACACCAATCACACCTTGTACTACGCTACGTACCGTTGCTTTAGATAGTTGAACAAGTTCTTTACCTTTACCGTCAGTTAAGCGAGCCACCAAGTGAATCACACCCGTTTGGCATCGCTCAGCGTTACTCATGAACGCGCCAGCAATAATGGTCGAGATAATGAATTGAATAAAACCGCCCCCCAAAGAACCTAAAACAGACGCTGCTTTAGATGCAAAGATCTTCAATTCGTCAGCATATTTGATAAAAGTGCCTTCTATATTATTTGAGGCGGCAACCAATGTTGAATAAACCCTCTCTCCAATGAATGGAATCTCTTGTAAGGACTCTTTCGGTTTAGGCAGTGATAAGGTGCCGTCTTGAAGACCGGTCATCAAATCTGAAGTGCTGGTGTAAATACCAGAAGAAAGTGCAACGAGAGGAATCAGTAACAGAATTACGCCAATAAAGCTCAGCAATGCACTGGCTTTTCCTTTTGACATACCCGTTTTATTTGAAATGGCGACCGCCACTGGATACAGCGCAGTCGCAATAATCGCCCCCCACACCACCAGTAAAATAAATGGGCGCAAAATCGAAAAACACCAATAGACGAGCATGGCAATGGCTGCAATTTTGATTGCGGCATCAATCGCCTGTTTTGAAAAATCATCGGTTAGCTTCATGAGACGTCCTTGTATGGCAAAAATTAAGGCTGATTTTGTAAGAACTTCCAATTCCTGGTTTCAAGGAAGAGTGAAGCCAAAATCATATAGACTCCAATTATCACTAACTGGAATATGCGTATGAATGCGTTGCTATCAATATCACCTGAGCTCATCAATGTACTCCCCACAAGTACCAATAAGGTACTGAATGCAGTGGCAAAAATCGGTGCTTTTTCTGGAACGGTGTAGATCTTCGTGGCCATCAAAATAGCGACAAGACCTATAAATAAAGAGTAGAAGACAATATTGGGAACAATAGAAAGGATTGAAAAAGCGGTAATCGCCAGCATGCCCCCAATACCATTACTGATGACTAAAAAGACGCTCAGTTTTACAGATTTCTCTGAAGTAATCATTAACGACAACAACGCAATAAACATCATAGTTAACAATGCTTCAGAGATCTGAAAAATAAAGAAAAAGCACACGACAGGATAAGAGATGATCATCGCTCTAAAAGCAGCATACCAACGTTGTTTCTTTTCGAGCGGCACTGGATCAAAGCCTGAAAAGCCCGTTTTAGGTTCAGGAAAAAACACATGCACTAACGCAAAAATCATCACTGAAACGACACCCGATGTCGCCAAACCAGAAGCCAACATGACCGAAACGCCAGGGTTATCAATCGCCATAAATGGCAACATCAACACCGCGATTAATAGCACAGTCGCAAACAAGTTCCATTTAGGGTCAACGAATAAGTAGTAGCCCCATAACATCATCAACCCAACTAAAATCAACAGAGGAATCGGATAATGGGTAATTCCGCGCGACAGCAATAAACCCAATGCCATGGTGGCGACTACTGCCAACAAGAGTTCGTAGACTGTTTCCTTGTGCAGGTTAGGCTTATCGAGTAGGAACTTAGCTGTGAACACCGGCGCCACAAATGCGAGTGGCCAGTTAATCCATGCAGCCAAAAATACAGCCAACGTAACGCCTACGGTATAACGCAGGATCCGTTGCTGAATTTGATGGTCGAGAATAGGCTTATCGGACATAAGACAGTACGCTTATGAATCGAATCCAAAGCTTGCCTATTGCGTTGAAAACGAAGTTATCACCACTATAAACAATCACATCAGCCTGACCACCCACACGTAGCATGCCTTGCACAGTATCGCGTTCAAATTCAATGGTGATTGGCAGCATCTGAGTTTGGCGTAACCAACCTGTTTGTTGACTCGCTTGAGCTAGTTTACCAGCTTGATCATTTTGTCCCCAATCGACCCCCCAATCGATACTGCTCACTCGACCCTTCACGATTCGACCCGGAGCAAAATCTAGAGCAACTTCCACTTCATCACCGACCGCGACATTGCCTAAACTATTTTCGCGATAGTAAGCTTCGATCCAGATATCTTCGGTTGAGACAAACGTCATAATGGCTTGCCCCGCAGATGCATAGAAACCTTCTGACAAACTAAAATTAGACACACCCCCTTGAGTTGGCGCTTTGATAACCGTGCGTTCTAGGTTTAATTGAGCTTGCTCTAGGGCCAATAATGCCGCTTTCACTTGGCTGTTTTCTTTGCCCTCTTTACCCATTTGTTGTTTAGCACGTTCCAAATCCGCTTCCGCATTAGTAACACCAGCACGAGCAGTTGCTAGTGCAGCGCGGGCTTGGTCAGCATCCGATTTAGACACGACACCTTTGTCTGCCATTTCCAACACTCGTTTAGCCTGTAATTGAGTGTTTTGCTTCTCAACCAGAGCAGAGGTTAACTTGGCTTGCGCAGAAGCAATGCTCGCAGTCTGAGCACCGACATTCTGCCCTGCGATTTCTAAGTTTTGCTCTGCCTGTTGAACTGCAATTCGATAATCAGACTTATCCAAAACCGCAAGTGTGTCGCCTTGATTAACCAATTGGTTTGGTTGTACTAAAATATCAAGCACCTTGCCCGACACTTCAGGTTTGATAGGAACGATATAACCCTTCACACGTGCGTTATCAGTAATAGGAATAATTCGATCGGCGATAACACTAAATAACAGTGTGAATGCCACAAACCCGAGTAAGTAATTGGTGACCTTTCTTACCTTATCTTTACCATTTTCGGGTTGGCTACTTTCTTCATTGTCGTCTTGCTTGTTCCCTTTGACTTCTGACATGGAACTCCCTTCTCAATAGCTAAAATCAAACAAAATTAATATCTTAAAAATAAACCCGACCATGGAAAACTCAAGTAAATAGGGTTAGATTTACTAAACAAAACACTGTAAATGATATGCACGTCTAATAACGTATAGATACACAAGGATTGTTTGATCATGGCTACTCGCTCTTACCAAGTCCCAGTAATACAAACAAGTTATGCCAAAATCTTAGTGCAAGTGTTCACGGACTATGGCTTAGACCTGTATAAGTTGCTTGAAGACTCAGGCTTGCCGCCCGGCCTCATTGAATCAGAAAGTGACTTTGTGCCGTCTGAATCCATCAAGCGACTGATTTATCTGACTTCGTCACAACTCGGTGTCTCTCGATTTACGGATGTGCTCGGTTTGGCCTTTAAACGACGAATCATCCCATACGTCTTGCATCAGTTTACCGAGTTTGAAACGATTGAGGATTCGTTAAAACACATCAACACCATTTTCTCTTATGATTCTCCCGGTAGTAGAGTCGACTTCATTCAAGAGCATGGTCAGAGTTGGTTCTGCCGAACCGCAACTGAAGATAATTCACCCATGTTCCAATGGGGCGAAGTTTTTGCCATTACCTACATCATCGAATTAATCACCATTCTATATAAGTCACCTTGGCAACCAACCAAAGTGCGTTTGCAAGGCAATGACACCGACATCGTTAAAACGCTGCTTTCCAATCACTGCCAGCTGTTTGTCGGCCATCGCTCTACCGCGGTTCTTATCCCTGATGAGATCTTACAACTACCGATTCGACTCACCGCCAAAGACTTAAGTAACAAGCCGGCGATCATTGAATGGTACACAAGCTTTACTGACAGCGTTTACGAGTTACTCAAACCCTACATGAAGGAGCAAGACCTCTCACTTGAAGAGGCAGCTGAACTCTTAAACTTTTCTGTACGAACATTTCAACGTAAGCTGAAAAACGAAAATACCACCTACCGGAAAATCAAAGAGAACCTGATGTTTTCCGTCGCATGTGAGCTGATGGAAGAAGGCCATACGTTGACTTACATTTCGAGCCAATTGGGTTACACCAATATTTCCCACTTTTCTAGAGCCTTTAAACGAGTCTCCGGTATTACCCCAAAGATTTACCAACGCTCAATTTCGGCTCAGACACGATTATAATTAACCAAGGCAATTGGCTCTGGGCAACTCGGACTAGAACTACATACCCTATTTCGGCCACTGCCCTTGGCACGATAAAGCGCCCTATCCGCACTTCGATAGCTTGCTTCAGGTTTGGCTTGTATTTCAAATTATCACCTTATTGAAGATAGCAGAATAAATGACGAGTGACCTAGGCTTACTAGCCGAATACCTCCGTAAAAATAACGAATAAACAATCAGTTAGTAGCCAAAATAGCGTTTACTGACTTAGCAGATTACTGAACTGCGAGATTGGCTCTATGCACCAAAAACGCTCGAACATGGTCGTAAATCAGGTTGAATACAAATGCGTAAATGGTAATAAAAATGGTCACGCCGATATCCATCAAAAATGCCTGCCAAATACCGACGTTGAGCAAGTACGCCATCACAGGGATCGTCGCCACCAGCAAGCCAGCCTCAAATAACACGACATGAAAAACACGTAACTTAAGTGAACGCTGTGATTTTTCCCCCGTGAAATAGCAATCAAAAATGCGATTAAAACAGTAGTTCCACATCATCGCGATACTCGCAACAACTATCATGGTTCCTGATAAGGCGTTCACATCATGATCGGTAAATATCGCTAAGCCGACAATGGAAAGTGTTACGGCCAATACTTCAAATAACACAGAGTGAAACACTCTTTCTAACGTACTCATACATTCCTCTAAATAATCTATTATGTGTTGGATTGGTCGAGATTATGTCATCTGAAATAATAAGAGAAAGTTAACAGCCATCACGAATAGTGATAGCCTGAACATTATTAGCCCATATTGGATTGAGTGAGAGCTAGCATGTACAGTTTTGAGCAATTAAAAGTCTTCGTCACTGTGTGTGAAAGCGGATCTTTTTCAGCGGCAGCGCGCAAGCTGAAACGTGCTCAATCCGGCGTCAGCCAGTCGATCGCCAACCTAGAGATAGCCATCGACCAAGAGCTGTTTAACCGAGAGAAAAACATCCCCGTTTTAACCAACACAGGTAAAGCGTTATTGCCTGTCGCTAAGTCCATTCTTGATCAACAAAAGTACTTCGACCAAAAAGTAGAATCGCTGACACAAGAAGACGAACATGAACTGATCATTGCGGTTGATGAAAGCATTATCGATAAGAATTTCATTAAGATAATCAGCTCGCTAGCCGATCAATTCCTTATCACACACTTCGATATCATTACCACTTCAACATTCGATGTCGAAGACTTAGTGAGACGCGGCAAGGCGCAAGTTGGAATCATCTATGCCGATGGTGAGCTAAAGGTTGATATGGACTTTTTCTTGCTTGGCCAAGCGCGTTTCCTAACTGTCAGTTCGGCTACTCACGAACTGAGCCAATTACCCGTAGTGCAAGACTCAGACTTAAAGCGTTATCGCCAATGTGTGCATCGCAGTTCGAAACAACGCGAACTATGGTTCACTTACGGCATTAGCTCCATGCTTTGGTATGCCAATAATCATAAGACCATTGTTGATCTCGTTGAACAGAATGTTGGCTGGGCAAATGTGCCTGAAATGATGGTAATGAAAGGGATTGAAAAAGGAGACCTTGTGGCTTTGCCTGTCGCACACGAGCATGGTGGTTGGATAACACCTGTTGGTTGCTTGGTGTCTCGCAGTCACATTAACGGCCCGGTTCTTACTAGCCTCATCGAGACCCTTGAACGGTATTCACTGCAATACAACCAATGGCAAGTAAACTAAAAGCTGATCCATTCTTAGAATCGAGGTTAGTAATGATTACGCCTCGACTACCTCATTTTAGCTTATCTTGCCGATAAATATCTTTGTCGTCTGGATAAAACACCCTAGTTGATGTCCCAAAGTGACATAACTACTATGCGATCCCAACGGGTTTGTCTTTTCGAACGAATATAGACAGTCCCAAATCGCTCTTTAACAACACTGACCCAACTTCAAATCTTCGAAATAAGTGTCCCTGCCCTGCAAGAACTTATGACAGCTTCAAATAGATCACTTTTGAATATTGATTCGCCCCAGTTTATGAGCCCTCTTTGAGTGCTTTTCTATATCTAAATGAACCTTTTGGAAAATTTGTCGTGAACGTTTTAAGAAATATTTGCCCTGAGAAAATGGGTAAAGAGCGTAACAAACGAGAGTATGATTTACGCGTACTTAATTGTGTCAGTGAAAGCGAATATGAATCGCGTATGGCAGTTTGGAATAGTCTAGCTTTGGCTGCTACTCCTTCTGTTTCAGAAACAAAAGGCTTCATCGATGAGGCTTTCAACAAACTGCAGCAAGACTTGAAAGAAGCCAGCCGTGAGTTATCAATTAACTACACGGACTTTATCGCGATGGCGCATGAAGAAATCAATTACATTAAAGCTTTTGTCGCGAATAAAACAGCGCAATACGGTTGGTACACCGCGATCGTTCTTATGATCATCGGCACTGTTGCTCTGTGCGCTCAGTAGACCAAACTGAATATTCAACAGATAATTCTGTACATCCGATAAACTGTTTATGTCCCTTATATGTTTACATAGGTATATAGAATATCGTTCTTAATAGTTTTCCTTAAAAGCTCAGTCGATAAACATAAGCACACCTCTGTGCTTATGTTTTAACTAGAAAACAAACAGCTAAACGCATTATTTTCTGGTCTAAATACCCTTTCACTCCTCCATTAGGGACAACAGATCCTGCGTTGCTTTTTTCGGGTCTTTTGCGTGACATATCGCAGAGACTAATGCCAACCCATGGATGCCTGTTTGCGTTAACTGAGGGATATTCGATTCGTTGATTCCACCAATACCGACAATCGGCAGCTTCGTTGTCTCCAAAGCCATTTGAATACCTTCATAACCCCAATGCTTTTTTAGATTAGTCTTGGTCGGTGTTGTAAAAAGCGCACTGAGACCAATGTAATCAATCGGCAAATCGTCAGCTTGTTGAAGTTGTTGCTCATCTTCTATCGACAAACCTAGAATCTTATCTGGTCCAATCAACTGACGCGCTATGATTGGTGGCATATCCGATTGACCCAAATGTAAGCCATCGGCATCCACCGCCAATGCAACATCGACTCGGTCATTAATGATCAAAGGTACGTCTGTTCCTGCCAAAATAGACTTAACAGCTTGTGCTCGTTCAATGAACGCTCTTACATCTCCATGCTTTTCTCTTACTTGGACCATGGTGACGCCACCAGCAACTGCTTGTTCAACCACGAACTTGAGCGTATCTAAATCTTGTTGGTCATCCGTTACTAAATAGAGTTTATAAAGGGTCATATCGCACCTTTGGCGTTGAAGTCTAAATTGAGTTGTTACCATTTTACCGACAATTATCATCATGTGCATGGACGTTAATACTAAATTAGCTCAATTAAGCGCGCGCTATTAAATATGCAACCCGTTGAAAATGTGTTGAAAAAACTGAATTACTTAACTAAAGCGTTACTTTTTACACAAACTATTCACTTTGAGTATGCCCGACACACCGTTTTATGAAATACTGCTCTGTGAAAGAATCAGGTCAATATAGGGATAGTTATGCGCCACCTTTCTATAGCGCTCAAGATCAAGCTGGGTTATGCCATCTGCTTGCTCTTTTTCGTCATTTCAGGCTTTGTGAGTTACAAAGGTATCCAAACCTTGTCGAACGGTTTTAGCCAATACAGTGAGCTCAGCCATAAAGCGACATTATCAGGCAACATTCAAGTGCACTTTCTTCAGATGCGTTTAGCCTCTGAACGTTACTTAGAGTCATTGGATGAGCAATACGAAACGAATTATCAATCAAGCAAACTCGCGATTGATGAACTGCTGAACAATCTAATCCAAACCACCACCAATACCGATAGTCTCTCGAGCCTGCAATTAGTGCAAGACAGCGTTGCAGCTTTTGATTCGGCTTATGGGTCAATGAAACAAAGCCAACTCCTCATTGACCAGTTGGTAAATGTGGAGATGGTCAAAAGGGAAACCAACGCACTGAAAGCTGCTCAGAGCTTGTTGTATGAGTCTTACAACAACAACGATCCAAACGCGAGCTTATACGCCGGTATGTTGATGGAGAATTTCCTCGCCGCCAAGATCACTGTGCTGAGTTACTCAAACAACAACGACCTCAAAACCTATGAGGCCGGTAAAGACATTTTTGAATATGCTCTACCAGGTATCGAAGGTGATATTGAATCTCTTAAATCATCCCCTTATCAAAGTGAACTGATTGAAGATTTCTCTAACCAACGTGAAGCGTACGCGAAAGGTTTTGAGCAAGTTCATCAGCAGATGATTGAGAACACCCAAAGAACCGCTACTCTCGCCTCTATTGGCGATAGCTTAGCTATTTCGGTAGCTGATGCTCAAAGTATTCTCGAACAACAAAAGCAAGCGCTCACGCCGGTACTGCAAGCCAGTGAAAAACGCTCCATTCAAATCATCTTCTTGCTTACAGGAGTGGCTTTGCTTATTGGCATGACAAGCGCGGTTTTGGTGACTCGTTCTATCACCAAAGGTATCGCACAGGTTAAACAGATCACCAATGAGCTTTCTCAAGGCAACCTGAATGTTGAAGTGAACATTGAAAGCAAAAACGAGATTGGCGAACTACTGACCAACATGGAGGTCACCATTGAATCTCTGCGCGATATCGTTGGCCAAGTGAACCGCTCTAGTGTGCGTATTGGTGAGATGTCCGAATCTCTTAATCAAGTGACTAACAACAGCTCGACCAACGCGACACAGTTGAACAATGAAATGATCAATATCTCGTCAGCCGTTGATCAATTGGCTTCGAGCACATCGGAAATTGCTTCAAGTGCTAACCACGCCTCTCAAGTTGCAAATCAAGCGACCGAGAATGTCGCGATGGGACTTAAAGAAGTAGACAAGACACTGCATGAAATTGGCAGCGCCGATGAAAGCATGCAGGTGAGTAGCCAGAAAGTGACAGACCTACACAAAGAGTCGATGAACATTGGTGCCATTCTTGAAGTAATCAAAGGCGTTTCTGAGCAAACCAACCTGTTAGCATTGAATGCGGCTATTGAAGCTGCGCGCGCAGGTGAACAAGGTCGCGGGTTTGCCGTCGTAGCTGATGAAGTAAGAACGCTTGCTAAGCGCACCCAAGATTCTGCTAGCCAGATTGATGAACTCATCACATCGCTGCAGCGTGGCGCTAAAGATGCGTTAGAGTCGATTAAGGAGAGCCACAGCACGGTTTCCGATGCTTCAACTCAGGCACAGCAGGCTTCTCAGAACTTGCATGTGATTAACCAACACATTCAAGATTTAAATCAAGCCAATAGCCAAATCGCGGTATCGGTTGATGAGCAAGATCGTCTAACCAAGTCACTCGGTGAGAACGCGCAAGGTGCAAACACCATCGCGCAAAGTAACCAAGAGTCGGTAAGCAGCATTTCAGGTGCAGCGAGCGACTTAACCGAGGTTGCTCATCACCTAGAGAGCCAAGTGAATCGATTTAGAACCTAGCAAGCTAGTCTATACACAGCTTCAAACCAATAATAAAAAGCCCCCAGCACATAAGTATC